>CALUNB010000096.1 GCA_944321885.1 uncultured Bacteroidales bacterium | reverse complement strand
GCAAAAAAAAAGCCCGGGATTGCTCCCGGGCCCTAGGGGCGGCGACGACCTACTCTCCCACGCTTTAGACGCAGTACCATCGGCGCTCGCGGTCTTAACTTCTCTGTTCGGAATGGTCAGAGGTGGCTCCCGCTGCTTCCGTCACCATGTGTCTTCTGTTCCTTCAAGATGCCCAACGACATCCGCCGGGGAACACAGGAAACTCTCCTCCAGGAAAACCTCGGGCGATTAGTACCGCTCGGCTTTGCCGTCGCCGGCTTTACACCTGCGGCCTATCCACGTCGTCGTCTCCGACGGCCCTCAACGGAAGTCTCATCTCCAGGCGAGTTTCGCACTTAGATGCTTTCAGCGCTTATCTCTTCCGTGCTTGGCTACCCAGCGGTGCGGCTGGCACCACAACTGGCGCACCAGAGGCACGTCCGTCCCGGTCCTCTCGTACTAGGGACAGCCCCCGTCAAACTTCCCGCGCCCATAACAGATAGGGACCGAACTGTCTCGCGACGTTCTGAACCCAGCTCGCGTGCCACTTTAATCGGCGAACAGCCGAACCCTTGGGACCTTCTCCAGCCCCAGGATGTGACGAGCCGACATCGAGGTGCCAAACCACTCCGTCGATGTGAGCTCTTGGGAGTGATCAGCCTGTTATCCCCGGAGTACCTTTTATCCTTTGAGCGATGGCCCACCCATGCGGAACCACCGGATCACTATGTCCGACTTTCGTCCCTGCTCGGCTTGTCGGCCTCGCAGTCAAGCGCCCTTATGCCATTGCACTCCCCGCGCGGTTGCCAACCGCGCTGAGGGCACCTTTGAAAGCCTCCGTTACGCTTTTGGAGGCGACCACCCCAGTCAAACTACCCGCCAAACACCGTCCCCCCCTTCCATGGGGGTTAGGACCCGCGCAAGCAAAGGGCGGTATTTCAACGTCGGCTCCCCGATCGCTGGCGCGACCGGCTCCAAGCCTCCCGCCTATCCTACACAGCACGTGCGCAAGTCCTATGTTAAGCTGTAGTGAAGGTTCACGGGGTCTTTCCGTCCCGTTACGGGTAAACGGCATCTTCACCGTTACTTCAATTTCACCGAGCTCATGGCCGAGACAGTGCCCAGATCGTTACACCATTCGTGCAGGTCGGAACTTACCCGACAAGGAATTTCGCTACCTTAGGACCGTTATAGTTACGGCCGCCGTTTACCGGGGCTTCAATTCGGGGCTTCCCTCGCGGTGACCCCTCCTCTTGACCTTCCGGCACCGGGCAGGTGTCAGGCCGTATACCTCACCTTGCGGTTTCGCACAGCCTTGTGTTTTTGTTAAACAGTCGCCTGGGCCATTCCTCTGCGGCCGGTCTCCCGGCACCCTTTCTCCCGAAGTTACAGGGTCATTTTGCCTAGTTCCTTGGCCATGAATCTCTCGAGCACCTTTGGATACTCTCCTCGACCACCTGTGTCGGTTTCCGGTACGGGCGCCTGCGGCCTGCAGCTTAGCGGCTTTTCTCGGGAGCCTGCTCCGCGGGATTCTCCGCTCGGCCGTGGCCTCGCGGTACTCTCGGGTCTCGGCACCCCGGGGGACTTCCCTCCCGGGGCTCGGCCTACCTCCCTTCAACGCGCTCTTCCGTCCGCGCGCACCCGTTTCGCTCCTCCGTCCCCGCTTCGCAGCCGCAGCCGGCGCCGTAATCTTCAACGGCTCCCCATCGGCCTCGCCCCTCGGCTTAGCCTTAGGCCCCGGCTTACCCTGATCCGATTAGCGTTGATCAGGAACCCTTGGTCTTCCGGTGGGCGGGTTTCTCGCCCGCCTTCTCGTTACTTATGCCTACATTTGCTTTTCCATCCCCTCCAGCACCCCTCCCGGGGCACCTTCGACGGCGATGGAATGCTCCCCTACCGCCTGCCTTACGGCAGGCCCGTGGCTTCGGTGGCGTGTTTCATGCCCGCTTATTATCCATGCCCCCCCGCTCGACCAGTGAGCTGTTACGCACTCTTTGAATGTATGGCTGCTTCCAAGCCAACATCCTGGCTGTCTCTGCGGAGGGACCGCGTTATTTCCAACTTAACACGCACTTGGGGACCTTGGCCGTCGGTCTGGATTCTTCTCCTCTCGGCCGCGGACGTTAGCACCCGCGGCCTCGCTCCCGGACGTTGGATGGCGGCATTCGGAGTTTGTCAGGACTTGGCAGGCGGCGAAGCCCCCGCATCCTATCCGTAGCTCTACCTCCGGCATCCCTGTCCGAGGCTGCCCCTAAAGGCATTTCGGGGAGTACGAGCTATCTCCCAGTTTGATTGGCCTTTCACCCCTACCCACAGGTCATCCGGAAGCTTTTCAACGCTTATCGGTTCGGCCCTCCATGCCGCGTTACCGGCACTTCAGCCTGCCCATGGGTAGATCACAAGGTTTCGCGTCTGCCCCCGCCGACTCTTCCGCCCTCTTCAGGCTCGCTTTCGCTTCGGCTCCCCTCCTCCCGGAGGTTAACCTCGCCGGCGACGGCAACTCGTAGGCTCATTATGCAAAAGGCACGCCGTCACCCCTCAACGGGGCTCCGACCGCTTGTAGGCGCACGGTTTCAGGTCCTCTTTCACCCCCCTCCCGGGGTGCTTTTCACCTTTCCCTCACGGTACTCTCCTCTATCGGTCTCTCGGGAGTATTTAGCCTTGCCGGATGGTGCCGGCTGCTTCAGACGGGGTTCCTCCGGCCCCGCCCTACTCAGGGTCCCGCCTGAAACGCTCGCGGTTCCGCCTACGGGACTTTCACCCCCTGCGGCGCGCCTTTCCAGGCGCTTCGGCTACCGCTCCCGCCTCGCTATGGCGGCCCTACTACCCCGCCCGGGCCGCAACCCCGACGGTTTGGGCTCCTCCGCTTTCGCTCGCCACTACTCGCGGAATCACTCTTGTTCTCTTCTCCTGCCGCTACTTGGATGTTTCGGTTCGCGGCGTTCGCCCCGCCCTTCCGGACGGTGCCCGGCCTTCAGCCGGGCGGGTTCCCCCATTCGGACACCCGCGGATCCATGGCCATTTGCGCCTCCCCGCGGCTTTTCGCAGCTTGTCACGTCCTTCCTCGCCTCCGAGAGCCACAGGCATCCCCCGTGCGCCCTTCTCGTTTTCCTGGTATCCGGCACATGCTCCCGCACGCGCCGTGCTCTTTTCCTCTGTTCCCCAGCCTTGTCATTGTACTCTCCCGGCCTTCTTTGCCTAGGGCTTCCACCCCGAGGCCTCCGGCCTTCCGTCTCGCCGAAGCGCTCCCGCGCCCCCGGCTTCCGTAGTCCCGAGCGGAGTTGAACCGCTGACCCCCACATTATCAGTGTGGTGCTCTGACCAACTGAGCTACGGGACTCTCCGCTCCGCTCCCACCGCGTTCCGCAAAACAGCAAAAAGCCAGGGATACCCCTCCAGAAAGGAGGTATTCCAGCCGCACCTTCCGGTACG
>CALUNB010000095.1 GCA_944321885.1 uncultured Bacteroidales bacterium | reverse complement strand
TGTCCCTGCTCACTGACAGAGTCGTCCCCTGCAGATCGGTATCGTAGGACGCCTGGTAGAAACGGTATCCGCGGTGACGGCATATCCGGTTCATCGACACCTCCCGCTCCAGTTCCTGCCCGGCATCGTGTATGACGATAAGGCTGCGGTAATCCATAGGGGCGGTTGTCCCGCGGTAAAAGTCTATCTTAAATTCCTTCAGGGAGACATCGAATGGCAGTGCCTTGGTGCTCCCGTCATCACAATCAAATGTTCTTACAGTTTCTCCGTCCGTGCGCAGATGCAGGGTCCCCTTCTCCCCCACGAGAAATGTCATGAGCGCCCCCATGAGTATGAAGACAAATGACAGGTGCATGGCGCTGACCGCCAAGGGAAGAGTATGGCCGCAGCGTACCATGGTAACAGTGCATGCAGCCACGGCCAGCACCCACAGCAGGGCAAATACCGGCGAGCGGTATATGTACTCAAAAACAACCCCGCTACCGCAGGATTTCTCCAGTACGGTAGCGAGGATCAGAATTGCAGTCAGGACTGCAGCTGCCCCGAATGCAGTGTATTTTACTATCTTGTCCAATTGCTTAGATGGCTTCAATGAATTTTACAACAGCATCGCGGTCCTCCTTGCTCAACTCGCGGAACTTCTCTACAGACTGGCGTGCGTGACTCTGCGCATTGCCGTGCCACATGATGGCCTCTACCACATTACGGGCACGGGCATCGTGCAGGCGGTCGCTGTGTCCCGAACATATCAGGGACAGGCCTCTGCCCCAGAGAGGGGTCGTGCGGCACCATCCGCCGCGGATATCGTTCTGCATGAAAAGCTGGTGCTGGATCAAGTCGCTGTAAGGCCAGATAGTCTGGTTGGGATATTTCGGCAGCTCTGTATCGCCGCGGGCGAAAAAGTTATTGGGATCGTTGAACTCGTCAGGTCCGGTAGTCCATGAAGGACGGTGGCAGGTGGCACAGCCGATTTCGCGGAAAAGCTGACGGCCGCGCTGTACATCCTCGTCATCAAGGTTTCGTGCGGCAGGTACGGCCAGGCCGCGGTGCCAGATCATCAGGTCGGTATACTCTTCATCGCTCATTTCAACGGGAAGGTCCTGGGCCATCAGGAAATTGTAGATATCGGCCTCCACGTCACCGGTACGCCATCTGTCCTTGGCTTCGGGATACTTTGCCTCGAAGTTATCCAGGAAGGCATAGAAGCCGTTCTGAACATCGGGATCCTGGGAAGCGGTGGTGGCGTATGCCGCGGTCATATAGTGGTAGCGGCGGTCGCTGCGGGTAACATTGGTGATGTTCCAGATAGCATTGGCACCGGGACCATCCTGCAGAGCGCCGCGGGAGAGGGCGTAGGTAAAGCGGAATGGATGCTGCTCGCCATCACCCTGAACAGTGTTTGAATACTGCTTCACCCACTCGCCTCCGGAGAAAAATGCCGGATTGATAGGGATGCCCATCGCCTCTTCCTTTGCGTACTGGGCCTTCAGGGAATCGTCGGGGATAGCGTCCAGCAGACCTGTACCGTAGATTCCGATAGTGGTCTCAAGCCGCACGCCCACCTGGGAATGAGGGATGTCCTTGCCGCCGGACTGGATAGGCACGTAGAAAGCGCTCTCGGGTATGGTCACTTCCGGATAGATGAGCTCGTATGTCTCCCCATCCGGAAACTTGTTGCCCCATTCGTCCACATATGTGAGCCACTGGATGGTTATCTGGTCCTCGTCCAGAGGGGCCTTGAAAGGCTCCACCGCCGCAGTCTGAGGCATACCGGTGAGGGAGGACAGATAAGCATCGTTGCTCTTGTCATAGACTACCAGCAGATAGCCGTTGCCCCAGTCGTCCCAGCGGTAGCGTTCCATGCGCTTGCCGTGACCGTATCCGGGGTGGCAGGCCTGACAGGAATTGCGGATGTAGAGCGGACCGAGACCGTCGAAAGGCTCGGCGGTCTGGGTATAGGAGCGCTCAAAGAAATACTCGCCGTATTTGAACCGGTCGGTGAGACCGGCTTTTTCTACGGCAGGAGCAGGGTCCTCAAATGCCGATGCAGATGAGTTGAATGTAGTTCCGAGAAGACCTCCGGCGTAGATCTCGGGATTAACATCAGGATCCGTTCCGTTGTTGTCCGGATCCTTGCCGTTGGGGTCTTCATGGCAGGCTGTCAAGGCAATGGCTGCGGCTGCCAGTAATGAAAGGTATCTGAATTTCATAGTCTGTTACTCTGCGTTGCGTACGGCATCCTTGGCCTGGCCGAGAACCTCGTCGAGAGCCTTGCAGGCCTCGCTTGCCTCACCGGCCGAAGGGTCGTTGATATTGTTGACGAAAGGAGCTTTCATGGCCTGAATCTTGGCGAGAGCATTGTCTATAGCGGCCATCACCGCATCATCCACAGTCTTGTTGTGCTCAGCCAGGAAGCCGTGAAGGGAATTGGCCTCGTCACGGTTTCCCTCGATGCCGCCCATGTAGACGCTCTGGATGCTGATTATATTGTCATAGAAGTCCTGAATCGACTTATGGCTGTAGGGAGACTCGATGTAGTTGGGGTCCTCTCCCGAATAAGGCTTGCCTATCTTCATGGTTCCCACCTCGTCTGCGATGGTCTTGCAGCCGTCGATAATAGCCTCCATGGCCGAGGTCATGCTGCTGTAGGAACTTCCGGGCTTGCCGGCATTGAGCATATTGTCTCCGTATGAGGAAGTACCGCCGTTGACAGTGTAAGGGAGCTCAAGCTGGTCAGCCACTTTTTCCAGACGCTCTGCAGCGACTCCGTCTTCACCGGCCCAGCCGAGTTCCATCTGCCAGCAGCGGTTGCGCAGGTCGCCTGCCACTGCAGCGGCATAGATGAGATGCAGCTCATTGATATCGGCTACATTCTTAGGACCGCCGTTCTCAAAAAGGATGTACTCGATGCCATGGAAACCCAGAACGGTGTTGCCGAGATTGTCACCGGCAAACTGATCGCCGCCCTCTCCGTTCATGGCATTGATCTGGTCAGTGTTGCTCAGGGCCATATTGAGGGCGTCCACATCGAGAGGCCATGAGTCGATATGAGGGTCCACTCCGAAATCCGTGGCCGGTCCGAAAAGGAAGGCCTCACTTTTTTCCCACCAGGCGCGGGCTTCAAGGAATTTCTCGCAGGTGGCCTCCAAGGTGGCCTGGGACTTGTCTTCCTTGAGCTGCTGCAGCAGAGTCTCCAGCTCGGCCGTTGATGTAGAAAGAGCCTCATAGGTAGGAATTACAGTTTCGTTGACAAAACGGTCTGCTATTTTGGCGAACTGCTCATCGTAGGGGTTGGTGATGTCCGTCTCTCCTCCGTTCTGCTCACAGGATGCGGCGCCGGCAAATACCAATGCAGCTGCCGCGAAATAGATAAACTTTTTCATTTTTCCTTTACGTTATTTGTTTGTTAATGTATCTGCTATTTGAAAAATCCGGCGTAGGCTATGCCTATCGAAACCGACGGTTCGTCAATATACTGGCTCTTCAGGAAGCGGTGGGAATATTCGGCCTTTATGACGATCTCGTCGATAGGATAATAGTTGATACCCACAGCGATACGATGCTTGTCCGTCCACGGATAATCTGTAGTGGCCGGAGCCGGGATATAGGAATCATAATACTCGTACCGCCCGAAGACATAGAATTTCTGTTTTCCGGAAAGCTTGTTCACAACAGAGAAAATGTCGTAACCGGCCTCTACCCCGCCTGCCATTGCGGCCTGCCCCACAAGAGTATGCTTGTAGGGAGACTCCGTACTGTTCATTGACGAACTGTTCCAGGCGCCTATCAGCTGTGCGTCCTTAAGATATCCGTAATCGTAATTGCCCCTGACTACAAGTCCGTGTCCCTGATACTCGAAATCGAAGGCTCCTATCATCACCGTGCCCTTTACTCCGGCATAGCGGGAACGCTCCTCAGTCACTATATCATTGTTGAAACTGTTGCCGATATAACCGCTCAGGCTCATCCGCAGACCCTTTACCGAGTAATTGTCCACTCTGAACGCTCCGGCAAGATGATTTGCGGGCTTGAACTCGTAGGGTGAGGCCGAGCCTCCGTGGACCCATTCTGAATTACTGAAAAACACTGAGTTAAGTCCCGGCAGCAGCTGAACCTCATACCTCCAGTCCCCTGCGCGGCCCCACAGACTGATACCGGTTTCGTGCCAGGTGCACGGAATGATGGTGTTCTCGCCCTCGGGACGATAAGCCGTGAAAAACTCCGTCGGCAGATGCTTGTTATTGGTCGCACCGACCGGCACCACGATATGTCCCATTCTCAGATTGAGTTCCGGCATGAACTCCTTCTGTATCCAGAACTGCTCCAGAGCCACCTCCCCTCCTCTCTCTATCTCCCTCTCGAACTCACCGGCTTCCTCGTTCTCCATCTCCACTGCAGCCTCCACACCCCCATGCTCGAATTCAATCTCAGTTCCCAATGTCCATCCTTTACCGAAATCATAGCCCAGCATAATTACCACGTGCGGCAGATCAAAGCGTGCATGACCCTTCGAATCGCGGTAACTGTCAGGGAACTGATATCGGAAAACATTGTCACTGTAGAAATTATATGTTCCCACGGCCTCACCGTAGCCGCCTACTGTCAGACGGGAAAATGCCTTGGTCCACTTGCTTTCCTGCCTTGCAGACGTATCCGCCGCTGCGTATGCTTCGGCCAAGACTTGCGGCGCCCACATACCTGCGGCAGTCAAGACAGTGATTGTCAGAACTATTGTCCTTAATTTCATACTTATTGCCTTT
>CALUNB010000094.1 GCA_944321885.1 uncultured Bacteroidales bacterium | reverse complement strand
ATATGTGTCGCCATGGACGTTTTACTTGCTCTTCTGCCCATCCTGACACTGATTGTACTGATGGGCGTGTTCAAGGTTCCGGGAGACCGGAGCAGTTTGATAACACTGATTGTCACCATCGTCATAGCGGTATGGTATTTCGGCCAGCCGCTGCAGCAGACGGGACTGTCGTTTTTCTACGGTGCCCTCAAGGCACTGGTGCCCATACTGCTGATCATCCTTATGGCCATCTACAGCTACAACGTACTCCTGCACACCGGGAAGATTGAGGTGCTCAAGGCCCAGTTCTCATCCATCTCCTCCAACAAATGCATCCAGGTGCTGCTCATCACCTGGGGATTCGGGGGACTGCTGGAGGGTATGGCCGGATTCGGTACGGCCGTGGCCATACCGGCGGCGATTCTCATCAGCCTCGGGTTCAAGCCGGTCTTCTCCGCACTGGTCAGCCTCATCGCCAACAGCGTGCCCACGGCTTTCGGGGCGGTCGGAGTGCCGGTCATCGTCCTGGCGCAGGAGACCTCGCTGGATGTGATGAAAGTGGCTCCGGCAGTTGTAGCCCAGCTGGCCGTAACCATGATATTGGTACCGATAGTCATTGCCCAGCTGACTGTTCCGGGGAAGAAGGCCCTGCCCCGCAACATCCTCATCGGTACGGTCATCGGAGCAGTCTCCTTAGCCGTCCAATACCTTGCGGCCAGATATATCGGACCGGAGACCCCGGCCATTCTCGGCTCCGTCGCAGCCATCGCTGTCATCATCCTGCTGGGCCGCATCCTGGACCGCCGCACGGCACGGAACTCCGGTACAAACACAACGCCCTCCAAACACAGACACAGCACAAAGGAAATCCTCCAGGCCTGGGCCGTCTACGCCCTGATCATGCTGCTCATACTGCTGACCAGTCCCCTGCTGCCCCTCAAGGATATCCTGGCTCCCGTTGCCGAAACATCCATCGGCTTCAACATCGGCGGAGAGACCCGCACATGGTCCGTACAATGGCTCGTCCAGGGCGGACTCCTGCTGTTCATCGGCTCATTTGCCGGCGGACTGCTGCAGGGAGGCAAGGCCGGCGGACTGCTCAGGCTGCTGTGGAAATCCACCGTACAGCTCAAAAAGACATTCATCACGGTCATCTGCCTCGTGGGCTTCTCCTCGATCATGGAGACCTCGGGCATGATCAATACCCTCGCCGTCGCACTGGCCACGGCCACAGGAGCACTTTACCCGCTGTTCGCCCCTGCCATCGGAGCCATCGGAACATTCCTCACCGGCAGCGACACCTCGGCCAACATCCTTTTCGGCAAGCTGCAGGCCGGCGTGGCGGAACACATAGGCGCGGATCCCGTATGGATCTCGGCATCCAATACCGCCGGAGCCACCGGAGGCAAGATCATCTCCCCGCAGAGCATTGCCATTGCCACCTCTGCCTGCGGACAGCAGGGACAGGAAGGCAGAATCCTCAAGGCAGCCCTGCTCTACGCCCTCGGCTACGTGGTCATAACCGGTATTGTCGTATACATTTTCGCATATTGAAAACAGACACATAACAGCATCTTATTATGAAAATAGGACTTTTCATTCCCTGCTTCGTCAATGCCGTCTACCCTCAGGTGGGCACAGCCTCCTTCAAGCTGCTGCGCTCGCTCGGAGTGGACGTGGACTACCCGCTCGGACAGACCTGCTGCGGCCAGCCCATGGCCAACGGCGGCTTTGAGAAGGACTCGGCCCCGCTGGCCCGCAACATGGAGAAACTTTTCAAGGACTACGACTACGTGGTGGGCCCTTCCGGCAGCTGCGTGGCCTTCGTCAAGGAACATTACCCCGAGATTCTGCACAAGGAGGCGCACGAGTGCCTCAGCAGCCGGATATACGAGATATGCGAGTTCATCCATGACGTGGTGCGGCCTACGGAACTGCCCCGCGCGCATTTTCCCCACAAGGTCAGCATCCACAACAGCTGCCACGGACAGAGACTGCTCCGACTGGCCTCCCCCTCAGAGCTGAACATCCCCCATTATTCCAAGCTCAGGGACCTGCTTTCCCTCGTGAAGGGCATCGAGGTCATGGAGCCTTCCCGGGTCGATGAGTGCTGCGGCTTCGGAGGCATGTTCTCCATAGAGGAGCCGGCCGTATCCGCATGCATGGGCGCCGACAAGGTCCGCGACCACATGTCCACCGGGGCAGAATACATCACCGGAGCCGACTCCTCCTGCCTGATGCACATGGAGGGTATTATCCAGAGACAGAAACTGCCCGTCAAGACTATTCACATAGTCGAGATTTTAGCATCAAACCTTTAACATCCGATCTTATGAGCACACATTCGAAAGCAGCCGAAAAGTTCATAGCCGACAAGGAGAGGACCGCATGGCACAACCAGGCCCTGTGGTTCGTCCGCGAGAAAAGGGACCGCATGGCCCGGTCCGTCCCCGAATGGGAGGCCCTGCGGGAGGCGGCGGCCCGCACCAAGATACACACCGTCACACATCTGGCCCATTACCTCGAGATGTTCGAGCGCAATGCCACGGCCAACGGCATACACGTACACTGGGCCAAGGACGCCCAGGAGCACAACGAGATAGTCTACGGCATCCTCAAGGAGCACGGAGTCAGGCATCTGGTCAAGAGCAAGTCCATGCTCGCCGAGGAATGCGGCCTGTCCCCCTACCTGGAGGAGCGCGGCATCGAGGCCGTAGAGAGCGACCTCGGAGAGCGCATCATGCAGCTTATGCACCGGCCGCCCAGCCACATAGTCCTTCCGGCCATACACGTCAAGAGGCAGGAAGTGGGAGAGCTCTTCGAACGCGAGATAGGCACAGAGCACGGCAACAGCGACCCGACCTACCTCACCCACGCTGCCAGAGGACACCTGCGCGACAAGTTCCTCCATGCCGATGCGGCCATGACCGGAGTCAATTTCGCCGTGGCCTCGTCCGGAGCCTTCGTCGTATGCACCAACGAGGGCAACGCCGACATGGGCACCTCCTTCCCCAAACTGCATATAGCCATCATGGGCCTCGAGAAAGTGATTCCCGACTACGACGCCCTCGCCATATACCACCGGCTGCTCGCCCGCTCCGCCACAGGACAGCATTCCACCACCTACACCACCCACTACAAACGGCCCGTGGAAGGCCAGGAGATGCACATCGTCATCGTGGATAACGGCCGCAGCCGGATACTCGGCAACCCCGTCCACCGCAACATGCTCAAATGCCTGCGCTGCGGAGCCTGCATGAACACCTGCCCCGTCTACCGCCGTTCCGGAGGCTATTCCTACTCCTACTTCATCCCCGGACCGCTGGGCATCAACCTCGGAATGCTCGCCGACCCCAAACAGTACAGCGGCAACGTCTCCGCATGCAGCCTCTGCATGTCCTGTTCCAATGTCTGCCCCGCCAAGATCGACCTCGGAGAGCAGATCTACTCCTGGAGGCAGGAACTCGATTCCCTCGGACTGGCCAATCCGGTCAAGAAGGGCATCGTCAAGGTGCTCAACACCGCCCTGCGCAGTCCCGGCATGTTCCATTTCTGCATCAAGGCAGGACGGCTCGGAGAGAAAATCGCCCCGCACGCCCTGCTCTACTGCGGTGCCAACGCCTGGGGCCGCGACCGCGAGCTGCCGGAATTCACCTCCCGCACATTCGAACAGATCTGGAAAGAAGAGCTGTCCTCCTCCGCCCCGGCCGGCCAGGGCAAATCCGAGGAGAGCGGGAAATAACAGTTTTACAGTAAAACAAGCATCTACGACATGAGCAGCAAGGAAACAATACTCGAGGCCCTCAAGGCCAACAGCCCCGCACCCGTGGAAAGAGGGCCGCTGGGCTTCACCCCTATGACATTCTCCGACCCTTTAGCGGAGTTCCGGGAAAGAGCGGTCAAGGCCGCAGCGGCCCGGTGCATCCTGATCGAAGAGGGGGACG
>CALUNB010000093.1 GCA_944321885.1 uncultured Bacteroidales bacterium | reverse complement strand
CTTGTCCTCCCCATCCATTGGTAGAGACATAGATATTTTCATTACCGCATTTAAGAACATTTACTCTAGGTTCCTTATCTGTTCGGACGTCATAGTCCTCCTGTGTTTCTACAAAATGAGAAACGAAATTTCCTAACGACTTCCACTTTTCAACTACTTGCGATGCGGATAAAGTCGGATTTTGTTCAATGTACAACTTGATTAATTCCGTAGCAAGACGTCTTTTGGGGTATTTCCCGACACCATTTATGCTATACTTTGTTTTATCTCTTCCCGTGCCGATATCTTCTTCATCATCTTCTTCATCATCTATAGGTACCAATCCCAGTTTGTCCATCATTGAGACAATGAGCTGTTCACTACCTTGATTATATAATTGGGAAAAAGAGAAATCCTCGTCTGTAGGGAATATGTCGGCATCACCATCCTTGCAGACATCATTCCACAGATAGAACAATATTTTGTTCCTGAATAAGTTATAGGAAATGACTCTTGTTGGCGGATTTACAAAATAATCGCCCAGCATCTTGTCCTCAGAGCCGGTATCTTTCAAGATGCGTGTATTGACTTCTTTTTGGAAATCACTCCATCTATACTTCAGATCGCCAATCTCAATCTCCCAATCCGTATTCTTATACTTAATCGGTTCATACTCCCAGTCCCAACGACGCTTGAACGCACTGTCAATCGGAAACAGGGACTGGTCGGAAGTATTCATAGTGGCATAGATATAAAGATTGGACGGCAGACACAGTTCCCCGTCCTTTATGCCTTCTTTGCCTTCTTCACCAAGTTCATCTTCCAAGAATGCCTTTAAATCAGCATCTGCCTTGATCGTATATTCAGATTTGCCGTTTTCGTCCCTATCAAGAAGTTGAAACAAGTCACCGAAAATCTGTGCACAGTTCCCCCTATTTATCTCCTCAATTATTAAATAGACATTTTCATTCGGTTTCCCATATGCTTGCATATAGGCATTCAAAAACGCTTGTGGTATGAATTTATAAGTAATTATATCTTCATCCAAATCTTCTTTCCCATCATTCAACCTAACCGTCAGACCACCGTTCAGCCCATAAAGCGGTCTCTTCCCTTTTGTCGGTTTGTACGCACCTACAAATGTAGAATAGTCACTGTCGGGGTGAAATGTGGTTCTGAAAATATTTTCTTTTGGCACTCCTTCCAATTGCGTCTTTATCCTATGTGATTTACCCGTACCAGGAGCACCATAGTAAATTATTTGGCGAGACACAAAATCATCCAACTGTTTACTACATTCCATTTTAGAAGGATATAAATACTCTAAATCAGTACGAGAAACAAGCAAGCATTTCATACTATCCATGCCTGCATATAAAGTTTGTATAAAAGGTGCTCGTGATAATTCTGAAGCTTTCGCTTTCACTGAATATCCTCCTTCAAATGTCAAAGTGCTATATGTTAAATGTAGTTCGTTTTTTAATGAAGTTCTATCAACCTTATTATCAGAATAGTCTATTTGAATAACGCTCTTATCAAACCAATCATCGACATTTTCTAAGGACAAGTGAAAATCTGTAATAAACAGTTCTAATAAGTTTTCATTTGTTGGCTTCTCGACAAACCCTTCAAATTTATATATAAAAACAATGAGAGCATACAATTTAGGATTTGCAGAAAACATTGTATCTGAAACATATTCAGACCAACCATTTGCAAATCGAACATAAAGTGTAGACTCTGATTCAACTGGAGCAACGTCTTCTAACATCATTATGTCATTAAGCCAATCTCCAATAAATGAATCTTTTATTTTATAAGTTTCATTCGTCCGTAAGCCATCCGTTTTTATGCTTCTAAGTATTGATAATAGTCCAATAAATTTACTTGGAATATTATTCTTTAGCATTTCAATTGAATTAACTATTGTTTGTTTGGAAAAGTAATACATACCTACATTTATTTAGATTGTTCATATGCTGCAATCATGGATTTCATAATTGCTTTTATTATTGGCACACTGACTGAGTTCCCCAATTGTTTGTATGCTTGATTGTCGGAAACTGGCATTACAAAATCATCAGGAAATCCCTGCAATCTTTTTGCTTCTAAAACGGAAAGTTTTCTTTCTAAATCCCAAAGTTTTGGAGTACGACCTGCTATTATTGTTGGGGCATACGTATCCAAGCAAGCATAAAATGCCTCTTGTATCTGAGTTTTAGCAATATCCCCTACATGAAACCTCAGAGAACCGTCCGGTTTTTGATAAGAAAACACACCATATTTACCTTTCTTTGTATTAGGAGCATACTTTGAATTATCATGTTGCACTCTCTCCTGCTCAGAACAATGTGCAAAATGAAACTTAATCCTATCTATCTCAAATTTAGTAAGTTTCAGATTGGCTGAATGATTATTTACGTCAACAATGTCTCTTAGCACTGGATTCCCACCTAGCGGCTTAGGAAACTCATACTGAATCGGTTTATCAAAAGCAACACAATACCATCTCTCTCTCTTTTGGGGCAAACCGAAATCCAAAGAACTTAAAACAGTCCAGTATGGATAATAGCCCAGCTCTTTTAAATTTGAAAGAATTGTATTCAATGTTTGCCCATGTTTATGAGAAACCAACCCCTTTACGTTTTCTAAAAATATCATTTTAGGATGATGATGTGAAACTATTCTGCATATATCGAAAAATAGAGTACCTCTCGTTTGATCTTCAAATCCTTGACATAGGCCGGCATAACTAAACGGCTGACAAGGAAAGCCTGCGGTCAATATATCAAAAGAGGGTATACTTTCTGCCTCTATTTTAGTTATATCTCCTTGGGGAACCTCACTAAAATTAGCATGGTATGTTTCTTGTGCAAATCTATCTATGTCAGACGAAAAAACACATTGAACATGATTCGCCTCCATTGCCAGTCTAAATCCACCTATACCGCAAAATAAATCTATCCCTTTATATTTCATCTTCTTCATCTTGTCCATTCCTCTGCAAGCAACACACCTAATTCATTCATAAGGCTCATACAAATCCTTCATATCACACTGCAGTATCCTTGAAATCTCTATCAACTGTGGCGCACTCGGTTGTGTAGCATTTGTACACCACCGGCTTATTGTCATCTTCGACACCCCAAGTTGTTTAGCCAAATACGTATTTGTAATCATCTTCTCAGCCAAGACAACTCTGATTCTATTTTTATATACTTTCTTTCCCATACAGGAACCTTTCTGCATCCTTGTGCAAAGATAAACAAATTTGTAGACACGGCTAATCAAATAGTCTGTCATATCAAGAAAGACAAGTTCATGTAGGCATTTAGTCCAATGCCATTCCATCCATAAGGAAGTCCTTCAGACTAAGAATCCTGATACCATTTTCACTGTATCCAGATAAATATCGATCCGCTACTACAATTACTTTCTTGAATCCGTCCTTGATATGCAAAAGCGAAGCCTGTTCCTGTTCCACTTTTTCTCTATTGGGCAACGCATAAGCGAACTGAACATATATTCTCTCCGGTCCACGATTGCACACAAAGTCTACTTCCAGCTGCGCTCTATAGCTACGGCCGTCGGCATCTTTCAAGTTATGTGTTACAACTCCTACGTCTACTATATATTCATGAAGACAAAGTTCATTATCCACCATATTCTCCATTAGATGTGTCTTTTCCACCTGACGGAAACCTATACGCGCATTCCTGAGCCCCAAATCTTCAAAATAGTATTTCTGTGGCGTATCAATATACTTGCGCCCCTTTACATCATAGCGTATGCTTTCCTTACCAAAAACGATTCTTCCAGTATCTCCAGATACTGTTTGATGGTATTCTTACCTACTCCGATACCCTTGACTGTCTTGAACGTATTCTCTATCTTCGTTGGATTTGTAAGCCCTCCTATACCAGAAGCCACCACATCAATCAGTTCACCCATTACATCACTGCCCCTGATATGATAACGCTCCTGGATGTCTGTCAAATATGTCTTCTCGAACAATCCCTTCAGGTAGGCTTCCTTCTCCCTCACATCAGGTTCCAGACAAACCATCGGCAATCCTCCGTACGTCATATACTGATCCAGAGCCTCCTCGAAAGTCTTTTCTGGATGTGCACAGGAATATTCTACTATCTTAGAGTCAATCCACTCCAGCAAGGCATCCGGATTCCTTAATCTCTTGTTCCTGCGATTTTCAAGATTCAGCATTACTATATAATCCTCCCTCACTCCTTCATTGAGCAAATGCTGCCTGAAAAGATTCATCAAAAGATACGACTTACCACATCCTCGGATACCTGTTATAACTTTAATCAGTCCTTTATGCTTACTCTTGAGAGCCTTCCAAGATGAATGTCCCGTTTTATCTCCATAGGAATGTTGTTTTATGATACCGTTTTCGCGTATTTGTTCTATAAAAATGTACCATAGTGGTCAACTAACAAAATATCAGGATAAGCTCCTTTTCGACTGGCAAGCTTTTCCAAGGACGGAAAAAGTTGGATTCCGTGGCACCAAGGACTGTAAACTGCCGACTCCCGACCGTTTTCTAATTGAAAAGCGGTTCTATTCCGGTTCTGATTTTAATGCAGTTGCCTATAGGACTACGAATACCTGCTTACACCAAATAGATTATAATTGACTGAATAGACTTTCCTTTATCTACCGTTTAGAAGCAAAAGCAATATTTGCCATGTGAATGCAGCCCCCTCAACTTTCCCCATTCGCTTTCTCATCCTCTTCAAAAGGAAGCAAACATATACTTAATCCCAGACTACACCGCATGAAACCATAAAACACGAGCGGGACAAACAATCTACTTGTTTATCCCGCTCGCATCACTTCATTCTCGAAAAGGAATCAATACTCGTCTTCGTGGAAGAAAAAGTCTTCCTTGGTAGGATAATCGGGCCAGATTTCCTCAATCCCATCGTATGCAATCCCTTCGTCTTCCAACTCTTCCAGATTCTCCAGGATTTCTTGGGGAAGACCCGATCTTTGCGCATAATCAATCAGTTCTGCCTTCGTGGCAGGCCAAGGTGCATCCTCCAACTTGGATGCCATTTCCAACGTCCAGTACATGGCTAAAACCTCCTTAAACTTTTTTTTGCAAAAATAATGTTTTTACATAGAGTTGCAAGCAAAAAAAGCCTTATCTTCGCTTTTAGCGGGCAATCCGCACAAAAAGGCCTCTCCCGTGCATCCAGGCCCCTTTTTAACAAAAACCATGCCATTCATCGAAAACCATGCCAGGGCATTGAAAATCCTCGGTGCCCCGTTCACGCCATTTTATGCCGCCGCTTCCGCTATCCGGAACTGGCGTTTCGATACAGGCAGGAAAACCTCGACGTCGTTCCCCTTCCCGGTCATTTGCGTGGGAAACCTTTGCGCGGGAGGCAGCGGGAAAACCCCGATGACGGAATACCTGATCCGTCTCTTAGCCCCTGGATTTCCCCTCGGGGTGGTCAGCCGGGGCTATGGCAGGGAAACCCGGCACAACCTCTTGGTCCAAGAGGGGATGACAGCCCGGCAGACCGGGGACGAACCTTTGCAATATTTCTTGAAATTCAACAAATTACTCCAGAATCGCGTTGTTGTCTACCTGGCAGCCAAACGTGTGGAAGGTATCCGGGAACTGAAACAGCTGCGACCCGACTGCCAAATTGTCCTCCTGGATGACGCCTACCAGCACCGCCATGTGAAAGCCGGGCTCAACATCCTGCTTACCGAATACGGGAAGCCCTTTTTCAAAGACCATCTCCTACCCTGGGGAAACCTGAGGGAAAGCCGCAAACAAAGCAAACGGGCCCAAATCATAGTCGTGACCAAATGCCCGGAAAATTTGGACGAAGCCGGCAAAAGAGCCTTCCTCGAAGAATGCCCGCTTTTACCCGGACAAGACATCTTTTTCAGCAAGATTGCCTACGACCCATTGCAATTCGTCCAAAATCCCCTTTCCTCGAACCAGCCTGACACGGCATTACAAGTCGCCCCCGTCCTCACGGACGAACCTACCTCCCCCGGAAAAATCGGAAACGGAAACGGCCAAAACTCGAAAAATCTGCTCTTGATCACAGGGATAGCCCATCCTGAACCCTTGCAAGCCCGGCTCGAATCCCAAGGTTTTAACATCCTGGAACATTTCCGGTTCGGAGACCACCATGCGTTCAACCAACCCGAGTTGGAACAAATTGCCCGTACTTACCACGAACTTTCCACCGGAACATCCCCAAAGCCATTCATCCTGACGACCGAAAAAGACATGACCCGGCTCGTCACCCATCCCGGCTTCGCCCTACTTTCCGGCATCCCCCTTGCGTTCCTGCCCATACGGACTTGTTTCCTGTTCGGGGATGGAGAACGGTTCGACCGCCAAATCCTGGAATTCGCCGCCCGCACGTCAAACGCTCCAATCCATGGTGTACAATAACCACCCTCATGCTGCGCGAAAGCGAACGGCTGAACGGCCCACCGCTTCTTTCTGAGGCTATCCCTCAAGGGCAGGTTTCAGCCGGATCGTGCTTACCTCGGTTCGAGGATTTCCCCTTTCCTCCGAGAAGAACATGGAACGCGCCTCCGAAACCCAGAATCCAAGCCGTGTTCCGGTTCATGTGTTCCCAAAATCCGGGCAAGAGCTCGCAAGAGGCATAAAGCCGCATCCCGAAATGGGCTTTCAAACTGAAAGACAAGGACAAGCCAGCATTAAAACCGAAAAAGTCCCTGTTTAAAAGCGGAACTCCCGACAACTGCAAGTCCGAGGCATGCACATAACCCGCCGACACATTGCCACCCAAGGCCAAACGCGGCACAAGCGGGTAAGCAAAATAAGCTCCGGCATAGACCGACAACATATCCAAACGCTCTTCCTCAACCCTGTCTTGCCCATCCACCGGGAAGTCCGCCATGTTGAAACGCCCTCCGATTCCGATACCCGACCTGAAAAACCAAGCCCCCTCCACACCCAGCGAACTTCCGGAAGAAAAACGGATCCGGTCCCCGTTCCAAGCCCGGTAACGGCCCGGCAAATCCACGAAACCCATATGCAAACCCAAAAAGGACGGAGTGTCGAAACCCAAAGAGTCGGGTCGGGACGGGAAATGACGGATTCCCTTCTCCTTGAAAATCAAATCGGCCAAATAGTATCCCAATTCCGTGCTCAGGATGCCGATACCGGCTCCCGCCAAAACATCACTGATCCAATGCTTGTTGTTGGCGACCCGCATTAGCCCGGTCGCCGAAGCCACCGTATAGGCCCCCACACCCACCCAAGGGCTTTTATGCCCGTACTCATTCACAAGCATGGTCGCCGTCATGAAAGCCGTGGCCGTATGCCCGGAAGGGAACGAACGCCGGTTGGAAGCATCCGGACGCAGCTCCTGCAGCCCATATTTCAAACCGTTGACCACGCCGCTCATCAGCAAAACCGAAAACGCGTCCGAGACCAGCATCCTGCCCCATGAACTCCGGCTTTCCACCCCGCCCGCCTTCAAACCCAGCATCACGGCAGCCGGAAGATACTGCAGATAGTCGTCCACCGGATTACGGAAATCCGGCAGGAACCCCTCACGCAAGCCTCGGAAAGCCTCGTCCCCCGACTTGACCGAAAAACCTGCGACCACCAAAGGCATCCCGGCAAAGCCCATGTCGAAAAGCCGTGATTGCCCCGGAATACATCTCGGAACAACCTGGCTCGAAACACCCCTCGGAATAACCTGGCTCGGAACACCACCCGGAATAACCTGGCTCGGAACACCACCCGGAGTAACCAAGCCCGAATCGGACCAACAGTCCCTTGATAAGGCCGTCTGCTTCCGCCCCGGAACAACGCCCAAAGCATCGCTTCCGCCCGAAACAAAGCCCTTCCGCGTTCCCACAAAATCTGAAAAGGCAAACGCAACCGAGGGAACCAAGCATCCCAAACAAACCGACAAAAGGAAAAATATCCCGACCTTCATCCTCGCCATGACATGATGGACTTTCTTTCAGTTTCCCAACTTTCAGGCTTCCAAAATTCCCGATAATCCGGGCAAAAGTAAGAATCTGTTTAAAATTCGACACCGGACCCAAAACAGCTTCTAATGCGCTTCCCCAAAATCCACAATGAAAGAATGGAAACCATACTCATAACAGTAAGAGACCTTCCAGCCATGGTAGTCGCAAACGGCTTTCACGATGGCAAGCCCCAAACCGCTGCCCTTGGTCGCCTCGGAAGAACGATAAAAACGGCGGAATATCAAATTCTTGTTCAAAGCCGGTTCATCGGAAGTGTTGACCACTTCCAACTGCCGCCCGATTATGTGAACCAT
Source organism: uncultured Bacteroidales bacterium (assembly GCA_944321885.1). Lineage (GTDB taxonomy): Bacteria > Bacteroidota > Bacteroidia > Bacteroidales > P3 > Pullibacteroides. The sequence continues at coordinate 33,483 of CALUNB010000093.1, read as the reverse complement.
AACCATCCCATCGGGTCGGTTATGACGGACCGCATTCACCACAAGATTGTTCCCCAAGCTTTCCAGCAAAGTACGATTGGCTCGCAGCTTCAAGTCCGGAACTTGGAAATCCTTGTAAATCGAAACGCTACCCGAAAGGCTTTCCAAAGAAGGCAGCAAATCCCCGACAAGCTCCGGCAAGTCCACCTCTTCCATCGTCTGGTATTGGCGATTATCTATCTTGGCCAATAAAAGAAGATTACGATTCAAGCGGGCAAGACGGTTGGCGTTCTCGTACAAACCACGGACCAATTCCGCCTGCCGGGCCGTCAAGCCGGGCAATTGCAGCAACAAGTCGAGCTTGCTTTGGAACACGGCAAGAGGGATCTGCAATTCACGCAAGGCGTTCTCGGTAAACTCTTTCTGCATACGGTAACTGACAAGACTGTTGTGTATCAAAAGCAACAAAGCTCTGTTCAAGCGGTCGAACTCGGCCACATGGCTCTCAGAAAAGACAGTCACACATCCGTCTTCCAAGCGGAAAGTCTCCATCCAGCGCAAAGTCTTGTCGAACGGCTTCCACAAACGCCATGAAATGAAACGCAAAGTCAAAACCATAGCCAAGGCCAATACCAAAGTCATCAAACCGAACTGAATCATGATGCCATGCAAGATGTCTTCTTCCAAATCGGAAGCAGGCAAAGGGTCCCCCTGCTTCACGGCTTCCACCAAGTCCTGCATGTCTTCGGCATAGTAATGTTTGGTCAAGCCATAAAAAAGCGGCGTGGCAAGCAACAACAGCAACGCGAGGCAGATGGCAAACTGCCCTAACATTTTCCGGGAAAGACTCCTGGTTTTCTTCCTTCGACTTTTCATGCCTCGAGCCATTTGTAACCCATCCCGTATACGTTCCGGATGCAATCTCTCACACCCGCTTCAGCCAATTTCGCCTTCAAATTCTTGATATGCGTATAAACGAAATCATGGTTGTCGAACATTTCGGCCATGTCCCCGCTCAAATGCTCCGCAATCGAAGCCTTGGAAACCACCCGGTTCCGGTTGGCAATGAAAAACAACAGCAATTCGTACTCCGTCCGAGTCAACCAAAGGGAACGCCCGTCCACGCAAACCGATTTTGCCGACAAATCAATCTCCAAACCATTGCTGTACAAAACATTGTTCGCAGAAAACTCCCGACGCCGGATAAGGGCATGGATGCGCATGCCCAATTCCGGCAAATGGAAAGGTTTGGCCAAATAATCGTCCGCGCCGATTGCCAAACCTTTCACCTTGTCCTCCAAGGAATCTTTGGCCGAAACAATGATGACCCCGACCGGATTCCGGTGTCTCCTGATATGATACAAAAGCTCCATCCCGGTTCCGCCCGGCAACATCAAATCCAACAGAATGCAATCATAATCATGCAAATCCATCTTCCTTACAGCCTCATTGTAGGTGAACGCCTGTTCACAAACATAATGTTCCGAACCCAAATAAGCCACAATACTGTCGGACAACTCCTTCTCGTCTTCTATAATCAACAATTTCATAATCAAGACCTTTTTAAATCCTCGTTGTTGGGACCACCCATCCCTTTCCGACCTACCAAGACGCTCTTCGAATTGCCCAAGCCTTGGGAAAGGACTTAAAGAGACCGTCTGGTTCCCCTCAAGCATCCGTTTCCATCTCATCCCGATTCCAGTGCATCTTCCGCATCCATGCCGGCAACACCACTAACAACAAAGGCAAACCCACCACGAACCCTCCAATCACCGCCACAGCCAAGGGCTGCTGCATCTGCGCACCCACGCCCAAACCCAAAGCAAGAGGCATCAAGGCAATCACAGCCCCGCTGGCGGTCATCAGCTTGGGCCGGAGACGCAACGCAATGGCGTAATCCACCGCATCTTCCAAGTTCCCGCCCCTGCGCCGGTTCATCTTGTATTGCCAAACCGTGAAAATAGCATTTTCTACCAAAATTCCCACAATCATGATGATATCCGTATAACTGCTCACATTGATCGGCACCCCTGTCAGCCATAAAGCCAAAAGGCAACCGCAAATCCCCATCAAAGACACGAACAGCACGGCAAACGACAAGCGCCACTCCCGGAAAAGGAACACCAAGACCGTGAACACCAACAAGATAGCCAAACCGAGTATTCTGGCCAGTTCGCGGAACGACTGCTGCTGCCCGGCATAGGCCCCGCCAAAATCAAGACGGTATCCCGGAGGCAAAGGCAATTGTGCATGGAGTGCTTGCTGCAAGTCAACGACCGCGCTCCCCAAATCCCGGTTTTCCAAACGGGCCGTGAGCACGATGCAAGATTGCAGGTTTTCCCGCCTCTGTTCTATTTCGCCGGGAACCACCTTCACAGCACAAAAAGAAGCCAGCAGGGTGAGTTGCATCGTGTCCGAAAGTTCCTTGGAGAAACTCCCCGCAGAGCACTCATCAGACGGAAAGGAAAATGAATGACAATGGTCGCCAAGGACGAAGCCACCATGGCCGGGAACAAATCGCCCATGGCATGGCGGACCGCACCGAAACGACCTATGCCGGGATTCTCCTCGTGTTCACGGTAAATCTGCTCGATAACCACAATGGCGTCATCGATAATCAGACCCACCGAAGCCGCCATCGCGCCCAAAGACATCACATTGATGGAAATTCCCGCCAAATAACACAACAAAATGCTGAATGCCACGGTGACGGGAATCGTCAGCACTACCACCAAGCTCGACCGCCAGGAACGCAAGAACAGCACCATCACCACAATCGCAAAAAAAGTCCCTCGCAAAGGGTTCTCAGCACTCCATGGATGCTGTCGCCCACGAACGCACTCTGGTTGTAATACGGTTCCAGCACATACCCTTCCGGAAGCTGGGAACGGATCTGCCCGGCCTTGCGCTCCACCGCCTTGGCAAAAGCCATCAAGTCCACCCCCTCCTGCTTCACCAAGTCCACCAAAACGGCATCCCGACCGTTAGCGTTGATTTTCAAGAACTCCTGCTGCTCCTGTACTTCCACCTCGGCAAAATCCCCCAACCGGACAAGCCGTTTGCCATCGTTACGGATGACCATCTCCTGCAACTCCTCCAAACCCTCGATCCGGGCATCGGTCAAGGAAAGGTACAAACGGCTGTAATCCGCCAGGTTCCCGTTGTCCGAGACGAAATTGCTCTGCACGAACGCGGTTTTAACCTGCGCCGGGGTGATGCCCAAAGCCGACATCTTGGCCACATCGGGTTTGACCACAAACTCCTTGGCCTTCCCGCCCCGCACCACCACGTTGCTGATGCCATCGACCTGCGAAAACATGGGCCGGACCAAAAGGTTTCCCACATCCCGCAATGCAATGGAAGTGTTCTCCCTGCTTTCCAAGGTAAAGCCGTAAACCGGGAACAACGACTGGTTCATGACTTCCGTGGAAATGACCGTTCCGGCAGGCAGGAAAGCCCGGATTTCGTTGACCCGGCTTTCCACCTGGGCTTTCAAAGCCTGGATATCCAATCCCCATTGGAAATAAACGTCTATCACGCAACTGCCCCGCGAAGTGCTGCTTTTGACCACGGTGGTTCCCTGCACTTTTTTCACCGCGCTTTCCAAGGGCTTGGTCACGGTAATCATCATGCGGTCCACCGGTTGCTGGCCCGCATCGGCGATAAGGGTGATACGCGGGAAAGGCACCTCCGGGAAAAGGTTCGTCTGCAACAACTGGAGTTCCCTTTCCAACTGGATTTTGCTACGGAGGATGCCGATATAGTCCAAGACGGATACCTGGCCGGCTTCCATCTCCTTGGCATAATCGGGCAGAAGCATCCCGTAATCGGAAAGTTGCCTTTCCAACAGGGCCGAACGCCTGTCGCATTGCAGCATCTCAGACAAACATTGCTCCAACCGCATTTTCCTCTGGGTAGGCCCGTATGCTTTCCTGCCGAAGTCCGGCCTGCCGCTCTTTCCACCGCTTCTGCCTGCCGTCAAAAACAGTCCACGAAAAGCTCAAACCCGCGCTCCAACCGAAATGCCGGTACCAGCTTTCAAAACCACCTGTCCGCAAGCCCCCGTCCACGAACAAGTCCAAGCGGGGCTTGTATTGCAAATTGAACGAACGCAAGGCAAGTTCTTCATTCAAACTGTCCAAACGGTACTTTTCCATGAAAAGGCTCGCCATGCCCTTTTCCGCCATGCGGAGCTCAAGCCGGACGGGGGCAAGTTCCACATCGAGCGTGTCGCGGATGCCGCAAAGCAGGTTCAAATCCGTCAAATGGGAATGGTAAGATTGCAAGAAGGCAAGCCGCTGTTCCCGGTTCGCCTCCTGTTCCACGGACAACAGGCGCAAATCCGATTGTTTCATAAGGCCGTTCCCGACCAAAAGGTGCAACAACTCGCTTTGGCGTTCGAGCAAGAGGCCGACAGAATCGGTAAAAGCCATGCGGGTAAGGTCAAGAAGGCAAAGCAGGTACTGCTCCGTCACGGCACGTTCCAAATAACGTTCTTCCAAATGGATACGATTCCGGAGACCTTCCATGCCCACCGCCGATTGTTCCCGCGCTACCTTGTAGGAGGAAAATCCCAGCAAGGGCTGCCGCCAAGTCAGGCCTGCATGAAGATGCCCGCTGCTTTCCCCCAGGTCGTATCCGTAATAATCCGTGGCATCCTGGGCGTTCCAGGCAAAAGAAGTCCGTCCCCCATCCCGGGTAACGACCGGCACGAAAAGATATTCCCCCGTCACCTCCAAACGGGAACGCTGGTAAAAGGCTTTCAAACGCTGCAATTCCGCTTGCTCGATTTCTTCCTGGTTATGGTAATCGCTGAGCAAGGGACTGTTCCGCTTGGCGGCTTCGATATAATCTTGCAAAACCCAAGCCAGCAAAGGTTTCCCCGGTTCTTGCCCATGGAGGGACGGTAAAACAAACGGTAAAACAAAGGCAACAAGCAAGGCGAAGCGGCTCATGGCATATCGTTGAATCCTCGGAACCAGAATTTATTTGCCTGTCGCAACGGACAGACGATTCCGGGAAACGACCCGATCTGCCTTGTCCCGGAATCGCGAAAAGCACAAATTCCAAATCCAAGGCAAAAGTAAAAACCGAGTTTGGGGAAAATCTGAAGGGAAAATTATTCATCCCCGGATATTTGTTCCAAAATAGCCTTGACATCCTTCTCTGTATCGAACAACTTGCGTTTGCAAATGGCCAACAACTTAGCAGCCTCCTGTAATTTCGAAGCCAATTCGTCCACGGTAATGGTCTCGGACTCCATGTCGGCCACCATCCGTTGCAATTCCTCGTAAGCCTGTTCGTATGTCAACCGGACTTCCTCCGCCTGCCCTGCGTTCTTCCGTTTAGCCATTTTTTTGCGTCTTTTTCGTGTTCGTATTTCCAGAAAGTTTTTCCACCCGGCTAAGAACCGTCCCCTGGGCCAAGACGGTCCGGATTTGGCATCCCTCTTTGAGGCTTTCCCCTGAAAAAACCAATTTATCGCCTTGGTAAGTAAGCGAATAGCCCCGCTTCAGATTGCGCGAAGGATCCGCCCAGACCAAAATGTTCCCGATTTCCTTTAAACCCTCCCTTTCCGTTTTCAGGAACTGCAAAGCCGCCCGTTTCAAACGTTCCTGCAAATCCTGCAAGCCTTGCATGTTGTACTGCAAACGCAACAAAGGCGATTTCAACGAAAGCTTGGAACGCTCAAGACGGTAAGCCTCCTTGATCAAACGCTCTTGGCTCAAACGGGACAATTCATCCATGAAAAAGGAAACATCGGAATAAAACGTGTCGAATTGCCTCAAGATAAAGACTGCCAACTCAGTAGGTGTAATGGCATGGAAAAAGGCGACCTCTTCGCCCACGGTCAGATTAGTGGAATGCCCGATACCTGTCAAGACCGGAACCGGGTAAGTGCAAATTTCCTTAGCCAAGGCGTAGTGGTTGTAAACATTCAAACCCACTTCGCCTCCGCCACCCCGGATGATGACCACGACATCGAAATCCAAAGGGAAATCCTGGACGGCATGGAGGGCTGCCAGCAACGAGGCTTCCGCCGCCTCTCCTTGCAGCAAAGCCGGAAAAAGCTTCATGTAAAAACCGTATCCCTGCGTGTTACCCCGCAGCACTTGCATGAAATCGGAATATCCCTTGCTGGTTTCCGCCGAAATGACAGCAATCCTGGAAGGAACCTTGGGAAAAGGCAAGGAACGGTTCCGATCCCAAAGGGCTTCTTCCTTCAAGCGTTGGACACACAAGGCTCTTTCCCTTTCGAGCCGCCCCAAGGCGTAAGTCGGGTCTATATCCAAGATTCTCAGACTCAGGCCATATTTTGGGTCATACTGGATACGGGCCTCGAAAAGAATCTCGATTCCTTCCCCAAGCGGTTCCCTGACAATTTGCAGGAATTTCCGGTTGATACGCTGATAATCGGCGCGCCAAAGGGTGGCCCGCATTTCAGCTACCACCTCGCCCTCTTCTTTTTGCAACAAATCAGGGAAACAATGCCCGGAAGCCGGGTAAAGATTGAGCTTGTGCATCTCGGCCCTGACCCAGAATGAAGAGCCATAACGCGCTGTAAGCGTTTTCTGGATGCTCCGGCAAACGTCCAAAAGCGTAAAGATGTGCTGCTCAACAGACATAATCCGTGCCCCGAGCGGGACTCGAACCCGCACGGCCTCATCGGCCACAGGATTTTAAGTCCTGCGTGTCTACCATTCCACCATCGGGGCAAAAGGCAAAAAAAAACCCGATGTTCTTTTCAACACCGGGAAGTGAGCGGAAAACGAGGTTCGAACTCGCGACCTCAACCTTGGCAAGGTTGCGCTCTACCAGCTGAGCTACTTCCGCAGAATTGGAATGCAAAAGTACGCCAATTTTTTAAAAGTGCAAACTTTTTTCAAAAAAAATTTAATCTTTTTTTCCGATGAGCCGTTTGATTTCATCTAACTTATTGAGAGCCTGCACGGGAGTAAGGGAATTGATGTCCAAGTCCATGATTTCGTCCCGGATTTTTTCGAGCAAAGGATCGTCAAGTTGGATGAAGCTCAGCTGGTAAGGTTTATGTTCTTTTTTATCAGCATTTTGAGTACCATCGGAAAGAGGGTTTGAGAGCATTTTGACCTCCTGAGAATCGGATGTAGGAACCTGACTGGCCGGGAGCCCGTCTCCATCCTGCCCAGCAGGGGCTTCCACGGATCGGGACAAATCCGAAATGGAACGCTGGAGACGCTCCTGACCCGTACCGTTTTCCAAACCCTGTAAAATTTCCTCGGCCCTCCGCACGACAAAGGGAGGCATCCCGGCCAACTGGGCCACATGGATCCCGAAGCTGTGTTCCGAACCGCCCTCCGCCAAAGTCCTCAAAAAAATCACTTGGTCGCCCACTTCCTTCACCCGGACATGGTAGTTGCGTATATGGGGAAAACGGGCCGCCATCTGGTTCAACTCATGGTAATGGGTAGCAAACAAGACCTTGGCTGAACGCTTGGGTGCGTCATGCAAATACTCGGCAATGGCCCAGGCAATGGAAATACCGTCGTAGGTACTGGTTCCACGCCCGATTTCGTCCAAAAGGACCAAAGAACGGTCGGTCAAATTGTTGAGAATATTGGCAGTCTCGTTCATTTCCACCATGAAGGTACTTTCGCCCGAAGCCAGGTTGTCCGTGGCTCCCACCCGGGTGAAAATCTTGTCCACCAAACCTATCCGGGCGGCTTGCGCCGGAACGAAGCACCCAATCTGCGCCATCAGCACAATCAAGGCAGTCTGGCGTAGGACAGCCGACTTACCCGACATATTGGGACCGGTAATCATCATGATGCGGCAAGCATCCCGCTTGAAACGGATATCGTTGGGGACATAAGACTGTCCCGCAGGGATATGCCGTTCTATGACCGGATGCCGTCCCTGGATAATTTCCAAATCGTAGTCATTCTCCAAGTCGGGACGTACATATTTATTCTGCTTTGAAACCTTTGCAAAGGAAAGCATAACATCAAAAAATGCAATCTTTTGCACGGATTCTTGGATACGTTTTATATAGGTTGCCGCATGAGCCAGGACTTGTTGGTAAAGTCGGGATTCAACCGTAGTTATCTTTTCCTGGGCAGTGAGTACTTTTTCTTCATAAGCTTTGAGGTCTTGCGTGATATAGCGTTCCGCATTTGTCAAAGTTTGTTTGCGTACCCATTGGGGAGGTACTTTGTCCTTGAAAGACTGGGTCACTTCCAGGTAATATCCATAGACATTATTGAAACCTAGCTTCAATCCGGTAATGCCGCTTTCCTGACTTTCCCTTTGCAGAAGTTCCGCCAAATACTCTTTTCCAGAAAACGCAATCTTGCGCAGTTCATCTAGTTCGGTATCCATACCGGATGCAATCACATCGCCTTTGGCAAGTAAGGCCGGAGCTTCCGGATTGATGCTTTTTTCCAAATAATCGTAAAGTTCGGAACAAGTGTCCAAAGAAGCAGCCCATTCCCGGACAAGCTTCTTCCCCGAAAGTCCGGAATCCGCATTCAACGTATTTTCTCCATCCTTTCCTTCCCTACGATTTTCAACTTCTTGCTCTACGTTTTTTGCAGATTCACCCCAAGCTTTGATTTCGGCCAACAGGCCCAAGGCTGTTTTCAATTGGAGCATCTCCCTCGGTAAGGCCCGCATGGCAGCCACTTTCGAAAGCAGGCGTTCCAAATCTCCCATATGCTCCAACTTGTCTCCCAGAAAAGACGCTTCATCCGGATTCCCGAACAAGGCCTGCACATAATCGAAACGTTCTTCCAAAGCGGACTTGTCCTTCAAAGGCAAACATATCATACGCCGCAGCAAGCGCGAACCCATGGGAGTGACCGTCTTGTCCAAAACGGCCCACAAGGAGTTTTCGGCTTCTTTGGAAGCGTCCACCGCCGAAGAAGAGGGTTGCAAGAGTTCCAAGTTCCGCAAGGTAAAAGCATCCATCCAGACATAGCGGCTCTCCTCTATCTTCTGCAAGGAAGAAATATGGGAAGATTTCTCGTGCTTGCTTTCAATCAGGTAATGCAGGCAGGAAGCCGCTGCAATCTGGGCGGCCGGCATTTCTTCCACGCCGAATCCCTTCAAGGAGTTGGTCTTGAAATGCTTCAACAGGAGTTCACGGGCAAAATCGGGTTTGAAGACCCAATCCTCAAAGACTGTCACGTAATAACAATTGCCGAAGGATTGGAAAAAGTCCTCCCGGTAGGCCCGGGGCAGTACAACCTCGGAGGGCTGGAAATTGTCGAGCAATTTACGGACATAATCCTGTTTACCCTCGGCCACGAAAAATTCCCCGGTACTCACGTCCAGAAAGGCGACACCCATGGAAATATCGGAAGCAGGTTTCCGGGACTTCTTCCGTCCCGGGAGGAAAAGGGAATCCGGACCGGGAAACAATCCGCAAAGGAAATTGTTCTTCCCGTTTTCCAGCAAACGGTCGTTGAAGGAAATTCCCGGCGTAATCAATTCGGTAACACCGCGTTTGACTAATTTCTTGGTTAGCTTGGGGTCTTCCAGCTGTTCACAGATAGCAACCTTTCCCCCGGCCCTGACCAATTTGTAAAGATAGGTTTCCAAGGCATGGTATGGGAATCCCGCCAGTTCGATAAAAGTATGGGAACCATTGGCTTTACGCGTCAGGACGATATTGAGGACCTTGGAGGCAAAAATGGCATCCTCCCCGAAAGTTTCATAAAAATCCCCCACCCGGAAAAGCAACACGGCATCGGGATGCTGTTGCTTGATTTCATAGTATTGGCGCATCAAAGGGGTTTCCACCAAGGTACCATCGCCTCGCTTCACCCCCTTTTTCGCGGCAGCCCGCCCTTGTGTTCCCTGACTTTCCTCAGAAATTTCCTGAACCATTTTTTCACTCATTTTCAACAATTTTCCATTCCATGGAAAAGATTTCCGCTTAGGCCAAATTATGAAAAATAAGGCAAACCGCGTAGCCTCGGACTTACCAGGCCTATTTGTTCAACCAGACCAAAAGTACCGAGATGTCGGAAGGGGAAACCCCCGGGATCCGTGAAGCCTGGCCCAAAGTGGCAGGCTTAAGACGGCTCAATTTCTCCCTTGCCTCATACGAAAGCGACAGAATCGATTTATAATCAAAATCTTGCTTCAAAGCCAAATTGTCGTATCTGGAAAGCCGGGCTGCATTTTCTTCTTCCTTGCGGATATAGGAATCGTATTTGAGCGCGATTTCCACCTCTTCCAACATCTCGGCATAATAAGGTTCGGAAGCATAAGCCGAAACACAACGTTCCAAACCCGGGTCCATTTCCCGCAAATCTTGGAGTCGCACTTGGGGTCGTTGCAACAAGGAAGCCAGATCCGCCTTCTGTGACAAGGGAGCCGTTCCCAAGGATTCCAGACGGGCATTCGCTTGGGAAGGCTCCAACTTATGATTCTCCAAATAGTACTTCACCGATGCCTCCTGCCTCTTCTTTTTTTCCAAACGCCGCATACGATTTCCGGAAGCGAGACCCAATTGATGGGACAAAGGTGTAAGTCTCTCGTCTGCATTGTCTTGTCTAAGCAAGATACGGTATTCCGCACGCGAAGTAAACATACGATAAGGCTCATCGACCCCCTTCGTAATCAAATCATCAATCAAAACACCGATATAGGCCTGGGAACGTTGCAAAACGAAGGAATCCTTTCCAACAAGCTTCAAATGGGCGTTGATTCCTGCCATAAAACCTTGTCCAGCAGCTTCTTCATAACCCGTGGTACCGTTGACTTGCCCGGCAAGATAGAGATTTTCAACCAATTTGGATTCCAAACTTGCCTGCAACTGGGTCGGGTTAAAATAATCGTATTCGATAGCGTACCCAGGCCTGTATATCTTTGCATGTTCAAAACCTTTTATTTTATGCAAAGCAGCTACTTGTATTTCTTCGGGCAAGGAAGAGGAAAAACCATTCAAATAGTATTCATGACTGTATCTTCCACAAGGTTCAAGGAAAAGTTGGTGCCGGTCCTTGTCCGCGAAACGTTCTATCTTGTCTTCGATGGAAGGACAGTAGCGAGGCCCCCTGCCCTTGATCCTTCCGGTGAACATGGGCGAACGGTCGAAACCGGTCCGAAGGATATCATGCACTTCCAAATTGGTATAAACCAAATAACAAGAAAGTTGGTCCCGGACAGGCAAAGTGTCGCTGAAAGAAAATTTGGAAGGATTTTCATCCCCCCTTTGCTCGGTCAGGACACTGAAATCGATGGTACGGGCATCCAAACGCACCGGTGTCCCCGTTTTAAGGCTTTGCACATCAAAACCCATTGCTGAAAGTTGCTCGCTCAAACCCGTCGAGGCCGATTCTCCCAAACGACCGCCCGGACAAGATTTTTCACCAATATGGATTTTTCCGTTCAAAAAAGTCCCAGCCGTGAGAATGACGGAACAGGCATGGATTTCTGCCCCGCAAAGTGTCCTGACTCCCACGACCTTATTGTTTTCAAAAAGAAGGGATGTTACTGTATCCTGCCTTATATCCAAATTCCCGACCGATTCCAAAGTTTGTCTCCAGGCGGAAGAAAACTGCCACATGTCGCATTGCGCCCGAGGGCTCCACATGGCCGGACCCTTTGAACGATTTAACATCCGGAATTGCAGTGCCGCTTGGTCGGTGATGATCCCAGAATAACCGCCCATTGCATCGATTTCCCTCACAATCTGTCCCTTCGCCACACCCCCCATAGCCGGATTACAGGACATATAAGCCATGCGGTCGATTTGCATGCTCAGCAACAAGACCCGGCTTCCCAAATTGGCAGCAGCAGCGGCAGCCTCACAACCTGCATGACCTCCTCCAACCACAACGATATCATAATCCAAAAACATTGTCATCAAGCTTTTAAACTTATCAATAGAAAGTAAAACGACAAGTTTTCATTCAAACATTCCGGTTTTCCAAACCAAAGTTCAGATGCTCGTATCCCGGAAAACAACTTGCCAACATTTTGTCCTCCATGGCATGCATTTTCTTTTCTTCTTCGGGTTCCTTGTCCTTGTAACCCGCCAAATGGAGCAAACCATGGATCATGACACGATTCAGTTCGTCAATTTGTTTCACGTGGAACTTTTTTGCGTTTTCCCTCACACGGTCAAGACTGATGTAAATATCACCGGATATTAACTTTTTGGAATCTTCGCGGTTTTCCAAAAAGGAATCCAAGAATCCGGCATCATCCAGCAATCCAGATTCCGCAAACATCGCATCGTCCATGGAATACTCCCCTGCCGTGTAATCAAAAGTTATTATGTCCGTCAAAGTATCATGGTTCAAATAGGTCTTATTCATCTGGTACAAATAACCATCCGAACAAAAGATGTAATTGACGGTGCCGCATTTTCTCCCCAGTTGCTCAATCACCTTCAAAAGACAGGTGCGGGTCTGAATCCGTTTCAAAATACTAAGTTTCACATCTTGTTCATGAAAACTCAATTCCATTGTCATCGTGTATTTAGTGGTTCCACAATCAAAACAAGGTTTCCAAATCAAAGCGCAAAAATACGCTTTCCAATCAAGCCTCGCACAAAAAAGGAAAGATTTTAGGCCCTCTTTAAAATCAAATAGTACCTCAGAAGCTGTTTAAATTTATTTGTTTAGGCCATCGGGAGGGGATTTGGAGGGAAGGCGCGGCGTTTTTCAAAGGAGGATAGCCAAGCTATCGGACGAGAAAAACGCAAACGGCGGCGTGTCATAATGAGCAATCTGCTTCGTTGCTATCGAGTCTCGAACTCAGTCACGTACTTCAGTACGCTCCTTCGTTCTCGCTCTCAGCGCCTTGCATCTTACTCACTCTGACACGCCGCCTGAGAGTGATTTCAAATGCCTATTTGATACACCCTCTTCGAGCATCGCTCAACCAAAACCCGAAATAGCCCCCGATGAGCAAACAAAATCCTGAATCCGGTCCCTGATAATTCAGCCATCTCAGGATTGTAAGAAATTTTAAAACAGCTTCTTAGCCATACAGGTGCAAACTTGTCATGCAGATGCGAATGATTTGTTGAATTCGATGAGGTCGCAATTTCAGGTTTGGCAGTAAAACACAATAAAACTCCGACAAACCATTCTTTATCCAATATCAACTTGATTTTCAAAATTAAATATAGAATTAACTCTTGAAAAACTTTAACACGAAATCAATCACAAAGAACACGAAACATATAAAATCATTTCAATGTTCCACGTGGAACATTCATACATTTTCACACCTCCAAGTCGAAAATCGCAAAACATCAATCGAAGAAATAATCTTGGACCTTTTTCTTGTAATAAGGTTGCAGGGCAGGAATATTTTCTTTGAGCACATCCGAACTCTGACGCCTTTCAAAGAATACAGGCAGGCTGTCGATTTCATAAGGCGAAAACTGACGACCCTCTTTTGATTCACGCTCGTTATCCTTCTCACGGCGCAATTCTGCATTTTCCGCTTCCAACAAACGGGTTTCTATCCGTTTTTGACGGGCCAAGAGTCGTTCGTTCAAGACACGGTTTACCAAATCCCTTTCTGTTTGCTCCATTTCTCCCAGAATCTGGTTATACTTTCCAACAGAACTTGGATTGGCAGCTTTTTCCTGTTGCAAACGTTCTTGAAGTATCCGCCGTATCATTTCCTGTTGCGCGGCAGCCCGGGCAAAAGCCTCGGACACTTTCTCCTCTGTTGCATCTTGGCCTTGGCTGTTTCCAGACTTACCACTGCCGGATTGCGTACTCGCCTTCCCTTCCTGCATCTTTCCCGCTTGTTCCTCCAACATCTTCTTTAAAGCTTCCAACTGACGGTTCAAGGATTCCTGCATTTTCTGCAAATTTTGTTCAGAACCCGGATTCGCCAAAGAAGGCATAGGTATCTTTCCTGTTTTTCCCTTACCCGAAGAGGACATCTGGGGCATTCCTTTTTGATTGCCCGAAGAATTCCCTTTCATGGCCAACTGCGACTGCATCTTATCCAAAGACTCGGACAAAAGCAAAGCCAAATTATTCAAAGAGGTCATCGTATATTGCTGGTAAGTCCTCGCCTTGCTATTCGACATACCATAACGTTGGTAATGCACATTGTTCATCCGCAAAAGCAAGGCCAAAGTCCGGGAACTATAATCAAGCAGGTTTTTGACTTCCCTATCCGTGGTCAAGGCCACTTGGGGCTGGCGCTTCGAAATGGCCCGCACGCTGTCAACGACAAAGGTTATCTCCGTATTCAATGAAGATTGCTTCCGGATGATTTCTGCATAATAGGGATTATTGACCCGGGTGAAAGCCAAATCCGACAACAAATTTTCCTGGTTAAAGGAAACCCGTAAGACTGATTTCAATAACAGACGGAGAAAAGCCGCATCTTCCGCAGCGGTTTCCTGTTCAATCTTCTCCTGCTGTCCTTCCAAATCCGAAACCAAAGATTGAAACATATCACTCGTTTCTTGCTGGCTCTTCACGGCAGATTTTCCTTCAGCACCACCGATATGCGAAGAGGTCTCCTGCATCTTCTTCGAAATGGCATCAAGCAAGGAGTCCGGAACCGAAAAAGAAGTGGGCTTTTCCAAATCCGAGTTCAAACGGTCTGCCTCCAACAAATCCGATTCCAAGTCCTGCTTGCGTTCCTCCAAATCGGAAAGCAAAGAAGACAAGGAATCCTTCTCCGAAGAAAATTCGGAAGCTTTCAAATCCTGCATCAAATCGTGCAATTCCTCGCTCCTTGCATGCAGCTCCTTCGCATCCGAAATCAAATTCTCCAAACGGTTCTCAAATTCCAGCTGCTTGTAAAGATTCATGTTCCTTTCCAAATCCTCGACCGACAAATTACTCTGCTCCCGCAAATCTTCCAAAGCATCGATCAAATCTTCTTTCGGTTTGTTCTCCTCCATCAAACGCTGCAACTCCGCCAACTTATCCATCACCGATTCATCGAAAAGGCGTTCCATCAAAGATTCCAATTCCCGCCGCTTTTCCTCCAACACCTTGTTTTCCGAATCCAAAGTGGATTCCAATTCCGATTTGCGCTCCAATTCATTCTTGATTTCCTCGTACTTATGTTCCAACTCTTGACGACGTTCCAACAAGAGTTCCAAATCCTGACGGTCCTGCCAAGTGAAAGCCTGTTTTGAAATCAAGCTCTCAATCATATCCGCCACTTCTTTTTCATAAGCCCGCATGGATTGCAAACTCAAAGAAAAATTATCCCCTATCGAAGCCGAAGTCTTTGCTATTTCCTCCCGCACTTCCTCTTCCGACATCTTCCTGTATGAAAAAACGGAAGAGTAAGCCGGTTTGAATCCAGCCAACGCATCGTTGTCCCTTACTTCAAAACCATAAGTGAGTTCATCCCCCGGATTAATCGGAAAATACTTCCAATCAAGATGATAGGAAAATTCTTGTTCCAAAACCGGAAAATCAATCGCAAGCGTATCGGCCCAATCCCACTCATTTCCTGTTAAATTATTGAAACAATGTAAATTAAAGTACAAAGCAGAAAAACCGTAATCATCAACGATATGTCCCGTAAAAAAACGTTTCTCCACATCCGAACTGTCCAAATATTGCTGCACTTCGATACGAGGATAGGCATCAGGAAGCACATTTACTGAAAAGGACAAGGTATCCAAGAGCGGAAACTCCGAAAAGGGCAAAGGCACCAAGGCATAACGGAAAGACTGCAAGGCGGTTTTGGAAAAAACGAACAAGGGCCGACCGCTCGTATCCACCTCCAAGGATTTCAAAACCTTCCCTTCTCCCCTGCCCGGAAGTTCAAAAACTTCCAAATCCCGGGCATGCTCGAACAAAAGGTTCCATTCCAGACGCGTCCCATGTGGAACTTCCAAATCCAAAGTGTTCTCGACCGCTTCCGGCTCCAAACCCGTATAAGGAGGATAATGGAGCACCACCCGCATCGAAGACAACAAAGGCTTGTAATCCACCTTCAACAAAAACTCCCCGCTCTGGTACTTCCCGGTAACAATCCGGAAAGGGATATCGCGCTGCACTTTTCTGAAAACATAGGTGAAGCGACCCGGTTCCACCTTCTTGCAGGCCACTACCCTCCCGTCGAAAACCAAGGAAGCCTCAGAAGGCAAGGCCGAACCTTCCGCCAAAATGTCCAAGGTAAAATCCTCCTCATAAGGCACGTTCAAGACCGAATCGGCAATCCGGATTGAAAAAGGAAAATCCCGCGCGAAAGCCCGCTCGTAATGCACGATTCTCTCCGAAGACTGCCAAAGCCGGGGATTCCAAATCCCAACCAAGACAAACAAGAGCACCAACGAAAGCAAAACGTACAAATAAGGGCGGTTTGCCTTGAGACGCACGATTTTTTCGAAACGATAAGACACAAAACGGGAGGAAACCTGTTCGATGGCCGCATCCAATAAAGCCTCTGGAACATCCGCATCTCCGGTCCGGCTCTCTTCCAAATCGAGGACATTGTACAATTTGTCGTCCAATTCGGGATAGCGCGAAGAAAGGTAACGGGCCGCTTCACGGTACGACATCCGTCTCAAAAGCCCGAAAGCACGTAGCAAAGGAAGCAAGACCAAGAAGACAAAGCCTACGCAAGCCAAGCCTGTGAATGTCCAAAACATCCCGGAACGCACGGGCGTGGAAAAAAAGGAAAGGTATTCCAAGAGGCTGAACAGGGCGAACAGGAGAAGCAGGAAACAGACCAAAAGCAGGAAGCCTCTCAAAGCCTTGTCCAAATAAAATTTCCGGATGAAAGCATCCAGTTTTTTCAAAAAAGAATCGTATGCGCCCATAGCTTCCAAATCCTATGGAAAATTGCAAATTTAGGAATCCAGGTAAAATTCCGCAAAATTCCCAACAACTCCGACAGCCCTTTTGTTATTTCTTAATTTAAAATTTAAAAAGAAAAAGAGAAATAACCGTAATAAGGGTGTTGGCATTGTCGATAAGTCTTCCCGGCAGCGTTTCCTCCATCCTTTGTCAACAAGGCTTTCCCAAGTTCCTTTACATCCTGTCAACAATAAAACCCTGCGAATTTCCAATATGTTACTTTGTTTTTAAACAAATGTTGAAAACATGTTTCAGCAGGATTTCAAAAATGTTTCGCGCTTTAACATTTGTTAAGTTAAAATTCATCAAAAGGCGTCCGCAGGATGTTAAAAAATCCTGGGACATCTTTTGATGGAAATCCTGTCAACCCTTTATTGACCGTTTTTCACAAGGTTCTTAACAAGTTTTTCACAATTTTTCCCGGGAAGGAAGAAATCATTGGAAACACTTTCATAAATTTGCTCCCGATCTTTCAAAATGTGAAACCATGTTTGACAAAAACTTTCCGCTTGGCATGGCATGCGACCATGCCGGATTCGAACTCAAGGAGTATATAAAAAAGGAACTCGTTTCCCGCGGATATGAAGTCAAGGATTATGGGACCCATAGCGGGGAAAGCGTGGACTATCCCGATTACGCCCACCCCTTGGCAGCTGATGTTTCCGAAGGCAAGATAAAGGCAGGTATCCTGATTTGCGGGACGGGAAATGGTATTTCGATGACGGCCAACAAGCATAAGGATGTCCGTTGTGCGCTGTGTTGGGAACCGGAAATCGCGAAACTGGCCCGGCAACACAACGATGCCAACATCCTGGCCCTCCCGGGTCGGTACATCAGCCCGGAAAAGGCCTTGGAAACGGTTTTTGTTTTTCTTGAAACCGGTTTTGAAGGCGGAAGACATCAAAGAAGGATAGACAAGATAAACCTTTAGTGCCAGGAAAGATGTCCGAGACAGGCCGACAAGTGTTTTTGAGAAAGGTGGCCGAAAGGCGTTCAGACAAGACAGGATTCCCCTTGCTGGAGGCTGTCAGCGAATGTTACGAAAAAAGCGTCCGGGATGCGCCTTCTTGTTTTTCGCGTTATGAACTTGCCAGAAAGCGTCTCGTGTTTTACAAGCATAAGGTGATGTCCGATTTGGCTGACTACCTTATGGCTTTCGAGTCTGCGATGACCAAGGCGGGAGCCAAGGTCCTCTACGCGGAAAACGCGATGGAGGCTTTCAAGGAATTGATGCGCTTGATTGCTCCGGCATCGGGCTCGCAAAACCTTTTCGTCTCGAAAGACCGTCTTGTTGAAGAAGTAGATTTGTTTAACTTATTCAAGGATGGTGGGATAAAATTTTCGAATACCCATTTGAGCGATTTTCCTTATCCCCTGCTTCCTTTTTCTTCCTCGGAACTCCTGAAACAGATAGCCAAGAAGCTCCACATGGAGGAAGAAAATCCAGGAGAAAAGGGAATATCTTTGTATAAAAGGCATTTGTTGGATGCTGCCTTCAAGGATGCCGTTTATATAAGCGGGGCGGATTTCCTGGTGGCCGACCCGGGAGCCGTGGTCATGATGGAAGATGACGGGACCCATGCCCTTTTTTCCTCTTTCTGCCAAAAGCATGTCATTTTGGTCGGGATAGACCAGATGGTTCCCTCCATCAATGAACTCGACTACTTTACCTCTTTGGTTTCGGCCCACAGGCATGCTTCCCTGCAAACTTGGAACCAGACTTTGATTTTCGGCCCGAAAACTCTGGAAGAATCCGATGGTCCTTCGGAATTGTATATCATATTGGTCGATAATGGGAGATCTAAAATCCTGAAGGAAGAATACCAGCGCAGTGTGTTCAATTGTGTCCACTGTGATGCCTGTACTGTCCTTTGCCCGGTGGCGAAGCATGTCAATTCTTCCAAGGAAAAATTGTTCAGTCCGGTGGACTGTGTCTTGAAGCCGATTACGGATGGTTTCGAGAAAAGCGGTTTCATGGCTTTTGCTTGTACGTTATGCGGGAAATGCAGCCAGGTATGCCCTGCGATGATTGATTTTGAAGAAATCATATTGTACAATCGGAAAAAATCGTCCGAAACCGAAGCTTTCATGTCTATCAGCCGTCAACAGATGAAGATATTGAGGAAAATGATGTTGAAGCAAAAGGTTTTGAATTCCGCTTACCACCGTTTTTTTTTAAAGGTGGGTTTCAAGAGAGCTTTCGGGAACCAAAAGGAATTTCCGGATTTCGGGAAAAAAAGTTTCCGCTTGCTCTGGAACGAAAAGAACGGGATGCATTAGGTCGGACAAACCGGATACAGGACCGGATGAACTTCACTTTGTCGAGACCGCGTTTATTCCAAGGAAACTTAAAATAATGAATACCATGCAAGAAAACGAAGAAATCCAAGTTCGTGTCAAGGAAATGCTTTCTGGAAATTTTCCTTTCACTGACAAGGAAATTTGCACCAAGATGTTGCATTTGGTCGATTTGACAACCCTTGATGGTACGGACACCCGGAAAAGGGTCGATGATCTTTGCCTGAAAGCTGTCGATTACCATACGGCTGCCGTATGCGTTTATCCGTATTATGCTGCAGAGGTAAAGAAAAACCTTGAGGGGAAAGGAATAAAAACAGCTTGCGTGGCAGGAGGTTTCCCGGCTTCCCAGCTTCCCTTGGCGGTGAAATTGTTCGAAGTGGAACAAACCTTGAAAAATGGCGCCGACGAGATAGACATGGTCATTTCGCAAGGTGCGTTTTTGGAAGGCGATTACCGGAGGGTCGGGGAAGAAGTGCGGGCCATCAAGCAACTTTGTGGAAATCATACTTTGAAAGTCATTTTGGAAACGGGAAACCTGCAAAGTCCGGAAAATATACGGAAGGCTTCCTGCATAGCTATCGACAATGGGGCCGACTTCATCAAGACTTCAACGGGAAAGACAACTGTCTCCGCGACTTTGGAAGCCGTATATATAATGCTGGAGGTTATCAGGGAATATGCCCGGGCTTCCCATAAGGTGGGTATCAAGCCGGCAGGCGGTATTTCTTCAATTGAAACGGCCATCCCCTATTTCAAGTTGGTATATGCCATGCTCGGTGAGGAATGGGTATGCCCAAGCTTGTTCAGGATTGGAGCCAGCCGTTTGGCCGATGCCTTGTATCAATTTTCCAGAAACGGGAATTAGGGAAGTGTCTTGAGTTTTGCAACCCTGGGATTGGCGGCAGATTTTGTTTTGAAGTCTTTTCTTTTGCAAGAAAATCATTACATTTGCCTTTTGGCGGAGATAGGATGCGGTTCGGCAATGCAAGCCCAAGCAAGATCGGTTTGCATTGCGCCCACCTTTCGCTATCTTTGGCTGTCGCCGAAGATAGCTTGGTCCCGGCATAGCTCGAACAGGTTCGGATCTGCCTTCGACTTTGCGTATCTTTGGCTGTCCCCGAAGATGTGGTGGAGGACCGCATAGGGTCCAGATGTCTTTTTGAAGCATGAAGAACAAAGCGCTAAGAATAGTATTTTTTTTGGTTTTCAGCATGGCGACAGCTTTTTCCGCCCATGCCCAGTTCGGACGTTCTTCGTTCACCTTCCTCGATATGGGTAATTCGGCCCGTATCGCTGCCATGGGATCCGAGTTCCTTTCGGCCCGGGATGCCGATATCACCCTTGCCCTTTCCAATCCTTCCCTGATTACGCCCGAAATCCACAACCATGTGGCATTCAATTATGTAAATTATTACAACGGGACCAATTACGGCTTTGCTTCTTATAGCCGTACCTTTGAAAAAGTGGGAAGTTTCGCCCTGCATGCCCAGTTCGGCAACTACGGGAAGATTTATGTCACCGACGAGTACGGGGTCGAATACGGGACCGCCACGGCCAACGACTTCGCCTTGGTACTGGGTTGGGGCCGGGAATTGGATTCCCACTTCACTATCGGTGCCAATTTCAAGATGATATACTCCCATATCGAGGATTACCATGCTTTCGGGATGGGCGTGGACGTGTCGGCCACCTACTCCAATTCTTCGCGGCTGTTCGCCGTTTCCTTGTTGTTGAGGAACATGGGTGGAGCTATCAAGTCCTATTCCGGGGACGGTCATACCCATATGCCTTTCGAGGTGGCGGTCGCCCTCTCCCAACGGATTCCCCATACCCCTTTGCGGTTGTTTGTTGAATTGCCTAACTTGCAGAAATGGGATTTGAACTATGAGGACCCCTATGCCGAAGCCGATTTGATCAGTGGCGAGGTGGAGCAACGCAGCGGGGCTGCCGATTTCTTCGATAACCTGGCCCGGCATATCGTAGTGGGCTTGGAAATCATCCCTTATCGAGGCTTTTATCTCCGGGCTTCCTACAACTACATGCGTTCGCGCGATATGATGACCCCGGCCAAGCCCGGTATGGTGGGCTTTTCCTGGGGAGTCGGTTTCCGCATTTCCAAGTTCAACTTCAGCTACTCCCGTTCGCGTTACCATAAATTGGGTTCACCCAATTATGTCACCCTTACCATCGACTTGGACGCTTTTAACAAGCGCAAGAAAACGAGGGCCACCGAAGCTTTCCGGAAGGCCGACGGGGATTATGGTTTGGATGCCAGGTAATTGGAATTTGCAGGTAGTGTGATTTTTCCTTAGGTAAAAACATTTATGATGATACGGAAAATTTTTAACAGGAAGCTCGTCGTGGCCTTTGCATGGGCGTTTGCGGGTTTCAGCATGCTCCATGCCGATGAAGGCATGTGGCTTCCCTTGCTTTTGGACCAGAACGAAGCCGAAATGCAGCGGATGGGTCTCCAATTGAAGGCTGAAGATATTTACAGTATCAACCATTCTTCCCTGAAGGACGCGGTGGTGATTTTCGGGGGTGGTTGTACCGGGGAAGTGGTTTCGGACCAGGGCCTTGTGCTGACCAACCACCATTGCGGTTACAGCGCCATCCAATACCATTCTTCGGTGGAGCACGATTATTTGACTTATGGCTTCTGGGCCGGGAATTTCGAAGAGGAACTCCCCTGCCCCGGTTTGGAAGTCCGTTTCCTGAAAGAGATGCGGGATGTGAGCGGCCAAATCTTGGCGGGTCTGGACGAAGTGTCCCCTTCCTTGAGCGAGCAAACACGCAAGGATAGCATCCAAGCCCGTGCCGACCGTTTGTCGACTCCCTTGGAAAAGGAAGGTTATGAAGTGAGGATTGTACCTTTTTATTATGGAAACCAGTACTATATGTTCATTTACGAGGTCTTCCGGGATGTACGCTTGGTAGGCACGCCGCCTTCCAATATCGGCAAGTTCGGGGGGGATACCGATAATTGGATGTGGCCCCGACATACGGGTGATTTCTCGGTTTTCCGGATTTATGCCGATGAGAATAACCGGCCGGCTCCTTACAGTCCTTCCAACCGCCCTTATGTTCCCAAGCATCATTTGAAAATCGACCTCCGGGGATACGAGGAAGGCGATTTCACCTTCGTGGTGGGTTATCCCGGTTCGACTCAGGAGTACATCACTTCCTATGCCGTCCGTTTGATACAGGATTTGATCGACCCCATGCGGATTTCGGCCCGTACCGAGCGTCTGGATATCATCAAGGCGGCCATGGACCGCGACCCCAAGACCCGGATTCAATACGCCTCCAAGGCGGCAGGTATCGCCAACGGATGGAAGAAATGGCAAGGTGAAGTGAAAGGAATCCGCCGTCTCAACGTGGTGGGAAGCAAACAGGACTATGAAACTGTTTTCCAGGATTGGTGCCAGAGCGTGAACGGACGCGAATTTACCGGGGTCCTGCCCGCTTTGGAAAAGGCTTACCAGGACTTGGAGCCCTATTTGGCAATGCAGATTATTTTCCAAGAACATACCTTGGCTCCTGAGGCGGTTTCTTTCGCTTATTCTTTTACCCGTTTGCGCAATGTTTCCACGGGTTCGGACACGAGCCTTTCCCTGGAAGAAGCTTTGGCTTCTTGCCGCGAACGGGCCGACAGGTTCTTCAAGGATTACGACCCGGTTGTGGACCGCCGGATTTTTGAACGTCTGGCCTTCATGGAGGAAGCCGATGGCACTCGGACCCAGGTGATTTCCTTTCCCGGGAACACGCTTGAAAAACAGTTGGATTGGTTCTACGGCAAATCCGTTTTCACTTCGCAGGAACGTATGGAGGCCTTCTTGGACAAATACAAGGCATCGTCTTACAAGGCTTTGGAACGCGATCCCTTGTTCAAATACGCCCAAGTGGTCTACGGGCAGTACTTTAACCAGGTTTATCCGTTCATCAAGAAGTACAACGAACGGATTGACAGCTTGCAACGTATCTATATGCGGGGACAGATCAAGCTCAAGGAAAGCGGGGATTTCGCTTCCTTGATGCGGGTGGGTGTCAAGAACGATATCCCCGTCAGCAATGTGGGTAGCGAGCGCCTTTATCCCGATGCCAACTTCACGATGCGGGTGGCTTACGGCCAAGTGAAAGGGTTCAAGCCTGCCGATGCCGTGCAATACGCCCCCTATACCACCCTTTCGGGCATCATGGAAAAGGAAAACCCGGATATTTATGATTATGTGGTCGAAGCCAAATTGAAGGATTTGTATGCCCGCAAGGATTACGGCCCTTATGCCAATGCTTTAGGTGAAATGCCGGTGGCGTTCATCGGGACCAACCATACCACCGGTGGCAATTCGGGCAGTCCGGTCTTGAACGGGGATGGTTATTTGATGGGTATCAATTTCGACCGTAATTGGGAGGGGACCATGAGCGATATCCGTTACGATGCCGATATGTGCCGCAATATCATGCTGGATATCCGTTATTGCTTGTTTATCATCGACAAGTTCGCCGGGGCGACCCGTTTGATTGACGAGATGGATATCCTTTACCCTCTCTGGTGGTCGGAAAACGCTGCCATGTAAAGGATGGGAAGGATTTGTCCTGGATGCCCCTGAAGCAAGGACGGGGGGCGGATCCCGTGTCCGCTTCCCGTCCGGTTTTTTTTGATTCAGAAATGTTTAAACTTTCATAAAAAGCGTGATACAGAAGAAAAAACCGCTTATTTCAATCATTACCGTGGTGTACAATGCGGCCCGCTTGTTGGAAAAGACCATGGACAGCGTCCGGGCGCAGAGGGAGAATTACCCTTATATCGAGTATATCGTGGTGGACGGGGCTTCGAAAGACGGGACCTTGGATGTGATAAAGGCCAACGGGGACTTGGTTTCCGCTTACGTTTCCGAACCCGACAAGGGTATATACGATGCCATGAACAAGGGTTTGGCCATGGCAACGGGGACTTTTGTCTGGTTTTTGAATGCGGGGGATTTCATTTATTCCGATGCCTTCCTGTTGGAGGTTTTCCACGAGGGCATGGACTGGGAAGAGGATGAGGAGGAGACATCTTTGAAACCGGAAGACGAGGAGGGAGAGGGGAAGGACGGCTGGGCGGATGTCTATTACGGGCAGACCCAGTTGGTGGATGCCCAATGGAACCCGGCGGGCATGCGCCGTCTCCGGGCTCCTGAGGTCTTGACACCCAAGAGTTTCCGTTGGGGCATGCTGGTTTGCCACCAATCCATTTTGATAAGGCGCAGCCTCGCGGTTCCTTACGATTTGCGTTATAAGTGTTCTGCCGACTTCAATTGGGTCTTGCAGGCGCTCGAAAAGGCGGAAAGGATAGAAAACACGCACCAGACCGTGGCTTGTTACCTGAAGGGAGGAAAATCCCGGCAAATGTTAGTGCTTTCTTGGCGCGAAAGGTTCCAAATCATGCGGAAGCATTTCGGCCTGCTTTCCACCCTTTGGTTCCATTTTTTGATTTTGCTCCGGGTGTTCAAGCCGGTGAACAGGAATTATTAGCGTTAGCGGGTATTTGGACTTGTTTGTCCAAAGGATCAAAAGGGGCTGTGTCAAAAAAATTTTGGCACAGCCCTTATAGTATGCAATTGATTTCGAGTTTCGAAAAATAGTGCTTTATAAATGGGTTTTCTTTATCAAATCCGCCACCCATTTGGCGCTCTCCTCGATACCCAACAGGGAAGTGTCCATGCAGAGGTGGTAGGAAGAAGCTTTCCCCCAGGTCTTGTTCGTGTAGAAATTGTAGTACGAGGCACGCGATTTGTCCGTCCTTTCAATCAAATGCTTGGCTTCCGCTTCCGTGACCCCGGTTTCCTGGCAAAGGTGGTGGATCCGGAAATCCATCGGGGCATGGACGAAGATATTGAAACAAGCCGGATTGTCGCGCAGGATATAGTCCGTGCAACGCCCCACGAAAACACAGTTGTTTTCTTCGGCCAGACGTAGGACCGTCTTGTAGTGGATTTCAAACAAGGCATCGTTGCTTAAGCCGGTAAATCCCGGTTCACCCATGAAAGGAAAGCGCGAATACCAGATCCTTTGCGGCTTCTCGTCAGCTTGCTCGAAACAATCCTTGCAGATACCGCTGGACTTGGAAGCCTCGTGAATCAGCTCCTTGTCGTAGAACTTCAAATCCAGTATCCGGCCTAATATCTGTGCCATTTGTCGGCCCCCCGACCCTAATTCCCGGCCTACGTTTACAATCAGTTTTTTTTCCATTCTGTACATTTTTTTCGGTTTGTCATAACGGGCAATCTGGCTTTGCCGAAGACTGGCTGCATCTCACCCATTCTGACAAACCGCTGAAGATGCCACTAAAGGTTTTTATTCAGAAACAGCTTCCCGTTTAAGCTTTTCCGAACCTTGCTTTGAACAGGCGGGCGATTTCTCCAATCCAAAGGACAATGGAAGTGGACAGGATGATGGTAATCCAATCGTACCAATAGAGGCGTTCCACGCTGAACATTTCCCCGCCGAAGCGCACGATGATGATTTGTCCTATCAGAATCAGCAAGGTGGTGGGCAAAAACCCGTCCGCGCTGCCGAAAAGATGGAGAAAAGCCGATTTTTTGGTAAGGAAGGCCTTGGCGTTGAACATGTTCCAGAACTGGAGCATCACGAAGAACGTGAAGAAAAGGGATTGTTCGTAGCGGGTGATACCCATCTGGCCTTCCGGAATCGCGTTGAAACGGAAGAAGTTCCGGAAATAATCCCCGAAACAGAATTGACGCAGGCATTCAATGTCCTCGTATTTGAAGTATTGCATCAGGCCGAACAAGACCAGGACCAGCAGGAATCCGACCACGAAGATACGCCGGATCATCAGTTTGGTCACGATATGGTCGGTCATCTTGCGCGGCTTGTTCTTCATGACGGCGGGATTGGGTGGGAGCGAAGCCAAGGCCATCGCGGCGAAGGTGTCCATAATCAGGTTCACCCAGAGCATCTGTGTCACCGTGAGCGGGGATTGGGTGTCGAGGAAGGCTCCCAGCATGACAATGGCACAGGCAATGACGTTGATGGTGAGCTGGAACAGGATGAAACGTTGTACGTTTTGGTACAAGGAACGTCCCCAGAGGACAGCGGAGGTGATGCTGCTGAACGCGTTGTCGAGGATGGTGATGTCGCTGGCTTCCTTGGCTACCGAGGTCCCGTCGCCCATCGAAAGACCCACTTGGGCGGCGTTCAAGGCCGGGGCGTCGTTGGTCCCGTCGCCGGTCACAGCCACCACCTCCCCGTTCTTTTGCAGGGCTTTTACCAAGCGCTCCTTGTCCATGGGGCGTGCGCGGGAAATGATTTTGAGGTCTTTGGCCCGTTTTTGCAGTTCCTCGTCCGAAAGCTTGGCGAATTGGGGCCCGGTAATCCGGTTCTCTTCGGTATATTCCGGTTTCCACAAATGGATTTGGCGGGCGATTTCGGTAGCCGTGGCCGGGGTATCCCCGGTTACGATTTTGACATCGATGCCGGCATCAAGGCATTCCTGGATCGCCGCAGGCACGTCTTCGCGTACCGGGTCGGAAATACCCACGAAGCCGATGAAGCGCAGCGGGAGGTCTTCCTTGAGCCGTCCGTCCTCGAAGCAGCTTTCGGTGCTTTCCGGGTCCAGGAGGGCGCAAGCGAATCCTAAGGTCCGCATGGCTTTCATTTGATAACCAAGTAATTCAGTGTCGATATATTCTTTCCAGTTGTCAACGGGTTCGTCCTTTCCTTCCACCCGTACGGCTTGGCAAATCCCTAAGAGGATTTCGGGAGCTCCTTTCACGTAGAGGATGCGTTTTTCGGGGAGAAGGAAGGAATGGACCACGGTAGCCATGTACTTGCGTTCGGTGGAGAAGGTAAGTTGTTCTTCCACTTTGGCGCAGCTCCGGATGGTGGCGTAGTCTTCGCCTTGGTCGCGGAGCCAGAGCAGCAGGGCGCCTTCGGTCGGGTTCCCGATGACTTTGGGCTTGGTGATGTCGGTTTCATCGATGAAAGCGGTGGAGTTGGCTGCGATACATTCTTTTATCAGGCGGCTGGCATCGTCCACGCCTAATTCTATTTTGCCCGCGCCTTTGTCTCCTTTGATCAGGAACTGGGTGTTGCTGACCCGCATCTGGTTCTGGGTCAGGGTCCCGGTTTTGTCCGTGCAAATCACCGTGCAGGCTCCCATGGTTTCACAGGCGTGCATCTTCCGGACCAAGTTGTTGGCTTCCAACATCCGCCGCATGCTCAGGGCCAAGGAAAGGGAAACGCTCATCGGCAAGCCTTCCGGTACGGTGACCACGATGACCGTCACCGCGATCATGAAGGTGTTGAGGAGTTCGGAAGCCACGTTGAGCCAGCCGTAGGGGGCGGAATGATGCAGGAAGAACATCAGCAGGCGGCCTACCACGATGATTGCCGCCACGATGTAACTGGCCTTGGTGATGACTTTGGCCAGTTTTTCCAGCTGCATGTTGAGCGGGGTTTCCACGTTGTTCTCGATTTGGGAACCCGTGTAGACTTTCCCGTATTCGGTCTGGTCGCCTACCGTGTTGACTTCCATGACACCGTGTCCTTCCATGACAGTCGTTCCCCGGAGTACCTTGTTGCTAGGGTAGGTGGCATCCTTGTCGAAACGTTCGGGTGCGACGGTTTTGTTGACCATGGGTTCGCCGGTCAGGGTGGACTCGTTGACCTGCATCGAGGTGGCGGTTTTAAGATATCCGTCGGCGGGTACTTCGTTTCCGGCTTCGAGCAAAACCAAGTCTCCTACCACGATGTCTTTGCGCGAAACCTCGGTGACATGGCTGTTGCGGATGACCTTGACCATCACGTCGTCGTTGACTTGGTTCAGGATGTCGAATTTCCGGTTGGCTTTGAGTTCAAAATAGAATCCCACGCCGGTGGCCAACAAAATGGCTACCAGGATTCCTACCGGTTCCAGGAACACGTGTCCGCTTTCCTGTCCGCTGAAGAACTGGTAGCAGGCCACGAGGAACGAAAGGGCCAAGGCGACCAGCAGGATGCGGATGATGGGGTCCTTGAATTTCTCGAGCAATTGTTTCCAGACGGAGGTTTTTTCGGGAGGGGTCAAGACGTTGGAACCATGTTGTTCCCTGCTTTTGACCACTTCTTCGGGACTGAGCCCTTTAAAATGCGTAGGCGTTTCCATTTTGCGAAGGTTTTGACACGGCTGGTCCGGCTCCGGCTACCCAAGGCTTTGCCTTGCCCGGATTCCGGAATGCGAAAATAATAATATTTGACGACTTGGCATTGGGGAATCTTGCCTTGGTCAAAGCCACCGGATTAGGATGGATTTTTGTAATAACTATTTGATTTCAAGATATCAGAAGAGAATCCGCGAGTTATGCTTCGGGGACGAATTCTTCCAGCATCATCTCGTAGCCGGGGCGGATGGCTATGTTGAATCCGTCTGCTTCAATGTCTTCGTATTGGTGGTCGGTTATCAATAACAGCTTCTTGCAATCCGTTTTACGGGCGGCGAGAATCAAACCCGCTATTTCACGTTTGCGGGTTTTGGGGTTCAGAATGTCGTAAGAGACCTGGATTGCCATGTGCGTTTTTCGTTCTTGGCAGACGACAAAGTCGCATTCCCCGGATCGTTCGCTGTAGTAATAGATATCCAGCCCTTTGGGTTTGCATTGGCGGAGTAGTTCCAAGTAGACAACGGTTTCGAGCCGCCATCCGAGGTTTTCCCCTACGAAAGCATCGGCCCTTTGGTTCATCAAGGCCACGTCCATCGGGTAAATTTTTTCTCCTACAACTCTTTGGCGGCTTTTGGCAGAGTATTTGCGGAGTCCGGCAAACAAGTATGCCTGCCGTAGATATTCTACATAGTTCTTGGCAGTATGTTCGGACCTGAAACCGAATAATT
Source organism: uncultured Bacteroidales bacterium (assembly GCA_944321885.1). Lineage (GTDB taxonomy): Bacteria > Bacteroidota > Bacteroidia > Bacteroidales > P3 > Pullibacteroides. Next base: position 4,542 of record CALUNB010000093.1, on the reverse strand, counting down.
CCTGCAAGGTTTTGTCGGATACGATGGTTGGCGATACGTTCAACAGGTGATGTGCCAATTGTTCGAACGAAGCCTTGTAAGCTATCTTGAAACGTTGTTCGATATCTCTTTTCAAGATGTTATCTATCAATGTACCGATGTATTCGCGCTCGTTGGAAATCATTTGCAATTCCGGGAATCCCCCTTTTTGCAGGTATTCGTCGAACAAGGCGCGGCGTATGGCAATGGCTTGTGTGCTTTGGCTTTTTGTATCTGCTTTTTTGTATTGGCAATATTCGGAAAAAGAAAAGGGATAGAGTGTCACGGCATGATGCCGGCCTGTGAGGTGGGTAGCCAGTTCCCCGCTTAACAATTTGGCATTCGACCCTGTGACGAGGATGTGCATGCCTTTGCGTAAGAGCCGGTTGACAAACAGGTACCATTCCGGGATATTCTGAATCTCGTCGATGAACAGGTAATGGAACTCACCGTTTATTTTGTAGAGGACTTCCAATACGTCGTTGAGGTCTTCTCCTGTCAGTTTTGCCAGACGTTCGTCATCAAAATTCACATAGGCATACTTGACTCCGGCTTTGTGGAGTGCATGATAGCACAAAGTTGATTTTCCGCTCCGTCGGACACCGATGACGACTTGTGCTTGCGGGCTGTCCAGGTCAATCAAGCCTTCTTCTTTCCTTTGGCAGAAATGTCTGGAATGTTTCAACGCCAACTCTTCGGCTTGATCGGTCAGGATTGTTTCCAAGATGCGTTTGTCAATCATAGGGTATTGTGAATCGTGCCTGCAAAGATACTCCAAAACGCGTTATTTTGCATAAAACTGCGTATCCAAAACGCGTTATTTTGCACAAAACTACGTATCCAAAACGCGTTATTTTACATTTTGAAATTGTCAATATATTGAAAATGAGAGAAATTATTTTATCACGTTTCCCAAGGAGGATATCCAGCTATTATGGACGGGAAGGTTTCCGTGCCATTTTCCAGTATTCCGAAGGAGTCATTCCCACTTGCTTCTTGAACTGCTGCGTGAAGGTGACCCGGTTACCGAAACCGGCCAGTTTGGCGATATATTCCAAGGTATAGCCTTTGTTGGACGTGTCTTCCAACAAGAGGCAGGATTTCCTGATCCGGTATTCGTTGACCAAAGCGCTGAAAGATTTATGGAAATGTTCGTTGACGATACGGGATACATACGTGGTATTGGAATTCAGTAGTTTGGAAAGCTTGTCCAAGGAAAAATCTTCTTGGGTGTAGCATTCTTCTTCCTCGAAAAGCCGTTCGATTTCATATTCGATGAAACGGATTTGCTTTTCTTCCATGGGCAAGGAATGGGAAGAAGCCGTGTTTTTGGAGCCAGACCCTTGTCCTGCCGGCAAAACCGGTTTCCCGCTTTCCCATTCCGGCAAGTCCCCGGTATTTTCATCCGGGCCGGCTTTTTCCGTTCCCGTTTCTGTCTCGTCTCTTTTGTGATGCTCCAGTATCAAGAGTTTACGTGTTTTGTCATACAGCAAGCGGTTCAGCCTTTCCTTGCGCCGCTTGTTCAGGTACAAAACGAAAACAAAAGCTAGTCCCAAAGATAACAAAGCCGTCAGGGAGAAAAAAACCGAACGCTGGTTACGGATAATCTCGCCCTTGTAGACCGAATCATAATGTAATTCGGCCATCTTGCGTTCCTGCGCCCTTTGCAAAATCACATAGTCCAGGTTTTGCTGTTCGGAACGGATACTCTTTTCCTTCAAAGTCCGGGACAAGGTCATGTATTGACGTACGCCTTCCTTGTACCGTTCCGTCTTTCCAAGCAGGGAGTAAATCCTGATTTCCTCTTCACGGACCGCTTGCACTAATTCCCAATATTGTTTCTGCTGATACCCCGACAAACAGCGGTCGTAATAGAAAAGCGCCGAATCATAAGCTTCCAATCCGGTAAAAGCCATGGCAATATCCTGGAAAACGGACGCATAAAAAGCCACCGTGTCGACGGAGTTGGGACCGCAGTGCAAGGATGCCTTTGCCCAATGCAAGGCTTCGGCATAATCTTTCCGTTGCAACCCTAGGAACATCCGGGCACGGCATTGGCTGAAGCAGGCCATCGGCAAGGTATCATATGTCTCCGAGTCCAATTTTTCCAGGCACCATTCCACGCCGGACACGGAAGAAGCCCCCATGGCGCAGGTTAAACGGTTTCCCAACATCAGGAGAGCTTCCTCGTACTGGGCATCCTCCTCGAACATATGCAGACTCTGTTCCGACAGTTCCCAGGCTTTGTCATAATCTTGCACCGTGGCATACAGCATGGCCAAATTCGCCTGGGTATAAGGTTCCTCTATTCCAAATTCCATCGAGACCTCCAGCGCATCCAGAAACAAGGAAAGCCCTTGGGCCGTATGTCCGTTGACAAAGGCATAGACACCTGCCTGGTTCATCTGATCCACCCACTCCCGGGCAGAATGCTCGTCTTCGATTTGGTAACGTTTCTGCAACAGGTTGGTAAAATGCCGCAATAAAGTGTCTTCTTCACCAAGCCAGCTGAAATCGCCTGAATTGACAGAATCCTGGATGGAAAAAGGAAGAAGATATTCGCTGCCTGTATCCAAATCCGGCATGTCCACATTCCTTGGCTGGTGGCAGGCAACCAAAATGAACAGGATCGAAAGGACACCTATGTTCATATATGTACGGAACCGACTTTGAAATCCGCCCGGAAAGTTTCGAGACAGAACGCTTGCAAAGGCAACCGGAAGCGACTTTCTTCTCATGGAGCATCCAAATTTCCTTTGGCGAAAGTACGCAAAAAAACGTAGCGGGCCAAAGTCATCTTCTCCTTCACGGCCTCTGCATGACGACCCGTGATAAGATTTATAAAAGCAATCATTCTACCGTGTCACAAAGGCGTTTTTTATCGAAAAAGTTCTTTACGTTTGCCTCGGAAGCAAGGAGGAAATCGTCCTCCTGCCTCGTGATAGGTAAAACAAAAAACGTAGGTGCCTCTCGACACAAAACCACCTTTCGATGAAGCCGGGATTCATGCCAAGCTTGCTTGCGCATGGACAGGGACCAGGCTCTTCCCAAAAGACACGGATGCAAAAAACGGACACAAGAAATAATCATAACCAAGAAGGCAAGCTATCAATCAAAACTTATAACCAAAAACTTTTTGTTATGGAGCCGATGAAAAAATTTACCAAACTCTTGCTGGCGGCGGGATTGCTTTCCCTGCCAAGCGTTTTTTACGGGCAGAACACGGGCATGCCCCGTTTGGGGAGACCCGATGCCAAGGCAAAGACGGAAGCCGTCCGCCAACACTCGCCTTTGCAAAAACAGTCCCGGGCCTTGTTCCGGACAGGGAAAGGGAAAGCGGTGCCGGCGGGGAACAGGGTTCTGACCGACATGCGGAAAGCCGACGACCCTACGAAGGCCAAAATCACCTTGAACGTGCAATGGCAGTGGGAAACCGGCGGAGGATACCAGATAGTCTTGGATTCCGATGCCGATACGTACGGGTCGGTGATTCCCACGGACGGCTACATGGCGGCGGGCGATGCCGATTATTCGGAATTCGAGTACTTCCTGCCCGAAGATGCGACGGGAACCGTGGCCGACGGACACTGGATTGAAAGCGGTTCGGCCTCTATCTTGATAGAGCCTGGCGTGTACGACTACGCTGTGACCAACCCCGACCCTGCTACGCCCGCCGTCTGGATTCCCCGCGGGCCGCAGGCTATCGGAGACGATTTCGAATTTGCGGCCGGCGTGGAATACGTCTTTACCATCTGTGCCGCCCCCGTGCAGGACGAAGACGGGAACGACAGCTGCTACCTCTCCCTCATAGCGCCTGTGGACATGGAAGTTGTGGAAATCATCAGCCCGGCATCGGGTAGCGGGCTGGAACAGGAAGAGGTTACCGTGTCTGTCCGCAACAGCGGTTTGGAAGCGGTTTCTTCTTTCGTCCTCCGTTTGACTGTGGATGAAGGAACCGCCGTTGAGGAAACCGTCAACCAGGAACTGCAGGCACGGGCCGGCATGGAATACACTTTCACGGCCAAGGCCGACCTGGGCAATCCGGGAGAACACAAAGTGAAGGTGGAAGTAGTGTTGGACGGCGATATGGTCGCCTCCAACAACAGCCTGGAAAAGACCGTATACAACGCCAAGCCCCTGTCCCTTCCTTACCATTGTGATTTCAACGAAGCTTCCGACATGGAAGCTTGGATTGTCATCGATGCCAATGAGGACGGCATGACTTGGGAATGGGAAGCCGCAGATCCCGATGACGAAGAGTATTACAAGGCCGAACCGGGCAACAGCGGGTCGGTCAAAATCGACTACGCCTCCAGCACCCCGAAAGACGACTACCTGATTACGATGAGCCCGCTGCAGATTCCAGCTGGAGACAACCATATCAGTTTCTGGTACAGAGGCGGCTATGGCACATGGGGTATCGAAAGCATGAAAGTCCTGTGGGGACAAAGTTCAGACCCGGCCGAAATGGAAGTTTTGGGCGAATACATGGATTTTGTGAAAAACGAATATGAACAGGTCGCC
>CALUNB010000092.1 GCA_944321885.1 uncultured Bacteroidales bacterium | reverse complement strand
AAAGCTGCGCGAAAGCGAACCTTTCGATCAAGCCGAGCGCCATGCCAAGCTTGCTTGAGCATGGCCGAGGCGGAGAACCGAGCGGAGCGAACTCATGAACACCTTGAAAACTCTTTACGCTGTGAATAAAGACGTGAAAACAAACTTCTTCTCAAAACACCTGGTCCCGGTCATGGTCCTGTCCTTGGCCGGTATCATCGTGGTCCTCATCCTGCTGGTCAGGATGCTTTGAACGCTATCTACTTATTTGGATTCTTTTCATTATTCGGTTTTGGTTGTCAGGAGGGGGCTTCGGCCCCTTCCTTTTTTTCTCGAGTAGAATCCGTAGCAGCTCATAGGCAAGAAAAGCCTCAATATCCGACCACTATCTTCTGCCGGGAAGACGGGCCGTTGGCAAACCGGACTTCCAACACATACATCCCCGCCGGGACATCCTCCACGGAGAAAGGTCCCGAACCACTTTCCCAAGCATGGAGCAGGCGGGATTGCATATCGTACAACAGCACCCGTTCCACATCGGCTTCCCCCAAACCTTCTATGAAAATTTCCGTCCGGACCGGATTCGGGACAACCCGCCAAGAGACCGGGGCCGAAGCTTCCAAAGCCGCATCATCCGGTTTGAACTGGGCCGTGTAATGCAGGTCTTGCGTTATAACGACTTCCAAGGTATCGCTCGTATAAGGCCGAAGGCCGGTTTCCCAACTCTTGAAGACCCATCCCGGATTGGCCGTGGCCGTTATGACAATCGTGCTCCCGGACTCGTAAACCCCTGCACCACGCACCGTCCCGGCTTTCATGGCCGGAAGCGCCTTCCGTGCCTGAGGTTCCAATTTCACATAAAACGAATGCTTGCCGGATACCGGCTCCGAAGTCAAAAGCATGGCAAGCATGCCTAGGAGAACCGGCTTCATCCGGATTCTCCTCCTCTTTTCCCCTGTTTCCATATGTAGGTCTTTTTGGTTTTCCTTTTCGAGGCCCAGCCTCAAGTGTGTTCCATCCGATAAGGGTATATTTCAAACTTCGTTCGAGCGCAAGGCTTCTCCCCACAAAGGTAAGGCATATTTCCCTCCCGTTTCCATCCCGCTAGGGAATCCGGGTGCAAAGCATCTGCGAAAAAGCGCGTCAAACGGTACGAACCAACAAAAAACATTATTTTTGCGAAAAGTTACCGCCGTAGAAGTTACAGCGGTGGAAAAATGGCGAAACATGAACTTTTACGACCGGATACAGGAATTGGGCTGGCTTCAGCAAACCCGTGAAACAGCCTTTGGGAACCATTCGCAAATGACGATGGTGACAGGGCGCAGACGTATCGGCAAAACCAAACTGATACTCAAAAGTTGCGAAGAAACGCCCACGGTCTATCTGTTTATCGACCGCAGTAACGAGGCCATGTTGTGCCACACTTGCGCCCATAGCGCATCCCAGGCATTGGGTATCTATATTTCTCCGGAAATCAACTCTTTCGCAAGCCTGTTCGAAACCCTGATGGGTATCGGACGCAATATGGCTTTCAACTTGGTAATCGATGAATTCCAAGAATTTTTTTACACCAATCCCTCGGTATATAGCCGGATACAAGACATTTGGGACAGGTACAAGGACAACACGCATGTCAATTTCATCGCAAGCGGTTCGGTCTATACACTGATGCACCGCATCTTTATGGATTATAAAGAACCTTTATACGGCAGATGCGACAATACCATCAAGTTACGGCCTTTCAACACGGAAGTGCTGAAGCAAATCATCTCCGACCACAAACCGAACTACACGAACGACGACCTGCTGGCGCTTTACACCTTTTCCGGTGGCATCCCCAAATACATCGAAGCTTTCATGGATAACGGATGTACGGACATGGCATCGATGGTGGATTGGATGATGCGTCCCGATTCTTTGTTCCAAAACGAAGGCAAGGCATTGCTAATCCAAGAGTTCGGCAAAAAATATGGCAACTATTTCGCCCTCCTCTCCGCCATAGCAAACGGAGACAATACCCAGCAAAGGCTTTCCAATTTAATGGGTGAAACCTCCATAAACGGGCATCTGAAACGCTTGGAAGAAGACTATGAGCTGATAGAACGTAAGCGTCCCATTTTCGCCAAAGAAGGCACCCAAACCGTGCGTTTTGAAATTTCAGACCTATTCCTCCGTTTCTGGTTCCGGTATTTCACCAAATACCACTATCTGATAGAAATAGAGAACCTGGAACACTTGGGGGAAATCATCAAAGCCGATTATCCGACCTATTCCGGATTGACCCTCGAAATGTATTTCCGAAAGAAACTGATGGAAAGTAAAAAATTCGAGCAGATAGGTTCCTGGTGGCAGACAAAACAGGGCGACCCATGCGAGGTGGATATCGTGGCGATTTATGCCGAAGAGAAAAAAGCCTTGGTGGCCGAGGTCAAACGGCAAAGGAAGAATTTCAAACCGGAAGACTTCAATCGGAAAGTGGAAACACTCCGCACGAAGATACTTTCCAAATACGAAATCCAACAAGAATTTTATTGCATGGACGACATGTAGGAATCGGCCCGGCTCCAAGGACTCCACAGGGTGTCCTGTTTCTACTTTGGAAAAAATGTTTAACTGAAAATGGCAGTGTAAACTGAACTGTGTCAAGTTGGGGTTTGTTGGGTCAGCGTAGGCGGCCATGGCCGCCTACGCTGACTG
>CALUNB010000091.1 GCA_944321885.1 uncultured Bacteroidales bacterium | reverse complement strand
GGCTTCTTTTTCGAGGCCGGTCCTTGCTCCGGTTCCTCCGGGCCGCTGCTTCTGCCTTCATAGTATTGTTTGAATCGTTTGCGGATGCTTTGGCGGGCCCAGTAAAGGTTGCTTTTGATTTGCTCCGGATTCAAGCCGGTAATGAACGAGGTCTCTTCGGTAGAGAACCCTTCTATTTCTTTGAGGAGGAATACGCTTTTTTGTTTCGGGCTCAAGCCTTGGCTTATTTTTTCGAAAACCCGCCAAGACTCTCCGGCAATCCACTGCTCTTCGGGAGATTCGCTCTGTCTCTCGTTGCCTTGGTCGGGGCGGAAGCCCGCTTGCCTGGATGCCTGCGTCCGGGAACTGCCTGGGATCCCGAAGAAGGAGAAGGCTTTCATCCATTTTGCACGTCGGAGCTTGTCTATGCACAGGTTGTTGGTTATCCGGTAAATCCATGTGGAAAGACTGAAACGGGCATCGAACTTCCCGGCTTCGAGCCAGATTTTGACAAAGACATCCTGGGCAATGTCTTCGGCATCTTCGGCATTCCCTGTCATGCGCAACGCTATCCGGAAGACGGTTTGGCGGTATTGCCGCGACAACAGCTTGAACGCCTCGTCGTCTTTGCGGATGATGGCTTCCATCCATTCTTTTTCGGTGTCCGGCCGGATGCGTGAGTCTTTTTTCATAGAGGATGGCTTTTACCTTTTACTATGATACGGACGAGGTTGGCAAAAGTAAAATCGGGTACAAACGGTCGCGGCTTGGCGAGGCGGCCGGATTTGGAGGCTTTGGATTCGGGCATGAACGGGGAATGGGTACCCGGCATGGCTGTCATATTTGATTTGGACGAATTTGGATCCAATCAGTATTGGATCGGCCTTGCTTGGGTATCGGGGAGTTCCGGGGCATTGGGCCGGAATCCCGGAGCGTTTGCCGGAAATCCGGGCGGATCCTTGCCGGGCGGTATCAGTTTGTTTCTATGGCTGGTTTTCACTGGACTTGGCGTCCGGAAGTGCGGGGGTCGTGTCTTTGCTCTCTGGTGGCAGCAAAGACCGGACTTGCCCGTTTTCTTGGATGTAGCGGAGGAGCCGGGCGTAGAACGGGTGCCGGCTCAGGGTACCGGCATCGCCTACGATGATGAGCTTCATCCGCGCCCGTGTCATGGCCACGTTCATGCGCCTCAGGTCGCGCAGGAAACCGATCCGGCCTTGTTCGTTGGCACGGACCAGGCTAATCAGGATGACGTCGCGTTCCTGGCCTTGGAAGCCATCCACGGTATGGATGGACAACAGGGGGCGGAACGCTTTGAAAAAGGGCTTTTGCCTGACAAGGGCCCGTAGGTATTGGACCTGGGCCTGATAGGGGGAAATCAGGCCGAAATCCACCTTTTCTTCAAGAACACGTTCGGGCCCGATTTGAAGGATGTAGTCTTGCAGGGCATTTACCGCCAAGAGGGCTTCTTCCGGGTTGACCCGGCTTGGGTTGCCTGGATTCATGTCTTCCCCGTACCCGGTCCAGGATGTATCGAGCCAGACGAGGGGCGTGTCGTTCTCCACGATACAGCGGTGCTTTACCTCGGGAGCGGCTTGCAACATGCCGTGGTAGAACCATCGGGATGGGAATTTCATGATAAGCTCGTTCATGCGGTATTGGATCCGGAGCAGGGATACTGTTTCGGGTTTTCTTTCGCTTATCTTTTGCATCAAGGTATATTCCAGGCCCTCCCGGGCGGCATCCGGGTCCTTGATGGTGGGTGGGAGTTGTTGGTGGTCGCCTGCCAAGATGACCCGTTTGGCCTTGGCGATGGCAATCCAGCAGGCTGCTTCCAAGGCTTGGGAGGCTTCGTCGATGAACAAGGAGTTGAAATTGCGGCGGTAGAGGACCCGGTGGGCCGCACCGACCAAGGTGGAGGCTATCACATGGGCTTCATTGAAGAGTTCCGTGTTGATTTTGATTTCCAATTCCGTGGCGCGGGAACGAAGTTTGGAGAGACGATTCCGCACCTTGTCCTTTTCCTCCCGGCTCATTTTGCGCAGCCGGGTCTGCAGCTCGCGGATGTTCCTGCGGATGCTCCAGAGTTCAGGATAGTCGGGGTGGGATTCGAAGCGGCGTTCGTAGGTGAAGGAAAGCATTTTGTCGTTGACCCTTGTCGGGTTCCCGATGCGCAACACGTGCAAACCCCGGTCCACGAGTTGTTCGGAAATCCAGTCCACGGCGGTGTTGCTCTGGGCGCAGACCAAAACTTGGTTTTCCCTCCGCAAGGTTTCGTGGATGGCTTCGACCAATGTGGTGGTCTTTCCCGTGCCGGGAGGTCCGTGCACGATGGCCACGTCTTTGGAAGCCAGGACTTGGTTGACCGCTTTTTCCTGGGAGGCGTTGAGCCATGGCAGGTGGACAGGGACCGTCTCCCGCCAAGCGGCCGTGCTTTTGCCGATAAGGATTTCCCGCAGTTCCGCCAATCGGTCGCCCTTGGCTTTCATGACTTCCGAAAGGGCCTGGAACATGGTCTTATAGGAGGTTTCGTCAAAATAGAGCTGGATTCCGATGTCCCGGCCTTGCAAAAAAGAAAGGACGGCAGGCGAGGGTAAGACAATGCCCATGCGCTTGCCGTCCACGTAGTTGACGGTGGCGGGAAATTCCAGGAACCGGATTTCTCCACCGGCTTGGATATGGAAGAAACAGACGGAACGGCCGTATTCAAATCGTTCGCTTAAGCCGAGCGCAGAGTCAAGCTTGCTTGGACTCTGCCGAGGCGTAGAACGAAGTGCGGGAGCGCACAATCGTTCGCTTAAGCCGAGCGCAGAGTCAAGCTTGCTTGGACTCTGCCGAGGCGTAGAACGAAGTGCGGGAGCGCA
>CALUNB010000090.1 GCA_944321885.1 uncultured Bacteroidales bacterium | reverse complement strand
ATGAACGACCAGAGCGAAATGTCGGCCTATGCCAAGATGCAGTCCGGGCAAAGAGTGGAAGAGACCAAACGGGTGGCCTTGGCCATCGACTCGGTCATCCGCGCCCGGATTCCGGAAATCAACCTGATCAACCTTTCCTACGGGACGGAAGAAGAGGCATCGACCGCTTCCTTGATGAACACGACCGGAAGCAATATCCTCAACATGCGGATCCGCACCGTCGAAAGGGAGGATCGGGACCGTTCCGTCTTCGAGATTGCCGACCAGATGCGGGCCATATTCAAGGAATTCCCCGAAGTGGTGGAATACACGGTTTCCACCAGCGGCATGGGATTTGCCAGCAACACGGTTGATGTCGAAGTAATCGGCCACGACTTTGCCACGACAACCGCCGTGGCCCAGCGGATTTCCCACGAAGCGTCCAAGTTTCCTGCCGTAGGCGACATCAAGATCAGCCGGGACGATGACAAGATGGAGCTGCAAGTGATCCTGGATCAGGACAAGCTGGCGCAGCACGGCCTGACCACCACCGAAATCGGGCAATACATGCGCAACCGGGTTTACGGCTTCCGCAATACCAAGTTCAAGGAAGACGGGGAAGAATACGATATCATTGTCCGTTTGGACGAGAAATACCGTTCCTCGATTACCGATGTGGAGAACATCCTAATTACCGACGGGCATGGCCAAAAAGTGCGTTTGAAGGAACTGGGGCATATCAGGGAATACTACTCGCCTCCCACCATCGAGCGTAAGAACAAGCAGCGTCTGTTGACGGTAAGCCTGAGCCCGGCCGCCGGCGTGGCTTTGGGTGAAGTGGCTGGAATCGCCCAGGACCTCATCGACAACATGGAAGACCTGCCCCAAGATGTCACTTTCTATATCGGAGGCAGTTATGAAGACCAACAGGAATCGTTCGGTTCCTTGATCGTGCTTCTCTTGTTGTCGTTGATGCTGGTTTACATCGTGATGGCGGCACAGTTCGAAAGTTTCAAGATGCCGTTCATCATCATGATGGCCATCCCGTTCGCTTTCACCGGGGTCGTACTGGCCTTGCTGATGACCCATACCTCGTTGAGCGTGGTAGCGGCCTTGGGCGCGGTGATGCTGGTGGGCATCGTGACCAAGAACGGGATCGTGCTCATCGACTTCATCAACCTCTTGCGCGAACGCGGCGTGCCTTTGTACGAGGCCATTGCCAAAGCCTGCCGTTCCCGTCTGCGCCCGGTGCTGATGACTTCGCTGACCACCATCCTGGGGATGGTGCCTATGGCCTTGAGCTCGGGCGAAGGCTCGGAAACCTGGAAGCCTATGGGTATCGCGGTCATCGGGGGGATGGTGTTCTCCACCTTGATTACCCTGATTATCGTGCCGGCTATCTACGCGGCCACCAACAAGAGCGGCAACCGCAACAAGGAGAAGAAGCTGGCCAAGCAGTATGCCTTCATGGACGGGGTGGAACAAGAAAAACTACCTGCCGTAATCCAATAAGGCCTGTCGAATCCGAAAAAACAAGAAGTTTGTCAAAATAAATTCTTTTAATGCAATTTCCGGCGGTGCGTCAGAATGGATAGGACGCACCGCTTTCAACCAACCAACGCTTGTGGATAAGGGTTCTCAAGGGTGAAGGAGCCCGATTCGGGATGGAATCGTCCAATCCGCTTCGTGCAACGGGGCTTATCCGGCTTAACATTCCCGTTTCCACAGCGTTGTTTCAAAAAAAGGAACCAATATGAAAAAAGCCGTTTTCATTGCTTATAACCAAGCCCTTACTGAAAGGGTCGATTACATTTTGAAGAAACTCCATATCCAGGGTTTCACCCAATGGCCCGTCGTGAACGGGGCCGGGACTTTCGGGGGAGAACCCCGCATGGGAACCCATACCTGGCCGGAAATGAACTCGGCCACCCTTACCGTGGTGGAAGAAGAGATGGTTCCCCTCTTGCTCAAATACGTCCAAAAGCTGGACGAGGTGAACAAGGAGAATGGGATCCGGGCTTTTGTGTGGGATATTACCGGCATGTATTAAAAACGCGTTCTCAGGGGCATCTACTTCGTTGCGCATTGCCCTCCGGACGAGTCAGGTACAAAAGTACGCTCCCCGTCCGGAGGGCAACGCGGCGCCTCGTATCTGCACCCCGATAACGCGTTTTTTATCCGACAACGATTTTTCTTATTGCGAATTTTGCAAGAAGATTCCGGAACCAGACTGATTAATTCCAAAGTACTTTTCATTTCAACACAGCGGAACCAAGCCGGTGTGGGGCTTTTTACTCCCGCATTCCACAGACAACATCTTTTTCCTGAATTTCAAAAATCTATCCCATTCATTAGAAGCTGTTTAAATTTATTTGTTTAGGCCATCGGGAGGGGATTTCGCGGGATGGCGCCGCGTTTTTCAAAGGAGGATAGCTCAGCTATCGGACGTGAAAAACGCAAGCAAGACCCGGAATAGCCCCCGATGGGCAAACAAAATCCTGAATCCGGTCCCTGAAAATTCATTCTTTTCAGGATTGCAAGAAATTTTAAACAGCTTCTACCATCCAAATACAACAGAACCCAGGCAAAGTCGATGCAAATCAAACACAAAGGCAAAGTTTACTTTGATTCTGCTGAGGCGAAACCTGCTTTTGCTGAACCATGGCTCAAGCATGCTTTGCCGTTGCCCCCCCGGCACCATTCCCCTACTCCGCCTTGAGGTTTTCCAAAGGTTTCTCCGAAGCCACATGCCAGCTCTGACAGGTGACGATACCCGCCGCCAACGCACCTATGGCCAGCAAGACCAGCGGGAAGACCAGAACCGGGAAATCTGTGCGGTAGGCGAAATTTTCCAGCCAGGATGAACCGAAGTAAACCGCAACCGGCACCGAAAGGACGAAACATATTGC
>CALUNB010000089.1 GCA_944321885.1 uncultured Bacteroidales bacterium | reverse complement strand
CTGTCAGAGGTGCTGTATATATGACGTAATATATTATAAATGAGTCTCTAAACTAAAAATTAACTAAGTATTGATAAGATATAAAACGAAAGAACCATGATAAAATCAATGACGGGCTATGGAAAAAGCCAAAGGGAATCTGGAGGAAAGGTGTTGCAGGTGGAAATCCGGAGCATCAACTCCAAAACCTTGGATTTGAGCCTGAAACTGCCGTCCGAATACCGGGAACTGGAACCGGAGTTCCGGAGCCGGATTGCGGCAGGACTGTTGCGGGGCAAGGTGGAGTGCGTGCTTTCTTTCCTGCAAAAGGATGCCCAGGGCAACGCGCCTGCCTATCGTCTTAACATCCCGCAAGTGGAACGGTATTTGGAAGACTTCAAGAAAATTTCGGATTCCTTCATCTGTAAGGGATGGGGTGGGGCGATGCCGGATCCGGGCGTGGTCTTCCTGTTGCCGTCCGCCGTGCAGGAAGACGCCAGCCAGGTTATGGACGAGGAATTCAAGCAAGCAGTAATGCAGACTTTGGACGAAAGCATTGCCTTGACAGACGCCAGCCGTCTCCAGGAAGGGAGCGTCTTGGAAAAGGACTTCCGTCTGCGTGTGGCGGAAATCGAGAAATTGGCCTATGAGGTGGAGCCTTTCGAAGCCCAGCGGGTCCCGCGTATCCGCCAGCGGATGGAAAAGCAGCTTGCCGAATGGGACGTTCCGGTGGAAGTGGACAGGAACCGCTTGGAGCAGGAAATGATTTACTACTTGGAAAAACTGGACATGACCGAGGAGAAGGTACGTTTGCACAAGCATTGCCGTTACTTCATGGAAACCATGGAGACCGAAGAGGCTCCCGGACGGAAATTGGCTTTCATCGCCCAGGAAATGGGACGGGAAATCAACACCTTGGGGTCCAAGGCGAACGAAGCGGACATCCAGAAACTGGTGGTCCGCATGAAAGATGAGTTGGAAAAGATAAAGGAACAGTTGTTCAATATTTTGTAAGAAATGGATTTTAGTTTGACAAAAGGTGCCGTCGATTTCATCGACGATGCCCGTATCATGGAGTTGCTGGCCCGGAAAGAAGACCCGGGCCGGGTGGATGCGGTTTTGGCGAAAAGTCTGGAAAAGAAGGCTTTGACTTTGGAAGAAACGGCTGCTCTCCTGGTGGTGGAGAGCCCGGATTTGTTAGAGCGGATTTATGAGGCCGCCCGGCAGCTGAAACGGGAAATATACGGCAACCGCATTGTTTTGTTCGCGCCCTTGTACATAGGTAATTATTGTATGAACGATTGCCGGTATTGCGGTTTCCGGCGTAGCTTGACCACGGCGGTACGCCGTACCCTTACCGACGAGGAGTTGGTGGAAGAGGTGAAGGGGCTGGAACGCGAAGGCCACAAACGGCTGATTCTGGTTTACGGGGAATCGCCGCGTTATAGTCCTGAATACATCGCCCATACGGTGGATATCGTTTATTCGGTCAAGGAAGCCCACGGGGAAATCCGCCGGGTCAACATCAATGCCGCGCCTTTGGACAAGGAGGGTTTCCGGATTGTCAAGTCGGCAGGAATCGGGACGTACCAGATTTTCCAGGAGACCTATAATAAGGAAGCTTACCGGAAATTCCATCCGGCGGACACCCGCAAGGGGGATTACATGTGGCGTTTGAACGCCATGGACCGGGCTTTCGAGGCCGGTTGCGACGATATGGGCATCGGGGCCTTGTTCGGTTTGTACGATTGGAAGTTCGAAGTGATGGGATTGGTATCGCATTCGCTTCATTTGCAGCAACGTTACCAAGTGGGACCCCATACCATCAGCTTCCCCCGCATCCAGCCGGCCCATGGTTTGGATTTGGACCTCCGTTACCAGACCACCGATGAGGAATTCAAGCATTTGGTGGCCGTCTTGCGTTTAGCGGTGCCTTATACGGGCTTGATTATGACCGCGAGGGAGAGCCAGTCGGTGCGCGATGCGGTCATGCAGTTCGGGGTTTCCCAAATCGATGCCGGGACCCGTTTGGAAATCGGGGCTTACCATGAAAAGGCTTCGAACAAGGAGGCCCAGGATTTGGAAAAGGAGCAGTTCCAGATTGCCGACAACCGGAGCTTGGACGAAGTGATTCGTTGGCTTTTGGAACAGAAGTTCATTCCCTCTTTCTGCACTTCCTGTTACCGGGTCGGACGGACCGGGGAGCATTTCATGGAATATGCCATCCCGGGTTTCATCGGGAAGTTCTGCACGCCCAACGCCCTGATGACTTTGGCCGAATACTTGAAGGATTATGCCAGCCTTGAAACCCGCCGGGCAGGGGATACCTTGATTGCCGAAGAGTTGGCCAAGATGCCGGAAAGCGCCATGAAGCAGCAATTGGTGGAACGCCTCCGGGATTTGGCCGAACACGACACGCGGGACAGGCTTTTCTAAAGCTTGTTTAGGATTGCTTTTGTAAGTTGTTGTTTTTTATGATGTTTTGTTGTGTTAGCCCGCAGCCGGGGCTCCTCGAATCCCGGACTGCGGGTCTTCTTTTGGAGGAAGATTTTTTCGGGGAAATGAAATTTTTTTTGGAAAAGGCTTGCAAATTCAAAAATAAAGCGTACCTTTGCATCCTCTTTTGCGGGGTATTAGCTCAGTTGGCTAGAGCGTTTGACTGGCAGTCAAGAGGTCAGGGGTTCGACTCCCCTATACTCCACGAGCGAAAAGCTTCAAAAGGTCCGGCTTGAAATGCCGGGCTTTTTTTATGGAGGGCTTGCCCTCCGGAGGGTAGAGGGGAAAGGGAGGCGGTCCGGTAAGCTGGACGGCTTTTTTTGAGAAAGTTTGGAAATTCGGAAAAAAGGTGTACTTTTGCACCCCCGAAAACGAAAGGCGACCCGGGAGATCGGGGGGTCTTGACGGAGCCGGAGGGCCGGGCCGCGAGCCGGCGGGCCGGAAGGCGGGAGAGTTCGATGACATACTGCGTGAGCAA
>CALUNB010000088.1 GCA_944321885.1 uncultured Bacteroidales bacterium | reverse complement strand
CAGAAGCGGGCAAGATGCCCGAATGCCTCATTTTCCCAATCAGAAACGGACTCGGCGTGTCTAATGACCGATTTGGGATAAACCTGAATGGCAGATCCCACGCAGCCGAAAAGGGTCGGAACACCGGAAGACCGGACTGCCAGCCCGGAACACCCGGAAGAATCAAAATCGTCACATCTTCGCAAAGAAATGGTAACAATTTGTATCTTTTTGTACTTTTGCAACGCTTTCAGCGGCGGATTCCGGACCGGAAACGATGAACAGGTCTGCCAGCCAGCAAAACGCATTTTTAACATACCCCTAACAAACCCCGTTCCATGAAAAATTCTTTTCTAAGCCGCCTGGCACCCAAGGAATCGAAATTTTTCCCCCTGTTGAGCAAACTGGCGGACATTCTCAACCAAGCAGCCGAAACCTTCGCGGAAAGCCTCTTCCACACTTCGGTCGAAGAAAGGGTCGCCGCCGCAAAGAAAATCAAGGACTTCGAGCATGAGGGAGACCAATTGAGCCAAAAGATATTGGATGAACTGAGTTCGACCTTCATCACGCCTTTCGACAGGGAAGACATCCACGATTTGGCTTCCTCCCTCGACGATGTGATTGACGGAATCACCAGTTGCGCCAAACGGATTTCGCTCTACAATCCCCAACCCATTTCCAATAGCGGAAAAGCTTTGGGTGACATCATCCGCCAAGGGGCCAAATGCCTCAATACCGCCGTCCACGAACTGAACCACTTCCAAAAGAATCCCAAGACCATGCGCGAGTGCTGCATCGAACTGCACGACATAGAAAACCGCGCCGACGATATTTACGATCTTTTTATCAAAACCTTGTTCGAAGAAGAGAAGGATCCCATCGAAATCATCAAAATCAAGGACATCATGCAGGAGATGGAAGAAACCACGGATGCCGCCGACCACGTAGGCAAGCTCTTGGGTAACTTGATTGTGAAATACGCATAATCCACGGCCATGGGACTTCTTATCTCCATCATCATCCTTTCCCTCCTTTTCGACTACATCAACGGATTCCATGACGCGGCGAACTCGATTGCGACCATCGTTTCGACCAAGGTGTTGACCCCTTTCCAAGCGGTCCTGTGGGCGGCCTTCTTCAACTTCGTGGCGTTTTTCATCGCCAAGCATATTATCGGAGGCTTCGGTATTGCCAACACGGTATCCAAGACCGTCATCGAAGATTTCATCACCCTGCCTATCATCCTTTCGGGGGTCATCGCCGCCATCATCTGGAACCTCTTCACGTGGTGGAAAGGGATTCCGTCCTCTTCTTCCCATACCCTGATCGGGGGGTTCGCCGGGGCTGCGGTGGCAGCTTCCGGTTTCCAAGCCATCCAATTGAACATTATCATCAAAATCGCCGCTTTCATCATCCTTGCACCTTTCATCGGCATGGTCATCGCGTTCGGCTTCACGCTCATCGTGTTGTATGCCTGCCGCAGGGCCAATCCCCATACAGCGGAAAAATGGTTCAAACGGCTTCAATTGGTCTCCTCGGCCTTGTTCAGCATCGGGCATGGCTTGAACGATTCCCAAAAGGTCATGGGAATCATTGCCGCCGCTTTGATTGCATCCCATTCGATGGGTATCGGCATGGGAATCCAAAGCATCAACGACCTGCCCGATTGGGTCCCGCTTTGCTGCTTCACGGCCATTGCCTTGGGAACCATGTCCGGGGGATGGAAAATCGTCAAAACGATGGGGACCCGTATCACGCGGGTTACACCTTTGGAAGGAGTCATTGCCGAGACGGCCGGGGCATTCACCCTCTACCTGACCGAGTATTTGAAAATTCCGGTGAGCACGACCCATACCATCACCGGGGCCATCATCGGCGTGGGAGCGACCAAAAGGCTCTCCGCCGTGCGCTGGGGCGTGACCAAAAGCCTTATGACGGCATGGATCCTGACCATCCCGGTCAGCGCCTTGCTGGCCGCCGGGGTATACGCCATCGTCCGGCTTTTCCTCTAAAGCCCCTGATTCCCCTGTACCAAACGAGATAAACGAAAAACGTCCGGATCCTGATTTCGCATTTTCCGAAGATTCTCCTAACTTTGCTTTTATCAAAAAAAGCAGCATGGAGGACGTAATCAGACTCGACAGGATTGAGCAATACAACAACTTGTTCGGTTTTGAAACCCTGCACCCTTTGGTCAGCGTGGTAGACCTTTCCAAAGCCAAGGTTTGGCCAAAACAGTTCACCTTGGCTTACGGTGTTTACGCGTTGTTCCTGAAAGATGTCAAGTGCGGGGATATCCGTTACGGACGGCAAACCTACGACTACCAAGAGGGAACCATCGTCTGCTTCGCTCCAGGACAAGTGGCGTCCACCACGATGATAGAAGATGCCCAACCCAAGGCTCACGGGCTTTTGTTCCATCCCGATTTAATCAAAGGGACTTCCCTCGGGCAAGGCATCCGGCAGTATTCCTTCTTTTCCTACAATTCCAACGAAGCCCTCCATCTCTCGGAGGATGAAAAAGCGATTTTCCTGGATGGCTTGGAAAAAGTGGAACACGAACTCCAGCGCCCCATGGACAAGCACAGCAAAAAGCTTATATCCAGAAATATAGAACTTATCTTAGACTATTGCACGCGCTTCTACGAACGCCAATTCATCACGCGTTCCAGTAACAACAGGGACGTACTGACCAAATTCGAGACCCTGTTGGAAGATTATTTCAACGAAGGCCGGCAGGAAAACGAAGGCTTGCCATCGGTCAAGTTCTTCGCTGACAAAATCTGCCTGTCACCCAATTATTTCGGAGACCTCATCAAGAAAGAGACCGGGAAATCGCCCCAGGAACATATCCAAGCCAAGGTCATCGACCTTGCCAAGGAAATGGTGGCCGGTTCCGACGAATCCATCAACCAGATAGCCTACGGTTTGGGATTCCAATACCCCCAACATTTCTCCCGGCTTTTCAAAAGGAGTACCGGCAGCACGCCGGGCGAATACCGGAAAGCCCAGCAAGCGGGGTAATAAATTGAAGAATCATTGGCGAACGGTGGCGAATGTTTCTATAATAGCAATGGTCGTCTGGGTGGCTCTTGGGCTTTTCAGAATGGTCGCCAGCATATACAAGCCTTTTTCAGTGAATGCTTTGGGGAACACACGAGATTTCGAAGATATGAGGGTGTATCAAAATAAGGATTTGAAATAAATCTCAGGCGGTGTGTCAGAGTGAGTAAGATGCAAGGCGCTGAGAGCGAGAACGAAGGAGCGTACTGTTGCTGCTTCGCAGCGAGCGCAGGCTTCGCCTCAGCAGAGTGCAAGTAAAACTTGCCCTCTGCCTTCGGCTTGCACTGCTTTTGGCCGAGGTGCAGCCTGTTTTCGGTAGCACCAAAGCAACGAAGCAAAGACTGTGCAAACCGAGTGCAGAGCCAA
>CALUNB010000087.1 GCA_944321885.1 uncultured Bacteroidales bacterium | reverse complement strand
TGATGGGCGGAAGCCACCTCGATGGCTTTCTGGATGGCTTCCTGTGCTTTGATTGTGAAATTATTGAATGTCATAGTTTTATTTTTTCATTTTTGATGCCCTCGCAACGGAGCGAAGGCAAGCTCCATCCAACAAAATCCTTGCCAAGCCCTTTGACCGGAGCTTTTGCGGTTTTCCATGCGAGTCTTACTGAAAATTTGACACTAAAACCTGTAAAAATGTCACGATTAATAGGTTGGTCCTACATTGTCCACCCATAAGGTATTGCCGGGCGAACCGATATAGGCGCCTCCGTGGCTGGACGTGAACTGGAGGATGATATGGGTCGGCTTGATTGTCATTGTCATGGCCGTCCTTGCCGTGATTGTGTTCGCATCCCTGTTTTTCGTCAATGCCGGATATGGCTTGTTTGTTTCCAAGTCTTGGGGAAGGACGATACCTAACAAGTTGGCTTGGTGTCTGATGGAGATGCCGGTTTTTGTAGCCATGTTCCTGTTATGGTTCTTGGCTCCGGATTCGCACCGGACTTGGACCGCTTTGCTCTTTTTGCTGTTTTTCGAACTCCACTATTTCCAGCGTTCGTTCATCTTCCCCTTTTTGATGAAGGGAAAGAACCGCATGCCTTTGAGCATTATGTCCATGGGAGTGTTTTTCAATTTGCTGAACGCCCTGATGCAGGCGGGATGGCTGTTTTATGTCTCGCCCGAAGGGATGTATGGGAATTCTTGGTTGTTCAAACCTCAATTCATCGTGGGAACGCTTTTGTTTTTTGCCGGCATGTATATCAATATCGATTCCGACCGGCGGATCCGGGCGCTCCGCAAGCCGGGAGACACCAATCACTATATGCCCACCGGCGGCATGTTCGAATATGTTTCTTCGGCGAACTACTTCGGGGAGCTTTTGGAATGGGTGGGTTTCGCGTTGCTTACTTGGTCTTGGAGCGGGCTGGTCTTCGCACTCTGGACCTTTGCCAACCTGGCACCCCGGGCCAACTCCATTTATAAAAGGTATGCGGAACTTTTCGGGGAAGCCTTTACCCGGAAGAAACTGAAGCGGATGATTCCTTTTGTTTATTGAGAAGCTGTTTGAAATTTCTTACAATCCTGAAAAGGTTGAATTATCAGGGACCGGGTTCAGTATTTTGTTTGCCCATCGGGGGCTGTTTCGGGTTTTGGTTGAGCGAAGCTCGAAGATAGCTTGGTCTCGGAGAAATCAAAGCAAGCATTGATTCCCCGCTCGACATTCGCTATCGTTTGCGTTTTTCCCGTCAGATAGCTGGGCTATCCTCCTTTGAAAAACGCGGTGCCATCCCGCGAAATTCCTTCCCGATGGCCTAAACAAATAAATTTAAACAGCTTCTGAAAGGAATTTGGTCTGTATTCCCCGATTTCAAGTTCCGTTGTGTTTGCGAACGCCTTGCTCCGGTTCATTCCTTTTTCGTACTTTAGCCGATGATGAAATTTGTTGGCATGTTTTTGATGAATTTCTCGACAACACGGATCCCGGCTTGCAAGGCTTTGGTTTTGTTGTGGATGCCTATCTTGCTTTGGGGTGCCTTGTTTTCGTCACTCCGGGCCGCCTCGGAATCCCGTCCCGTCTTGGCTCCCGTGTCCGGCGACAGCCTTTCCGTGGCCCAGGATGCCTGTTTGGCCGAACTGGACCGTTTGTTTGCCCGTATTTATGCCTGTGACGACAGCCAGCGTCGGGTTGTCAGCGACAGCTTTTGCCGCGCCGCCAAGCAAGTCTTGGGGCAATACGCCGGACGGGACTTTCCCTTTGAACGGATTCGCAACCTTTCCTATTTCAAGGCGGCTGACGGCCGTTTCCGCATCCTCAACTGGGGCATTCCCGACCAAGGGAACGGCACGGTTTCCTACAAGGCCCTGTTGCAGGTCCGGAACGAGGAAACCCAAGGACATATCCTTTACGATATGTCCGATATGTCGCTTTACCAACCTTATCCGGAGCAAACTGTTTGTACGCCGGAAACTTGGTGGGGGGCCTATTATTATGCTTGCATCGAGAAGCAGGACCAGGGAACGACCTATTACACTTTTTTGGGTTGGAATGCCGGCCAAAACCTTTACCAGCAGAGTGTCATCGAGGTCATGACGATAACGCCCGACGGGCAAGTCCGTTTCGGTGCGCCCGTTTTTTCCAACCATGGCCGGGTTCCAGGCTTGGATGGATCCGGGCTCTCGATTCCGGACGAAGACCTGCAACGGGTCGTCTTCCGTTTCGGGAAGCGGACCGGGATGATTCTCCGTTACGACTACCAGACCTATTTTGTCAAGACCGGCCGGAAAAAGGCGGTGCAGAAGAAGGACAACATGATTGTTTTCGACAAGCTGATGCCCCAGCAGATGGCCATGGCCGATGATTATGCCTATTATATACCGCAAGGTGGCGTTTACCAAGCTTATGTGTGGTTGGACGGACGTTGGGAATTGCAGCTCGATGTCCAGGCTCGCAATCCGGAGAAACCTCGGGCGAACCGGGAACGTGAAACACCCCGTCCTTTGTTTGTCCCAAGTTTGTAATCGGTTGATAATTTTTTTAATGCAATTTTCAGTAGCAGAAATCAAGGCTCGTTTGCAGGCGGTGGGCCAAGCCAACGGAGCAGAAAAACGCATGGTCTTGCAGAGCTTTTTCAAGACGGCTCCCGGGCAATACGGGCAGGGCGACCTCTTTTTGGGCGTGAGCGTGCCCCAGGTACGGGCTTTGCTCAAGGAGTATCGGGATGTTTTGGGTGTCCAGCGCGGCGGATTCCTTTGCCACGAAGCCTTTAGCCGCGGAGGGATTCCTTATAGGGAAACCTTGCAGGGACTTTTGGACGAGCCTTACCATGAGTGCCGGCTTTTCGCCCTTTTGGCCTTGGTCCAGTGGAGCCAGCAGCTTGAGAAGCGGTGGAACCGGGATAGGGTTTTGCTTTTGGAAAAGGGACCAACCCGACCGGCCGATGCTTCCAAGGACGCAGGGGAAATCCTTTACCGTTTTTATATGGAGAACGCGGCGCGTGTCAACAACTGGGATTTGGTCGATTTGACGGCGCCTTCCGTTGTCGGGTCCTACCTGCTTCGCCAAGGCAATCCTGCCGATTTGCTGTCTTATGCCCGTTCCCCGCATTTGTGGACCCAGCGTATCGCCATGGTTTCCACCTTTGCTTTCTTGAAAGCGGGGGATGCCGGACCGACCTATGCCGTGGCAGACCTCCTGCTTTACCATCCGCATGATTTGATTCAAAAAGCTGTCGGCTGGATGTTGCGCGAAGCCGGGAAGCGGGTTTCGGAAGACGGAGAGATAGCCTATCTGTCCGGGGAAGCTCCGGTTCCTGCCGGAAAAGGGGAATCTTGCGATTCTTTGCAGAGGAAACATCCCGCTCGGCGGTATGAAGTGATGCCTCGGACCATGTTGCGTTATGCGGTAGAACGTCTGAATCCCGAAGACCGTAAGCGTTTGTTTTCTTGTTAATGCCTTTATTTTCAGCCGATTGTCTTCTTTTGTTTTTGTTGTTTTTCGGTAGATTTTCTTTATTTAAGTGGTTTACAGCGGGTTGAGTTGATTTGCCGAACCGGGAGGGTTCCGGGTTTGGGGAGCTGCCGGGTATGGAGGGCG
>CALUNB010000086.1 GCA_944321885.1 uncultured Bacteroidales bacterium | reverse complement strand
CTAAGAAGCTGGAAATGAAATAGGTTCATTTCTTACAAGAAAAAGAGTCCCGACCGCCAATCCAAAAGGCATGGCATTGGAAGAATTTGCGTACTTTTACGGGCCGTCGGAGACGGCATATGCTTAAAAATTACAAATACGATGAGAAAGAAAATCATCCTGGTAGCTTGCATGACAGCTTCCTTGATCACGCTTGACGCGTGCGGTTCCAAAAGGCCCAAAACGGCCAACGGTCTGGAGTACCAAATCCATGTAGTGAACGAAAACGGGCGCCTGGCCCAACGGGGTGACATCATCCAAGGGAAAATGACCCTTTCTTCGAACGATTCGGTGCTTTTCGCTTTGGAAGAATCCGAAAAAATCCTGCAAATTGCTCCGTCCATCTACCCCGGAGACTTGAATGAAGGCCTCCTGATGATGCACGAAGGCGACAGTATCTCTTTCTTCGTCCCTGTGGATTCCTTGAACAAATACATGGGCGGAGGACTGCCCGGTTTTGTCAAGGATTACATGGTTTACAGCGTGAAAGTAGACAAGCTCTATACCCAGGAGGAAGTGGAAGCCGAGGCCAAAGCCAAGGAAGCCGCCGCGCTGGAAGCGGAAAAAGCCGCCATTGCCCAATACATCAAAGACAACAATATCAAAGTAAAACCCCAGGAAAGCGGGATTTACTTCATCTCCACCAAACGGGGTTCCGGTAACTTGGTGAAACAAGGGCAGAAAGTGAAAGTCAACTATGCAGGCTACTTGCTCGATGGCCGGTATTTCGACACCAACATCGAATCCGTGGCCAAGGAACAGGGCCTTTATAATCCGCAACGGCCTTACGAACCCATGGAAGTATCGGCCGGCGTGGGACAGATGATTCCCGGCTTCGATGAAGCCTTGCTGTTGATGCGCAAAGGCGGGAAAGCCACGGTCATCATCCCGTTCGCCCAAGCTTATGGTAGCCGCGACATGGGTCCGGACCTTCCGGCCTTCTCCACCTTGGTCTTCGAAATGGAAATTACGGACGTGCAATAATCCATTGCCAAGACCGGCATCCTGACCCACAGGAACACGGGGAAAGCCGTCTCGGACCTTCCCTGCGGGAAAAGCACTTGGTTCCTCTCTTCGAGAAGCTCCGAGTGCTTTTTTGCTTTCAAAAATCGCCTCTTTCAAGAACCATAACAATATCGCCGCATGAAAACTTCACACTCCGCGCTCCTGACCGCCATGGCTTTCTGCCTTGCCGGATTCGTTCCAGCCCATGCCGGAGACGAACCCAAGGACACCCAGGAATCCAAAGGGAATTTCATCCTTTCCGCCGAAATCCGGGAACGAGGTCTTTACACCCACGGCTACAAAGCCTTGCTCGGCCCTGATGAAAAGGGTAATTTCTTTGTCGGCCAAAGGGTCCGCTTGAATTTCGGATACCAAAAGGACAACCTCGGCTTTTACGTCCAGGCGCAGGATACCCGGGTCTGGGGGGAAACCACTGGCTCCACGGGGAACGGCCTGGGTATCTCCCAAGCCTATTTTTATATGGATTTTGCCAAACGCTTTGGTTTCAAGGTGGGACGCATGCCCTTGCATTACGAGGACGGGCGCTATCTCTCCTACTCCAATTGGGATGAAGCCCCGCGTACGCACGACGCGCTTTTCTTCAATTTCCGGAGCTTGGACAAAAGGACCAAGGTGGATTTGGGTGCCTCTTTTTCCAACAACAGCGAAAGCTACGTCCTCAATCCCTACCAGCTTGACAATTATTTCAAATACCTGCTCATCGGTTACGTTTCCCACCAGTTCGTGCCCGACTTCAGGCTCAGCATCCTTTCGGTGACGGACTTCCAAGAACGGCTTTACATCGAGGAAGGGGAAAACAAGATCGACCCCTCGCGGCTGTACGCCCGTTCCACGGTGGGACTGTACCTCGACATCTTGAAAACGCGCAAGGTTTCGCTCCTGCTTTACGGTTACGGGCAATTCGGCAAGCTTAACACCGGACAAGAAACGATTGCCGGGATGGCTTCGTTCAAGCTCAAATACAAGGCTTTGCCGGTCTTGGACTTCCAATTGGCCTACGACTTCGTGTCCGGCTGGACGATGAGCGGGGATTACAACAGCGGCTTTGACAAATTCCTCGGCAGCACGCATTCCTTCCTCGGCATCATGGATTTTTTCAGTCCGCAGGGTTCCCGGAATGCCACCTGCTTGGACGGTTTGCACCAGCCGTACTTGAGCATTACCTACCGTCCGGCCCCCAAGCACAGTCTGGAATTCGGCGGACGCTACTTCTGGACCGTGGAGGACCCGGAGTTTGTCCTCCGGGAGGACTTCGACTCTTTCAAGACCTACGACTCGCACAATCTGGGGTTCGAAGGTTCCTTGATTTACAAATACCAAATCCTGCCCGAACTGGGACTGGAAGCCGGTTATGCCTTCCACACCGCCACGCCGGTCCTGGAACTTTGCAATCTCATCAGGCCGGACCAGAGCAAGTTCGCCCACTTCGGCTATGTCATGATTACTTACAAACCCACCCTCTTCAACCTGGACAAGCACTTGGCCAAGCATGACGACTAAGCCGGATGGAAGCGGGCCCGGTCCTTTCCCTTGGGGCGGGGTCCGGCGGTTCAACGCTTACAGCGATGCCTTGCGCAAAAAATACGGGACCCGTTTGCAAAAGCTTTCGGTCAACGCAGGTTTCAGTTGCCCGAACCGGGACGGGAGCAAAGGGCGGGGCGGTTGCGTTTTCTGCAACAACTCGGCTTTCAACCCTTCCTATTGCGAAACGGGCAAATCCATCCGACAGCAGTTGGAAGAAGGCAAGGCGTTCCATGCTTGGAGATACCGCAAAAGCGTCCAATACATTGCTTATTTCCAAGCCTTTTCCAACACTTATGCCCCGTTGGAAGTTTTGAAGGCGCGTTACGAGGAGGCGTTACATGTCCCCGGCGTAGTGGGGATTTCCATCGGGACGCGACCCGATTGCGTGGACGAAGAGGTCCTGGACTACCTGGCCGGACTTTCGAAGCGGCATTTCGTGCATCTGGAAATGGGCATCGAAAGCTGTTATGATAAAAGCTTGCATTGGATGAACCGGGGACACGATTTCGCCTGCGCCCGGAGAGCCTTCGAAATGGCTGCCGAACGGGGTTTGTCCACGGGGACCCATTTGATTTTCGGGTTGCCAAGCCAAAGCCGGGAAGAGGATTCGGCCCAAGCCGGCATCCTTTCCCGATTGCCGCTCAAGACCCTGAAACTGCACCAATTGCAAATTATCCGCCATACGGCTTTGGAAGAGATTTACGCCCGCAATCCCCAAGATTTCCAGTTCTTTTCCTTGGACGGATATATCGACTTCGTCATTGATTTCCTCGAAAGGCTATCCCCTGCCATCTGCATGGAACGGTTTTCGGGTGAAGCGCCACCCCGGTTCCAAGCTGGACCGACATTCGGAATGGTCCGGGCCGACCGAGTCCTGCAGCTGATTGAAAAGCGCATGGAGGAACGCCAGACTTGGCAAGGCCGGCTCTTCGTCCCGGGAAACAAGGAATTCCAAGCCTGATCGGACATCCCGGCCCTGCCTCCGACAAATGCAAGCCCGGCAAGGGGAGGCGCAACGACGGCAGTCCTCCTCTCGGCAAAAACGGGGTAATCAAGGGCAAAATCGGAACAAGCTTGGCATGGCGCTCGACTTTCGCTATCTTTG
>CALUNB010000085.1 GCA_944321885.1 uncultured Bacteroidales bacterium | reverse complement strand
CGTTCGCTTAAGCCGAGCGCAGAGTCAAGCTTGCTTGGACTCTGCCGAGGCGTAGAACGAAGTGCGGGAGCGCACAACCTTTCGCTTCCATCCTCTTCTTTCTCGTCTTGGCGTTCGACTTCCAAGACAAATTGGTTCAAGGCATTGTAACGGCTCCGGCCCAAATGGACGGGATACCAGCAAAGACCTTGGCGGATATGCTTTGCGATACCGTCTTTCCCGCATTGCATCCGGTACGCCTCTTTCTCCTGTTCAAACTCTTTTTGCAGGAGGACGTATTGGTGGCGCAGGTCGGCCAGCGTGGAATCGAAGGCTGGGTACGACATGCTTAGTTGACCACGTTGGTGGGCGTCCCGGCAAAGAAATTGATGATGTTGGCCAAAGCTTCGGCACTCGTGGCTTCGCGGGTCTCGTAGGTGGCTGTCCCGATATGGGGTGCGAGGACAATATTCGAGAATTGGTAGAGTTTCGGGTTTACAGCCGGTTCTTTTTCATACACATCCAAGCCGGCTCCTGCGATTTCCCCTTTTTCGAGGGCTTCGGCCAAGGCTTCTTCGTCCACGACCGCGCCCCGGGAAGTGTTGATGAAATAGGCGGTAGGTTTCATCTTGGCAAACTCCTTCTGGCCAATCAGTTTGGTGTTTTCCTTGGTCAGCGGCACATGGACCGATATCACATCGGCTTGTTGGAGCAGCTCCTCCATCGTGACCCTCGTGTAGCCGGGGACTTCGGTATGGCGGTTGCAATAGATGATTTTCATGCCGAAGGCTTCGGCTTTCTTGGCCAGGTTCTGCCCGATTCTCCCCATACCGATGATGCCCAAAGTTTTCCCTTCCACGGTATGCCCCAGAAGGTTGTGTTTCCACAGTCCTTCTTTCTGGAGGCGTATTTTGATGTTGAGTTCCCCGATGCGCCGGGCCACGGCCAGGATGAGGCCCATGGCCAGCTCGGCCGTGGGGTTGCAGACCGACTTCGGGGTGTTGGTCACGGCAATCTTCTTGCTGCGGGCGTATTCGATGTCGATGTTGTTGAATCCGGCTCCGAAATTGGAGATGATTTTGAGGCGTTGAGCTGCGTTGATGACGGCGTTCGGGACCGGTTGGGTAAAGAAAGAAACGAAAGCATCGTATTCTGGAATCAATTTGACCAGTTCTTCCGGAGTGAAGCATTCCTGGTCTTCGGCTGGAAAGGTTATGGTCCAGTCGGCGGGCATGTTCGCAAAGGGCGAACGCGGGATTTGATGGGCAATCAAGATTTTCATGTACGTAAGTATTTTTGGGCTGTTTTGCCTTGGCGGTTCCGGTATGGGGCAGGAACCCGTCTTTGGCTTGCGAATCTATGGATGCAGGGACGAGAGAGCCCTGCATAATGGCGGGCAGCTATAGCGGAAGCCGGGCGCAGAAGCAAAGCGAGGCTTTGATTATGCCGAGGCGCTACCGTATATCGGTCCAATAGGACAAATGTACAAAAAAACTCAATGCGGGCCGTATCGGGGAGGTCTGAAATCATGTTGGGGAATAAGTGGCTTTGGAAGATGGGTATCCGATGTTTCCCATGCTTTCGATGTGAAACATCGGCGAAACAGTTCGCGTGTAGATGCAGGAAAGACGTATTCAAGAACGAAAACAAAAAAGCCCCGGATTCATCCGAGGCTTTGATAACAAAGCTTTTGCGTTGAGCGGCAAACGGGTCTCGAACCCGCGACCTCCAGCTTGGGAAGCTAGCGCTCTACCAACTGAGCTACTGCCGCATGCCCTCCAGCATCCGAACTGTCCATCGCCGAAAGGAGTGCAAAGATAATAAAAAAGTGCGAACCGGGAAGTTCCGACCCGCACTTTTTCGTTTTTATGGAAGATTCCCGTTTTTAACGATTCACAATCAATTTGCTGGAACCTTGGAAGCCTTCCCCTTGGATATGGACGATATACAAACCGTTGGACAATCTATCCACTGGGATTTCAATGCTTTGGGAACCGCTGGGCAATATTTGTCCACCCAAGTTCCATACACATTGTCCGGCCAGGTTCAAGATACGGACCGAAACCTTTTGGCTGCGTTCCATGTCGAATTCCAAGAAAGCCGAGTTCGAGGCCGGGTTGGGATACAACCGGGCTTTGATTTGGTCCGCGGCGCTTTCGTTGGAGGATTCAAAAGGAATGTTGTACGAAATCATGACCACGGCGCTGTCATCATAGTTCCCGTCCCGTACGAGCAGGCTGTTGCCATCGATGTCGCTGAAACGGATGAAGCCCTCCCCTTGGGTATTGTGGATACCATCGCCCATGGCATCGTAGATGGTGAACTGCTGGCAACCATCCACCAATGTCAGGGTGTCAATCCGGTTCCGGGTACCCATGTTTTGAAGGTTTGCATAAGGACCGCCATAGCCGATGCTGTCGCCTGCCGCACTCACGAGTTTCCAGGTGATTTCTTCCCCGTATTGGTCTTGGGCTACGGTAAGAATCATTTCCTGGCTGGGAATCCCCATATAATATTTGCTGAAAGAGGCTGTCATGGAATCGGTTTCAGGGAAATTCTCCGAATCGTTCACGCGGACCAAGCTCAACGAGGCCGTGGCATCTTGATTGAGCGGGAAGGGCAGGGAGTCGCTGGTGAAGGTCACGGAAGAACCGGCTTCCAAGGCAGGTTCGAAGGTGTGGGTGTATTCCGTTGTGCCGGAGGGGCTTTCAAAGTTGAAAGTCAAGCTGGAAACGGCTTGGGATGCGTTGCGGACTTCCACTTCGGTAGAGAAAAAGACATTGTTGTCGCAAGTGTGGTTGGGAACCTGTTGGAAATCGGACAGGTGGAGGATATAGTCCGGTCCGCCGTTGGTGAAGCTCAGATTAGCTTCGCAAGCCGTGATGATTTCAGTACGTCCTTCGGCCAGGAAAGCTACCACGCTGATGTTCTCCATTTCCACGGGGATGTCACGCACGGCTTCGGGAATGGTGTACGTGTAGGTCTTTTCCACCAACGAACCCTGGGTCGTGGTCGTGATTTCCTCTCCCCATTGGCCGGTAACCAAGTCGCGCAAGGCATGCATGTGGACATATTGGTTGCCGTCCACCTGATCCGGATTGCTTGAGGCACCGCTTTGATACCCGTAGATGTAGTCTTGGAGCAAGGCGATGTTCAGGTTGTTGGTAGCCGCTCCGTTTCCGGTGTAATAGATTTGTACGGTAATTTGCATTTCCCGGGTCTGCCAGTCCACCGTGGCCCGGGCGGCGATGTTGGCGTAAGCCTCCATGTCCAGGATGCTTTCGGACAAAGTCTCCCATTGGTTCCTTTCTGGAACGGCCAAGCTGGTATGTCCGCTGAACACATGGCGGTTGATGGTGGCGTTGGGATACGTTTCGATACCAGCTTGGTTGGCCAGTGCGTCCCCGTAGCTCGTCCTCAGGTCGGGTGTGCCAGTGGCCAAGCTGCCCTGATGGACATTGAGGATGAAGACTTCTCCGGGATGAGCCTCGCGGAGCAGATTGGCCCGGCGATGTCCGTCGGGGCAATACCCGCAGTTGATTCCCGTAAATTCTTCCAATACGACTTTACGGTTCTGGGCTGTTGTGTCCACGAACCGGTCTTGGGCGGCCCCGGATGCCGTCAAGGCACAGAGGAGGCCGATTCCTGCAATGAAATTTTTCATGGTTTCGATGTCGTTTTGTGTTATTGATGTAAAAAATTTGGAAGCGGACGGCTCCGAGGGACCGTCCGCGATGTTTTACCGTTTTATGACCATTTTCCGGACGGCATGGATGCCTTCTCCTTGAATCAGGATGAAATACATGCCTTCCGTCAAATTCCCTGCCGGCA
>CALUNB010000084.1 GCA_944321885.1 uncultured Bacteroidales bacterium | reverse complement strand
GCTCTGCGCTCGGCTTAATCGAAAGGTTCGTTTTCACGTTCCTTTCTCCGCCTCGGCAGAACTCAAACTTCGTTTGGTTCTGCGCTCGGCTTAATCGAAAGGTTCGCTATAGCCGGAAGCATAGCCGGGGTGGAGAACCGGGCGCAGCGAGTTCATGGACACTTTGAAAACTCTTCGCACCCATCTTCCTGCTCACGGCAATCAATCGTATCCAAGGTTATCTCACCAATAACTTGCTTACTGCCGAGGTAGAACCATTCACAGCTTGGACAAAATAAAATCCGGCGGGCATTGCTCCCGTTTCCAACGTCCAGCGGAGAGCTGTCCCCTCATGGGCCATAAGCTGTTGTTGCGCGATGACTGAACCTGTCAAATCGAACACGGAAAGCTGCACAGGCCCTTCCCCGAAACCTTCCAAAGAAAGGGTAACATCGGAACCTGCCGATACCGGATTGCTGGAAAGCCTAATTCGAACTTCTTGATTCTCAATAGGTTCACTTGTTTCATTGGCCACATCCGAGAACGGGAATACAAAGGAAACCTTGTCCCCGTAACGGCTCACGTAAGAACTGCTGGCCACGGTATTGCCTTCGGCATCCACCAAGGCATACCCTCCGGAAAAACCGTCCAGGAACGCATCTTCCACCTCGAAACTGTACACTTCGCCTTGCACCGGTTCCCACTCTATGACATCTTCTTGGATTTCACCATCTTCGTACGGACCGCCCGACAACAAGACTTCCCCGGCCCGGTTCCTCAACGTCCACGTGATGTCGCTGCCGAATTCATCGGTAGTGAGTTTGATTTGCACCGGGCCTTCGGCCACGGTCAGAGGTTCTGAAATATAATCGTTTATGGCTCTTGTCTCATAAGGCTCATCATTGACAGACAAGACATTGATTCTATACTTCACGACCTTTTCAAAAGGATATTCCCCCAAGGGGAACCATACTTCCTGCTCCTGGCCGTAAGGGATGGCCAAATTTTCCACCGTGGGTTGGTATACGGTATCTCCCCAGCTCACATTGAGACAGATGGACCGCAAGGTATCCGTGCCTAAGTTTTCCACACGGACGGGAATCGAAGTACGGGAAAAATACCTGCTGAGTCCCGGCACGCTGATATTTGCTGAAGGCGCTATGTAGCGTTCCTCGAAAGCCACCGGGCAAGCTGTGGAGTTCAGGATTTCACCTTGCGAATTGCTGACAAAGGCTATCACCTCGAAATTGGCCGGGACAGGTGCCCGGTTGTTGTATTGGGCCGGGACCTCCAATGTGTAACTCTTTTCGATGACAGTCTGCGCATCAGGACGCTTCAATGTGTCTCCCCAGGTATCCGTGAACAGGTCACGCAACACATGCTTGTGCAAGTACTGGTCACCCGCATTGCCTCCAGTCTGGGTCCCCCGGATATAATTTTCGGTCAGAGCCACGGTCAATGTATACAGGGAATCGGTTACTTGGATGGGAAAATAAAGTTCGACCCGGGCGGAAAGCTGACGGGACACCGTGTCGTAAGAACTTTCCGCATAGAGGTTCGCTACGGCAGTATCATGCATGACCCTGCGGGCAGCGGTTTGCCAGTAGCTCCAACTGAGGCTGTACTCGTTTTCCGGACATAAACCCTCGAAATGATACCGGTTAACAGCGCCTGACGGCATTCCGGAGCCTCCTTGGCGTTGATACCAAGCTTCTCCGTATGACGAACGTAAATCTACTTCGTTGCCGCTGGGGACAGCCAGGCTTCCTACATGGACGGCAATGGTCTGCATTCTGTGTCCCAGCACATTGTGCAGGGCTTGGGCATTGGCATGGCCGGACGGGCAATAACTACAGTGCAACCCGGTGAACTCCTCCAGCAGGATGTTCCGCAACTGGGGTGTCCGGGCGACCCCGGTTTCCTCTTGTGCCCGACCGGACAAAGGAATGCAACAAATGGAAAACAGGCTCAAAACGAGATGATTCAATCGAAGTTTCCTCATGGCATGAATTTTTTTGTCTTTCTTGCAATATTACCTATTTGCTTCCTCTTTATCGAACCGTGGTTCCTGATTCAGATACGGCAAAGGGTGGAATGAATGCCAAAACACTACGGCATGAATGCATAAACGTTTTATAATGTAATACATATGTATCCATTGGCAAAGAAGGGGGCTTAGGTGCCATGTAACAGCGAAACCGGGATGACGGGTATGGGTTGTCCTGTCATCCCGGTTTCGGTCATTCCTTGGATAGAGTCTGTTTTACGGAATCAAGACCTTGAAACGAACCGCTTGATTGGCATCCAGAAGGATTTCCACGATGGCCACCTGTGTGGACAGCTCCGTGGTCAGAATCACGTTCCCCTTGTCGCGGACCACGTAATCCTCACGCAGCGAACCCGTCAAGTCGTACACCCGGATGCGCTCGATGTAAACCGCCGAGGGGTTCATCACATGGATTTGGCCCTTGGAAGCCGTCACGGACAGGCCGTTTCCGGCAAGCGTTTCATTGGCCGTTTCTTCGGTGGTGAAGTTGTTTTGGGTTGCCCAACCGCTATAACGTCCATCGGAGCAGGCCATCAGCACGGACCACACATAAGCGGTATTGGGTTCCAAGCCGGCCAGATTATACTGTGTTTCCGATAAATCCCGGACACTGTCCCAAGCCATCACGTTCGTGGCCCGATGACGGAGAAGGAAGGACGAGGCATCCTCTTCGGTATCCCACAACAACGAGGCGGAAGTTTCCGTAATGGATTCAACCCGCAAATTGGTCGGGGCCGGACAAGGAGGACGTATTCCTGTCGTGGCCATCACGTAAGAACTCCAGTCGCTGGTATCGCCTTCGCTGCAAATGGAACGGATGTGGAATTCATAAGTGGTTTCCGGTTCCAAGCCTTCCACGAGGTATTCGTTGGCATTGTCCACGATAGCTGAGCCTGCCGGGGTTCCGCCCATGCGCCTCTGCCATTCCACTTGGTAGGCATTGGATTCCCCGGTCCATGAAAGCTGGATGCTTTGGTGGTCCACCACCGTAGGAATAAGGTTGCTAGGCGCAAAGCAGGTCAAAGCCAAGGTGGTGAAAGGTTCAAAGTCCACATATTCACTGGTGTCTCCTGCCAAAGGGTTGCAGAGAGCCTGGACCCCACCCTCGTACCGGGTCGCCATTTCCAAAGGCAAGGTATAGGACTGGGCTCCTTGCACCAGGTAATAACCCCAATCTACCGGTTCGTCCGAAACTTCCCGGATACGGATGCGGTAATCCGATGCCGAACCGCTCCAGCTCAACACCGCGGAATTACGCGTGATGTTGGAAACTTCCGGATTCGAAACCGGGGCGCATTCCGCACCGGCTGTGGTGAATGAAATGCTGGTCCAAGCCGAGGTGTCCGCCCCGCAAAGATGGCCCACGGAAACCGTGTACTCGGTAGCGGCCGTCAAATCCCCCATCGTGTAGGAGGTTTCAGTGGAGGTGTAAATCTCCTGCTGTCCGTTGCCGACCACTTTCACGAGCCATTCTTCCACGTCCTCGTCACGGTTCCAACGCAGGCTGACTGTGGTTTCGTCTAATTCTTCCACCCGGACGTTTTTGGCTACCGGGCAGGCACAACCCACATGGAGGTTGTCGATATACAGGATATGGGCAGGGGCAGATTCGCCTTCCAAGCTGGAAATCCCGAAAACAAGGCTTATCACGCCTTTATATTCGGAAAGGTCGATGCTT
Source organism: uncultured Bacteroidales bacterium (assembly GCA_944321885.1). Lineage (GTDB taxonomy): Bacteria > Bacteroidota > Bacteroidia > Bacteroidales > P3 > Pullibacteroides. The sequence goes on along the minus strand of CALUNB010000084.1, from coordinate 249 downwards.
ACCGGCGTGTTCAATAGGATAAAACGCAGAATAAAGCGAATTTGAGCATTCTCACTGACGGTCAGAGGGTTTGGCTTCGGGTGGCACGGAATGACATAAGGGCGGAAAAACGGATTTGGGCGGATTACAGCAATAGATGCACTTCCAAATCATTACCCAACACCTGATGCACATTTAACCCAAATCGGTCATTAGACTTTGGGGAGATTGCCCGCTTGTGTCATGCAGCATGCTTCTCGCCTAGCCGAA
>CALUNB010000083.1 GCA_944321885.1 uncultured Bacteroidales bacterium | reverse complement strand
GTCGAGCACAGAGCCGAACGCAGTTCGAGCTATGTCGAGACCAAGCTATCTTCGACGACAGTCAAAGATAGCGAAAGGTGAGTGCAGAGGCAAACGGAAACGAAGTTTCCTGTTTGACTTTGCCGAACCGCATCCTATCTTCGCTGCAAAGTAAATATAAGAAACTTGTGTTATCTTCGCGCCGTGGTGAACCCGGGGGCGTGCCGGATGAGGGCACACCGCGATCCGCTCCCGTTCCGGAGGGCGGAGAAGAAAAGGGTCGGCAAATAGATTCTTGTCAAATGCAGTTTACGCTTCAAGCGCAGGATACGGCCAGCAAGGCCAGGGCGGGTCTGATCAAGACAGCGCACGGGGAAATCCGGACTCCGGTTTTCATGCCGGTGGGCACGGTGGGTTCGGTCAAGGCCGTGCAAGTGACGGATTTGGTCGAGGATGTGAAGGCCCAGATTATCCTGGGCAATACCTATCATTTGTATCTGAGGCCGGGTCTGGAGGTCATCAAGGCCGCCGGGGGAATCCAGAAATTCAATTCCTGGAACCGTCCTATGTTGACCGACAGTGGGGGCTTCCAGGTCTATTCCTTGTCCGGGACCCGGAAAATCCATGCCGAACACGGGGTGGAGTTCCGTTCTCATATCGATGGTTCCAAGCATTTGTTTACACCTGAGAATGTGATGGATATAGAACGTGCCATCGGGGCTGACATCATGATGGCCTTCGATGAATGCACGCCTTATCCTTGTGAGTACAAGTATGCCAAGGCTTCGATGGAAATGACCCATGCCTGGCTGGACCGTTGTGTGAAACGGTTTGAGGAAACCGAGCCTTTGTACGGCTATGAACAGGCTTTGTTCCCGATAGTCCAAGGCAGTACTTTCCGGGATTTGCGCCGGCTTTCGGCCGAAAAGGCGGCTTCGGTGGAGATGGCCGGGGGCTGTGCCATCGGGGGGCTTTCGGTGGGGGAACCCAAGGAAGACATGTACGAATTGACGGAATTGGTCTGCGACATCCTGCCCAAGGGCAAACCCCGCTACTTGATGGGGGTCGGGACCCCGGAGAACATCCTGGAAGGCATATCCCAGGGAGTGGATATGTTCGATTGCGTGATGCCGACCCGCAACGGGCGCAACGCGATGCTGTTCACCAAGAACGGCATCATGAACATGAAGAACAAGAAATGGGCCGAGGACTTCTCGCCCATCGAGGCGGACGGAGCCAGTTACGTGGACCGTCTCTATACGAAGGCTTACCTGAGGCATTTGTTTCATTCCCAAGAATATCTGGCTGCCATGGTGGCCAGTCTGCATAACTTGGCGTTCTACTTGTGGCTTACGAACGAAGCCCGGACGCATATTTTGCAAGGCGATTTCGCGGTTTGGAAGAATGGCATGGTGGAACGGGTGATGCGGAGATTGTAGAAACTGTTTGCCATGGAATGGACAGCTTATCTTAGAATCGGTTTCATCATCGCGGTGTACGTGCTGGGGCCGTTTTTCATTATCTGGCTTTACCGGCGTTACAGGCTTCTGTCGAAAGTGGGCACGATTGTGCTGGCATACGCGTTAGGCATCCTCTTGTCTCTGAGCGGCATCATGGACGATGCCTGGCCGGGCGCCCCGCTCCTGGATTCTTGGAAAAACGCCTTGCAGACACTTTGCGTGCCTCTGGCCATTCCGCTCATGTTGTTCTCGGCCGATTTCAAGACCTGGACACGGAGTTTGAAAAAGACCTTCGTGGCTTTTTTCTGCGGTGTCGTGGCCATTACTTGCGCGGTGTTCCTGGCTTATACCTGGTTCAAGGGGCTGGGAATCCCCGAACTGGACAAGGCGGCGGGTCTGATGATGGGTTTCTATACGGGCGGCACGCCCAACGTGGCTTCTTTGAATATTGCCTTGCGCCCGTCGTCCGAGACCTTCATCATGGTCAATACTTTTGAGATTTTCATTACTTTCTTCCTGTTGGCGTTCCTTGTGGGAGGCGGATACAAGCTGGTGAGGAAGGTTCTGCGGTATTTGCCTGACGGGTTTGCCGAGTGCCAGGCCGGGGCAAGGCGGAGCCGGGAAATGGCCAGGACGGAGAAGGCGCTGGCTTCTTCCGTGGGAACGGAAGCCTCCGATTTCGAGAATTACGACGGGTTGTTCACCAAGCCGGTCCTGAAGAAGTTGCTGTTGCCCTTCGGTTGTTCTTTGGGGATTTTCGCCGTGGCAGGGCTGCTGAGCCTTTGGTTGGTCCCGAAAGATTACCAAGTGGTATCGGTGATTCTGGTGATTACAACCTTGGCCATCGCGTTTTCATTCTGGAAGAAACTTAGGAATACACCTAAAATGTTCGAACTCGGGATGTATTTCATCTTGGTTTTCAGCATTATCATCGCCTCCGATTTTTCGGTGGCCAAGGTGGGGTCGGGGGCTTATGGGCTGATGGGCTTCATTGCGGTCATTTTGGTGGTTACATTGTTGATCCACTTGTTTTTGGCTAAGATTTTCAAGGTCGATGCCGATTTGTTCACGATTTCCGCCGTGGGCTTGATTTTTTCCCCTCCTTTCGTGCCGACGGTGGCCAGCCAGATGAAGAGCCGCCGGTGTCTGATCAGTGGCATCGTGGTGGGGTTGCTGGGCTATGCGGTAGGGAACTATTTGGGAATAGGCATGTATTACCTGCTCTCCCGTTGAGGTGGCTTTTCTGTCGGAATCCGGTTTCCAGCTGGAACGCGGTCTGGCTTGGAACGATGTTCCGGGATGCTGGAGAATAACTGGGCCGGCAAAATGTTGGTTGACGAGGATACGGGATGAAAAACAGATTCTTATGGTGTTTTTCAAGATTGTGGAAAAGACGGGTTTTTGGTACCGTTTTTTCCGGAAATGGTTGCAATACATCTTTTCGTATGCTTATTACCGGGCTTTCCATGTGCTGGGAAAAGAGAACATTCCCCCGGCAGGTGTCCCGATGATGATGGTGAGCAACCATCAAAACGGATTCATCGATGCTTTGGGCATCTTGTTTTCGTTGCCTTTGCGCTACAAGGTGGTCTTTTTGGCCCGGGCCGATGTCTTTAACAGGCCTTCGATTGCCAAGATATTGAATTTTTGTAAAATAATGCCGATTTACCGCCAAAGGGACGGGCGGGAGAACTTGGGGGAAAACTCGGCCATCTTCGACGAGTCCGCCAAATTGGTTTCCTTGGGTTTCCCTGTGACCCTGTTCCCGGAAGGACGGCACCAGGAAGGGCATTATTTGGGACAGGTGAAGAAAGGCTTCGCCCGGATTGCGTTCGACGCGGCGGAAAGGAACGGCTTCCCGGAAGACATGTGGATTGTGCCGGTCGGGAACCATTACGAGGAATATTTCAGTTTGCGTTCCCGGCTTTGCATTTCTTATGGGAAACCCATCCGGTTGAGCGATTATTACGGGCAGTTCCAGGAAAATCCTCCTCGAGCCATGACGGCTTTGGCCGAGAAGGTTCAGGAGGCCATCGGCGGCTTGATGTTGGATATTCCGGATCGGGAGCATTACGCTTTGTACGATACCTTGCGGGCCATTGTCCGTCCTTCGATTTTGAAACGTTCCGGATTGAAGAAGTCTTATTTCCCCGACCATTTGGAGGCTGACCGCCGTTTCGCGGCACGTTTGCGCCAGAGTACCGAAGAGGAGTTGGTGAAAGTCAGGGAAGATGCCGGAACCTGCCAGGATTTCATGAAGCGCTGCAAGGTGGGACCAGAAGAAATTGGGTGTAAGTTTTCTTTCTTGGCCTTGCTGGGGCAGGGATTGCTGTTCCTGCTGGGCTTGCCTGCGGCCTTGTACGGGCTTTGCCTTACCGGGATTCCGGCTTGGGCGGGACATCGTTTGTCGGATCGGATGGGGCGGAAGAACAAGATGTTGCGGGCCAGTATCGACTTTGTGTTGGCCCAGTTGATTTTTACGGGTGTTTTCTATTTGATATACATTATCTTGTATTGGGTTTTCTTCTCTTCCTTCCCTCTTTTCATCGTGTTGATGGCCAGCTGGGTGGTGTCGCGCATGTTCTGGATGGATTACTTCCGGGCTTTTTCCGCTTTCATGCGGCGCTGCCGGGCCTTTGCCCATGCCCGGGCCTTGTCCGGATGCCGCATGGCTTACGAGGATTTGGTAGCTTGGGTGTTGAAATAAGGGGTGCGGTGGAGGCGTTCCGTAGAAACCCGAACGACGGATAGAGCCTCTGTTGGAGCAGATGGCGTCTACCGGCCCGGCATAAAACTCCCGGAGAAGTGGCTATTGAAAGAGCTGTATTTCTTGCCATAACGGTTCATCTGACCAATCCTGCGGAATACCTATCGCTTTGAAATCGGCACTTGGATATTGCTCCAGCAGAGATTGGAAATGTTGTTTCATGTCATTGTTCCAGTTTCTTTTGCTACGACATTGGCCAAGGTGCTGCGCAGGGAAACTTCTATTTTTTCGATTTCATTACGTGTTCCGCCGCACGCTTTTCGTCGATGGTGGCTTGGTTTCGGAATTCCCTTGGCAGGAAAGCTTTAAAACGGGGACAATACCTGATGCTTGGTCTTTGGTGGATTCCTATCCGGATTTGGAAGCCAGCGGGACGGAACAGCATACGTACAATCTGGAAATGTCGTTGGGTTGCAATGTGTTTGTCATCCGGGA
>CALUNB010000082.1 GCA_944321885.1 uncultured Bacteroidales bacterium | reverse complement strand
GCTTGGCATGGCGCTCGACTTTCGCTATCTTTGCCCGTTTCACTCGTCTCCTGCGGCATACTACTATTTTGTCCTCGCAAAACGGGGCTGTAATGCCGGAACCAGGGAGGAAAGCGTCCAGGTTCCCCCGAAATAAACGACCTGCGGAATTGGGGGAAGCCATGGCAAAGACAATCAGTACATGAAAAAAATAGGCATCGACATCGGCTCCACAACAGCGAAATTGGTCATTTTGAACGAAAGCGGAGAATGTGTTTTTTCCCGGTACAAGCGCCATAACGCGGACATAAAGAACATTCTGCTTTCCTTTTGGGAAGAAATCGGGAATGGGTTTCCCGGAGACAGTTTCCTGCTGAAAGTGACCGGTTCGGCCGGTATGGGCGTTTCGGAACGCTACGGGTTCCCGTTTATCCAAGAGGTCATTGCCCTGAACACCTATGCACGGAAATCCTGTCCGGAACTCAAAACGATTATCGACATCGGGGGCGAGGATGCCAAAATCATCTTCATCAACGAAAACGCCCTGCCCGACATGCGCATGAACGGCAACTGTGCCGGAGGAACGGGAGCCTTCATCGACCAGATGGCCGCCATTCTCGGTATGAGCATCGAGGAGATGGACCAGGCGGCGGCGAGAGCCAAACACATCCATCCGATTGCCTCCCGTTGCGGGGTCTTTTCCAAGACCGATGTCCAGAACTTGGTGGCCAAGAACGTGTGCCGGGAGGACATCTGCGCTTCCATTTTCCATGCGATTGCCGTACAGGTGGTGGCTTCCCTTTCCCGTGGTCATGAAATCAAGCCCTTGGTCTTGTTCTGCGGGGGACCTTTGGCTTTCATCGCCTCCCTGCGGCAAGCCTTCAAGGATTATCTGAAACTCGATGAAAAAGACATTTTCCAAGCCCGACAGGCCAATATCCTGACGGCTACCGGCTGCGCCCTCTCGGTGGACGAAGCTGCCAGCCGGGCTTACACGATGGACGAACTCCGGGAGCTTGTCCTGCACACGCCTGCCTTGGAGAAAAACGATGCTTTCGCCCTTCCGCCCCTGTTCAAGGACGCGGACGAATGGGAAAACTGGAAGAAACATAAGGCCGAGCAAGGGGATTTACGCACGGAACCCCAGGCAGGAGACCGGCTCGTCCTAGGCATCGATTCAGGGAGCACGACCACGAAGGTGGTCCTTGTCAACCAAGAGGGCCGGATTGTCTTCTCGGATTATTCCAAGAACATGGGCGACCCTATCGGGGCCGTCCGCAAAGGCTTGGAGAAATTCAAAGCCCTGCAAAAGGAGAAAGGCCTTGAGCTGCCCATCCTTTCGGGCTGCTCCACCGGTTACGGGGAAGAATTAATCAAGGCGGCTTTCGGGCTCGACCTCTCGATGGTGGAAACCTTGGCCCACTACACTGCCGCCAAGAAGATTTGCCCGGACGTGGATTTTATCCTCGACATCGGTGGCCAGGACATGAAGGCCATGTTCATCGAGGACGGGGTCCTGAACCGCATCGAGTTGAACGAAGCCTGCTCTTCCGGTTGCGGCTCTTTTATCGAGACCTTTGCCAATTCCCTGGGGTTCAGTGCCGAAGAATTCGCCCAAAAGGCAGCTTTGGCCAAAGCTCCTTGCGACTTAGGTACGCGTTGCACGGTCTTCATGAACTCCAAAATCAAGCAAGCCATGCGCGAGGGGGCCGAAGTGGCCGACATCGCCGCCGGGCTCGCCTATTCGGTGGTCAAGAACTGCTTTTACAAAGTCCTCAAGCTCCGGGATACCCAAATCGGAACCCGTATCGTGGTACAAGGCGGAACCATGCGCAACGATGCCGTGGTCAAGGCCTTGGAAAACATGGTGGGCCACGAAGTCTACCGCAACAGCAGCCCGGAATTGATGGGGGCCTACGGTTGCGCGCTCTACGCTTTGGAACGGCTCGGAACGGAAACGGAGGAGGAACAGGCGGGGCAACAACTCCAAAACTTGTCCCAGGGCTTCGTTCCCGGTGTGGAAATCGGGTACGGGGTATCGCAGACCCTTTGCAAGGGCTGTGAAAACAATTGCCTGATTGACATCTACAAATTCCGGAACGGCAAACGCTACTACGCCGGGAACAAATGCGAAAAAGTGTTCAGTTTCCGCCCCGAAACGGCCAAGGGAGACAACATCTATGCCTACCGTCGCCAGCGGGTATTCGAATGCCCGGAAGTGGAAAAACCGGTCTTGCGCCTCGGGGTTCCCCGGGTACTGAACCTCTATGCCGACTTCCCTTTTTGGGCCGCTCTCTTCGCCGAGTTCCGTATTGAATTGGTATTGAGCGACGTATCTACCTACCAAACCTACGAACAGCATCTGCGGGAAGTCATGAGCGACAATATCTGCTTTCCTGCCAAATTGGTACATTCCCATATCCACAACCTTTGCGGAAAGGATATCGACCGCATTTTCTTCCCTTACGTAGTCTACGAGACCAAGACGGACAAGAGCGAAGCCAATTCGTACAACTGCCCGATTGTATCAAGTTATAACACACTGATTAGCAACGGATTCAGCTATTCAGACATTCCCTTGGACAATCCGATTTTCACGCTCAAGGATGCCAAGCTCACTTACCGGAACTGCCAGAAATACATAGAGGCCCTTTTTACGTTCGCTCGTGAGAAAGGCAAATATGCAGGGGAAATTCCGAGTCGGAAACAAGTAGAACGCGCTGTGGACAAGGCCTTTGAAGCCCTTTCCCGCTTCCAAGCCGACATGTTGGCCAAGAACCGGGAACTGTTGGAAAAGGCCCGGAAAGAAAAACGCATCGTCATCCTGCTGGCCGGGCGGCCCTATCATACGGATGCTTTGATACAACACAAACTCAGCGAAATAGCATCCGACTTAGGGGCTACGGTAGTAAACGAGGAAATCGTGGACGGGAAGGAGAACATGCAAATGCAGGACACCTACATCCTCTCCCAATGGAACTACATCAACAAAATCATCAAGGCGGCCAAATGGGTGGGCATGCAGGGCGAAGACGTGCATTACGCCCAAATGACTTCTTTCGGTTGCGGCCCGGATGCCTTCCTTCTCGATGAAGTGGCCAACATGCTGCATCGTTACAAGAAATCGGCCACGGTGGTCAAAATCGACGATATCAACAATGTCGGTTCGATGAAACTCCGAATCCGCAGCCTGATCGAGAGCCTGCGTTTCAAACAAGGTCAAAAAGGGGGAACCGAACCTTTTGTTTCTACAAAGCTCTTTGAAAAAGAGGATAAAAGACGGAAAATCCTGGCACCTTTCTTCACCGAATACCTCTCACCTTTCCTGCCCGAGCTCTTTACGATAAACGGCTACGAACTGGAAGTCCTGCCTCTGAGCGACAAGGAATCGGCGGAATTGGGGCTTAAATATGCCAACAACGAGGTTTGCTATCCGGCGACCCTGATTGTGGGAGACATCATCAAAGCCTTGAAGTCAGGAAAATACAATCCGGACGAATGCGCGGTAGGTATCACCCAGACCGGAGGGCAATGCCGGGCCTCAAACTATTATCCCATCATCAAGAAAGCCTTGGTCGATGCCGGTTTCGCCGATGTCCCGGTCATTTCAGTCAGCTTCGGTTCGGGCTTGCGGAACAACCAGCCGGGTTTCAAGATAAACTGGCTCAAATCCATTCCTATCGCATTGTCCGCCATCTTGTTCGGGGACAATCTGTCCAAGCTCTACCATGCCACGGTGGTCCGGATAGAAGACCGCCAAAAAGTGAAGGATTTGCGGGACCGCTATCTGAGCGAGGCCAAAGCCTTGACTTTGAAACGGGACAGCAAAGGCATGCTGGAACTGCTCCAAAAAGCGGTGGAGGATTTCAACGCCTTGCTCCCCAAGGAACGAATCGAACGCGAACGGGTCGGCATCGTGGGGGAAATCTACCTCAAATACCATCCTTTTGCCAACAAATACACAGCGGAATGGCTGATTGAAAGGGATTTCGAAGTCATACCTCCTCTGATGCTCCCCTTCTTCATCCAAAGCTTCGTCAACACCCAGACCAAACGGGAAAACGAGACGGACAAAATCCAGATTCCCAAAGCGGTCTTGGACTTTTTCTATTCGTTGTTGAAAGGGAAAGTCAAGGACTACGATTCGGTGATGTCCCGTTTCCGTTACTTCCGGCCTACCGAGGACGTGTTCGATCTGGCGCATGACGTGAAGGAAATCTTGCCCTTGGCGGTACAGTTCGGGGAAGGTTGGCTGCTGCCGGCGGAAATCGTGTCTTTCGCCAAGCAAAACGTCAAGGCTGTGATTTCGCTCCAGCCGTTCGGATGCATTGCCAACCACATCATTTCCAAAGGCCTAGAAAACAAAATCAAGCAAAAATATCCTGGAATCAACATCCTTTCGCTCGACTTCGATTCCGGGGTCAGCGAGGTCAACATTGCCAACCGGCTCCGCTTGCTGCTGGATGCCGGATAAAACGTAGGTGGCGGGGGGCTTCGGCTTCACCTGCCACCGGCCGGCCATCACCGCCTTGTCGTGGGGCGAAACCAACTGCGATGGCGGGTGGCTCGGCTTCACCTGCCACCGTCCGGTCAGGCATGTTTAAAATCTTCGTTTTCACGTTCCTTTATTCACAGCGCAAAGAATTTCAAGGTGTTCATGAACTCGCTGCGCTCGGTTCTCCGCC
>CALUNB010000081.1 GCA_944321885.1 uncultured Bacteroidales bacterium | reverse complement strand
AGAATAAACCAAAATCCAATAGGAATCATGAAAAAGACAATGTTTATTTTGGGAAGTGCCTTCCTCGGTTTGGGGATGGCCTTCGCGCAGGAATCCGTGACGCTTTCCGATTTGATTATTTCGGAGTACGTGGAAGGAAGTTCTTACAATAAAGCGATTGAAATTTACAACGGGACAGGTGCCGACGTAGACCTTTCCGCTTATACTTTGCAAACGCAGCGGAATGGCTCGGGAGAATACGGGAGTGCTTTGGCTTTGGAAGGAACGCTGGCCAATGGCCTTACGTATGTTATTGTAAATAGCGAGTGTACGAATTCCGATTTGACGGATGCGGCTGATTTGCTGACGGGTTCCCAAGCTATGAACTTTAATGGGAACGATCCCGTGGCTCTGTTCAAGGGTGAAACCAAAATAGATGAAGTGGGGGTATTCGGCAGCGCCGAGAATTGGGGGGCAGAAGTCACCCTGCGCCGTATTTACGGAACCGGCCCGAGCGCTACTTACAATGCGGAAGAATGGACGGAAGCTGACCGGGACGATTTTTCGGATGTGGGTAGCTATGGTGCCGATATCGAGGCTCCTTCCATCCGCATGGTAACGGGTGAAGCCAGCGATCCCAACACTATCATGGCCCATTTCACTGAAACTTTGGATTCCCTTTCGGCTGTAACGGTTTCGAACTACACCTTGGACAACGGGGCTACGATTGATTCGGCCATTTACCAAAGCGGCTGGGAATATGTGGTCTTGAAGACCTCTGCTTTGACCGCCGGTACGGAATACACCCTTACGATTAACGGGGTGACGGATGCTGCTGGCAATGCCATGGAAAATGAAACTTATACTTTCACTTTCGGTTATATCGATGTGGAAAATTTGGCGGCTTTGAATGCCTTGCGTGATAGCTACGTGGAAGGCCAGGCCTACCGGATTACGAACCCGGTAGTGGTAACGGCGGTCATCGGCAGCTTCGGCAGCGGCCAAAGCACCACCAACGTGTGGGTGCAGGACCAAGGCTGTGAAACCACGGTAGGCCATTCGATGATGCTGTACCGCATCGAGGAAAATGCTTCGAATCTTCAGGTGGGCAGCGTAATCAACAATTTGGTGGGTCAGTTGACGGTTTACAACGACTTGATTGAAATGACGTACATTGACGAGGCTTCGATGGAAATCACCGGGGAAACCGCCGATGTGGTTGTGACGACTGTGACGATTGCCGAACTTCTGGGAGAAAACGCCCAGTCTTACCAGAATGCCTTGGTCCGCATCAATGGTGTGATGTTTGCCGATGAAGGTACCTTTGAAACCAATACCAGCTATAATATTTCGGACGGTAGCAATACCATGGTGTTCCGTACCAACCGCGAAGGTTCTTACCTTGGCATGGATATTCCCGCTGAAACCGTGGATGTCATCGGCTACATTGGTTGGTATGGCGGTCAATGCCAGATTTCCCCGCGTATGCGTGAGGACATTGGTGCCCAATCGGCCAATGAAGGAATGGCAGCACTCGAAATTTCCCTTTTCCCCAACCCCACCGACGGGGATTTGAACATCCGTTTGCAGGATGGTGGTCGTTTTGACGTGAACGTGTACGCTGTTACCGGCGGGCAGGTTTTGAGCCGTAAAGGTTTGGAATCCGGTTCCACCATCGATTTTTCCAGTTTGGCAAAAGGTGTTTATGTAGTGGAAGTCAAGGCCGCGCAAGGGGTTTCGCGCAGCAAGGTCGTTGTTCGGTAAGTCCCTTTGACTCTGGATATGGGAAAGCCACGTTGCGAATCCGCAACGTGGCTTTTCCGTATTATTGAAAATGGCATTGGCTATCAAGTGTTTTCCGCTTCTTCGGCGAAAGCCTGGCAAAAATCATGTGCCATACCATAAATTTCCGTAATTTTGATTTTAGGGAAAATTGTGATAATCGTTGAATGTTTATGATTTGACACCGCGAATGGAGAAATTTATTTATATATTTTTGATTCTCAGTAGAATGTGTTTTTTTTCTCCCCTCGCATGGGACTTGTGTATGATGCAACTAATAAAACCAATAAAACCAAAATTTTATGAAATTCAAACCTCAACTCTGGCGGGCAATCGCCCTTGCCACACTCCTGCTGCTTCCGGCCTTGCCCGTGCTGGCAGGTAATCCTGTCCTGAAAGCCGTCGGCAAGAACGGCAACCCCGAAAAAGCCACGGTCAAGCTCATCGTGGAGACCGTCTGGGATGACAACAGCGGATACCATCTCCTGCTCGACCCCTCCGCCACCATGTACGATGATTACTACATTCTGGGACTCAACAACCACATCGAGGAAATCTATGAAGCCGCCACGGTCAGGATGCCCGAAGGCGCCGACATGACCTACCAGGATTTCGTAGCCGAGAACAGCTCCGATTCCATCCTCGTGGATCCCGGAATCTACGATATGTTGATTATCAATGTAACACCTGGTCTTAGCACGGTATACGACGGGGATGGTTACAGCCACGTAGACGACATGGAATTCGTGGCCGGCTTCACTTATGTGTTCAGCGTTTCCATGGGCGAACGCGGTGACCGCCATACCACCACCTACGTCCCTCCGGTGGAGATGGAACTGAGCCGGCTTGTCCTTCCCGCGACCGGCTGCGAGCTTGACTCACTGACCGTGGGCATCGGCCTGCGCAACAACGGAGCGGACAGCATTGCCGGCCTGAGTGTCGGCTACACGATAGAAGGCTCCGGAGATACTATCCGGGAAACCGTAGGCTTCGCTGTCCGGGCCGGTTCGGACATCTTGTACCACTTTTCCGGGAAACTTCCTTTGGAAACCGGCCGGCAATCCGTGGTCCGGGCTTGGATTACCCCTGCCACGGGTGAAGCCAGGACCTACGACAACTACGCGTCCGGACTTCTCATGCGGCACGAACCGTTCGATCTCCCGCACCATTTCCGCATGGAATCCGACATGCTCCCCGGAGACGTGGATACTTACGTGCTCAGCGGAGACACCGCCTCCAATTTTGTTCCCGGCGTACCTCTGGTTTCTTCCTGCTTCACCATGGAAGAAGGTCTTTGGTACAGACTTTCCTACGAGTACGTGGCCGGATCGGAGATGCTGGAAGCTCCCTCTTCCTACCAAATCCTCTTAGGAAGCACGTCGCAGCCTCTCTCGGAATGGAAAGCGGTAAAAACCGAGAGCGATGCCTACAGTCTGGACTTCATCGCGGATGAGATCTTGCTCGACGCGCCGTCCAGCGGGACTTACGCGCTCTGCTTCCTCCCGCTTGAAAATTCTATCGGCATGGGATTCAGGAATGTCCGGATAGACACGCTCCCTGCCGTTGACTTGCGAATCGGCAGTTTCCAGACCGACCTTCCTCAAGTTATTCCGGTATCCCAGACGCAGAACCGCATTTTCCATGCTTCTGCCACGGTTTCCAACCGGGGATACGCTGATGCCGACAGCGCCCGGATTCGAATCATGGCCGGGGAAAGGCTCCTTCATGAAGAATATGTCCGCATAGCCTTTGATACCGAAGCCGTCCTGGAATGGGAACTGGGCATCAAGGAACCTCTTCCATTGTCCACGCAAGGCCTTTCCGCCAGCATCGAACCCATCGCAGGGCAAGATGCCGATGAAAGCGACAACCTGTCCATCCGGGAACTCCGTGTCAACGACAGCCTCTTGGCCTACGACCGGATGCCGGACGACCCGGACAGCTACTGGGACTACTATTCCGTCGGTTCCGAATCCGAAATCGAATTCGGGCTTCCGTTCTTCCTTTCGAGTCCGGACACGCTGACGGCCATCTCCGTGGGCTGGACCAAAGAAGAAGAGAAAGACATACGTCTGCTTGTCTACCCCTGGAATGACAGCCTTCAGACCATAGGCGCCCCTTTGTTCGACCGAGCCTTTGCCAAAGGTCCTGACAGGGGACAGGTTGCCTACGAGGTGGACAATCTGGCCTTGGAAGCCGGTGCGTACATGTTCGCCGTCCGGATGACCGGCTTCGGCCTGGCCGCCGACATGGAAGAAGGCGGGGTCTTGTATGTGACTTCCTACGACCCGGTTATGCGGCAGACAGACTTAGGATTCCCCAGCATCCGGGCTATCTTCGGCACCGTGCAGGAAAACATTCCCGATGTGGCTGCCCTTGGTTTTACCCGCCCGGCCGATTCCGGACATTTTTCCGCGCAGGAGACTGTTTCCGCCAGAATAGAAAACAAAAACGCCTACCCGGCCTCGTTTACCGTGGTCTTGGATGTAAACGGAAAAACCAGCCAGCAAGAAGTCAGCCTGGATGCCCAAGAGCAGAAAGAAATCAGCTTCACGGCCGATTTGTCAGAACCCGGCACGCATTACAACCTTTTGTTCTATACTGCGTTGGAAAACGATGCCGACCGGAGCAACGATACAATCCGCAAGCAGGTGTTCTGCCTCCCGGATGCAGGCAATGAGGGTGAAGCTGTCGCAGCCGGGTTGCGGTTATACCCGAACCCGGTTTCCGGAACGCTGCACCTCTCCTCCCAGGAATCCGAGATTCTCCAGCTTGTCCTGACCGACATGCAGGGACGGGTCGTCTTCGATTCAAGGCCAATCAGACAGCGGGAATTCCAATGCGAAGTATCCGGCTTCGACCCCGGGCTCTACTTTGCCCGGATCAAGACTGCCAAGGGGACAACGAGCCTCAAGTTCATTGTCCGGTAGCAGGGGAAGCCTTCCTGCAAAATGCCAGGAGGCTATCATGCCAGGAGGGTGTATCAAAATAGGGATTTGAAATAAATCTCAGGCGGCGTGTCAGAGTGAGTAAGATGCAAGGCGCTGAGAGCGAGAACGAAGGAGCGTACTTTGGTACGTGACTGAGTTCGAGTCTCGAAAAACAGTGCAAACCGAGAGCCGAACCAAACCGATAGGTTTGAGTTTGGCCGAGGTGCAGCCTGTTTTCGGCGAAACCAAAGCAACGAAGCAGATTGCTCATTATGACACACCGCCCTCTCTTTTTTTGGGGCTTTCCCAAAGTTCCGGACTGGCGCGGAACGCGCCAGTCCGGTAGTCTACCGGATGACCAGCTTCAGATGCGACACACGCTGTCCATTGGACAACTTCAATAGATAAATCCCTGAAGGACAATTGCTGAGATTCAGTTCCGTTTCCCGGCTTTTGACTTCTTTGGCAAGAACCACGCGGCCATCCAAGGCAAACACCTTTAA
>CALUNB010000080.1 GCA_944321885.1 uncultured Bacteroidales bacterium | reverse complement strand
AAGCCTTCCTGCATGCTGGTAAGCGAGAACAACTATTCGGATGCCCATGGCACGCCTTTTGTCTACAAGGCCTTGGGTATTGGCAAGCTGATCGGGGCGCCGGTACCGGGAACGATGACAGCGGTATGGTGGGAAAGCCTGAACGGCGGTTACGTGTTCGGCATCCCGCAGGTGGGAACCTTGGATGAAAACGGCAATTACCTGGAAAACCAGGACCTGATTCCGGATATCATTGTCTATAACACGCCTGAGACTTTGTTGCAGGGTCGCGACCTCCAATTGGAAAAGGCGGTGGAAGAGATGCTGAAGGAGGCCGATGCCGTGAAGGCGAAAGCTGGTAAATAAGAAGCTGTTTAAAATTTCTTGCCATCTTTCGAGATCCTTTCCCGATGGCCTAAACAAATAAATTTAAACAACTTCTAAGAAGTGGTGTATTATTATGGAAAAGCCCGGCGGGCGCGGTGATACCGTGTCTGCCGGGCTTTTTTTGTTTGGTTCTGCCTTTTGCCTTTGTCCTTTGGCTAGGTTTTCAGATTGACCGGTTTCCCGATTCCAATTTTGGCTCCGTTCAGTTCCGGATCCGACGATATTTCCTGTAAGCTTGCAGGGAGTCGGTTACAGTCCTACATCGCAGCCGATGCTGATGAGCGGATTCCCGTAAATGGAATATTCGTCGTTGTTGAAGTTCCAGAGGGCCTTGATGGTAAGGGCTACCCGGTTTCCGAGAGGCTGGCTGTAACCGATACCGGCCAAGGGGTAGGCCAGCCATTTCCGATCATGTTCGATGCCGTAGGGTTGGTTCATTCCTCCGATTTCGACATGGAGGAAAAGCCGGCGGATGGGATAGAAGCGTACAAAGAAGCTGCCGCCCCAGTAATAGCTGCTCAAGGCCGGTCTGAAATAGGCATCGCGGTAGTAGCTGAAGTTGGCCGTGATACCGAAACGGAACATGCGGTGGACGATGAAGCCTACCGTGGGGGCCACTTCCACGGCAGTCAGGGTCCCGAACTGGAGACCGAGGCCTCCTCCGGTAAAGAAACGGTTCTTGAACAGCCCCGGTGTGCCTTTGGGGACTTCCTCTTTCCATTCGTTCAGCCACGGGTCCTGTCGTGTGCTTTGGTCCGGAGGGGGTGAAGAAGAAAAGGTGTTGAGGTCGTTGACCTGGGCCATGGCTTGGTATCCCGTCAGGCAAAGGATTGTCGGGAAAAGCAAGGGAAACAGCCTTGATAATCGTTTCTGGCGCATTGTTCTATCTTTTTTCGAACCGGTTTTGCCTTTGACCGGTCTTGACGGGTTCAGGCGTGCCGGTCTTGGCTGTCCATCAGGATGGTGACGGGCCCGTCGTTGGTGAAGCGGAGTTGCATGTCGGCACCAAAACGGCCGGTCCGGACCTCCAATCCGTATTCCTCCCGTAAAAGGCGGTTGAAAAATTCGTAGAGGGGTTCGGCTTGTTCCGGTCGTGCGGCACGGATGAAGCTGGGCCGGTTCCCTTTGCGCGTGTCGGCGTAGAGGGTGAATTGGGAAACCGAGAGGATGCTGCCTCCGACCTCCCGGATGGAGAGGTTCATTTTCCCTTCCGTATCCTCGAAGACCCGCAGCAAGGCGAGTTTCCTGGCCAGATAGCGGGCATCGTCTTCGTTGTCTTGGTCTTGGATTCCTACCAAGACCAAAAATCCTTTGTCGATACGGGAGAAGGTTTCCCCGTCTATGTCCACACGGGCATCCAGGGCTCTTTGTACGACTAATCTCATGGAGATGCTTTTTCCTGTCCGGGAGCGCGGCCTTGACTTTGAACCCGTGTCGGACGTATTGTTTCTCTTCTACGGTTTTCCGTGCTTCGCGGTCGTGGTCGGTCTTGCGGACTTGCAAATGTAGGAAATTGCGGTATATCTTGGTGCTGCCTCCGGTTTTCCGTATCTTCGCGGCTTGTATGGAGGCTGTTTGGATTGGTTAGGGAAGCAGCTTAAGACGATGGATATGTCCGGCAAAACAACGCAGTTGGAAGCCCCGAGGGTCCGTTACCGTATCGCCATCGGGGTGTTTTTCTTTTTGCAGGGATTCACTTTCGCCAGTTGGGCGGCGCGGATTCCGGATTTCAAGGAAGTGTTCGACTTGAACGAGGGCCAGTTGGGTACTTTGTTGCTGGCTTTCCCCTTGGGGCAATTGCTGGGTGTGCCTTTGGCGGGTTATCTGGTGGAACGCTTCAGCAGCCGCAGGACCTTGTTGTCGGCGGCTTTCCTCTATCCTTTCACTTTGACTTGTTTGGGCTTGATTCCGTATTTGGCGATGCCGGCAGGAGGGGGAACGATGCCGTCCTGGGCTCTGTGGGTGTTCGGTATCGTTTTGTTCTTTTTGGGGGTGATTGCCAACCTGCACAATCTTTCGGTCAATACCCAGGCGGTCGGGGTCGAAAAGGAATACGGGCGGAGCATCATGGCTACTTTCCATGGATTGTGGAGTTTGGCCGGGTTTGCTTCGGGCTTGGTCGGTTCGTTCATGGCCTCGCATTCCATTGTTCCGTTTTTCCACTATGCGGGGGTCTTGGGCTTCGGCCTTTTGGTACTCTTGTGTTGCCACAAATACACCTTGAAACAGGATTTGGCTTCGGAAACAGCCAAGGACGACAAGCCTACTTTCAACATTTTCAAGGGAATGGACACGTTTGTGTTCCTGTTGGGCTTCTTGGCATTCGGCAGCATGCTCTGCGAAGGGACGATGTACGATTGGAGCGCCATTTATTTCGACCAGGAGCTTGGGGTGGACAAGGAATACATCCGTTTCGGTTACACGGCTTGCATGCTGGCCATGGCGGCTTACCGTTTCCTTGCCGATGGGATTGTGAACCGTTTCGGGCCGGTGGTCATCATGCGTCTGAGCGGTTTGTTGACGGCGGCGGGCTTCTTGGCTATGGTCTTGGCTCCGTCCTTGGGGGGGGCTTGGGCTTTGGGTGTGGCTACGGCGGGTTCCGCCTTGGTGGGTCTGGGCGTGTCTTCCGTGGTGCCGGTTTGTTACGGTGCCGTGTCGCGCCACAAGGGGGTGGTGGCCGGACGGGCTATCAATGCCGTGTCCACCATCGGCTTTTTCGGCTTCGTGATGGGACCACCCATTATCGGGCATCTGGCGCAATGGATGGGCCTTCGTTGGGTGTTGGTCCTGGTGGCCTTGCTGGGCTTGTCGATGCTGCTGTCGGCCGGACGCCTGCGGGAGAAAACACGGGTTTGATTTTTACGCTTGGCTTTCGTCGTTTTCGCTATCCTTGCGGAATATGGGTTTAAAAGCGAAGATAGGTCGGGATGGCGGAGATATAAAAGATATAAACAAGAACTTATATGGTGACATTGAATATCGAATACCGGATAAATCCCGGTAAGGAACAGGAATTCAGGGTTTTGATGGAAGAATTGGCCGAGGCTTCCCGGCAAGACGAGGGGTGTATCCGTTACCAATACTATTTTCATCCCCAGGATCCGGGTATCGTGATGCTTTGGGAACAATGGGAGGATGCCGAAGTCTTGGCCAAGCATGGCCGCCAGGCTCATTTTTCCCGGATTGTACCCCGGATGCGGGAGATTTCCAGCCAGGAAAAGTTCCGGTTCGACTCGGTGCAATGATACGGAATCACGTCAGGCGGAAGGGGCTTGACTTTTTTTGAGCAAGTCCAGAAATCTTTCCGCAACAACCGGTGGCGCGTAATTCTTGATGACGAAATCCCGGCTGGCAGCGGACATGTTTTCCAAGAGCTTGGGTGAACCCTTTTTCCTTTCGTCCATGGCTGCTCCAATCCAATCTTTGAAGATTTGTGGATGATAGGGGTCGATGCCTATGTAATCGTGGAAGTTGAGAGGCATGACGGGCATCAGGCATCCGAATTTTTCCAAATCCACGTGCAAGGTGATGCATCCGGCAAGCATGGACTCCCAGAAACGCCAGGAATCCCATTGCCTTACCCGGTCGTATTTGAACAGCGGGATGGTGTGGTTGATCACACGGCAGATTTTCGCCGTGTATTTGTCATGGTTGCCGAAGGGAAGGCAAAAGACCCCGCCGTAGGCGGCCATGGCCATATTCCTTGAAATGCGTTGGTAATAAAAAGGATTGTGCCGTCCCCGGGCTTGGTGGAACAAAAATTGGTCGTTGGGAGAGAACTCTTCCGGTTTGTTATTGTCGGTGGTCGTGTCAGTTTCCCAATAGTCATGGATGATGGGGAGGACAAGATGGTTCATGTAGTCCCTCAATTGGTGTTTGACCCGGAAGTTGACCGCAATGGCAGCTTTTCGTTTTTGTACAGGAAGGGGATGTATGGCATCCATCATGCGCTTGGAAATACCGAACTGCCAAGGGACGAAACTTCCAGGGTACTTCATCTTGCGGTTGAAATGGCTTTTCAGGACAAAATCACATGCCCGGGCATGTTTCCCGAAACCGGGTGTCCGCAAACCATCCGATTCATCGATGAACACAATGGGGATATTACGCTTTGTCAGGGAGAACAAACGTTTTAGTTCGTTTTCCAGGTCGGTGAAGAGGGACAGGTGGGAATCGACGATGATGACATCCGAAGATAAAAGGGTGGTTTGGCCGGGGGATTCCCGGATGATGGCAGGACTGTCGACGGATGGCCGCATTTTGGCGGCCTCCCCGTAGCATTCATGGCCGAGCAGGTCCAAACCCTCAGCCAGGACGGCGCATTGGTGGGGAACCCAGACGTGGTCGTAATGCGAACCGTAAAAATATATTTTCATGGTATGGTGGTTTCAAATGTCTCTTATGTCCCGGCAAAAGTACGAAAAGGAAGCGGATGCTAATCACCGGGCTTTCTTGATTGGATTTGCCCGTTCTGCAAAATTGGATATCTTTGTCCGGCCTTTTCGGGAGAGGTTCGATAAAACAGAAGAAAATGAAAGATTTGAAGCGGCTGGCGAGCCGGATTCTCATGTTCTTTTTGCAGATATACTTCAGAGCGGCCAAATCTTCCCGGATATCTTATAAGGCTTACATTGACTTCCGTACGAGGATTGAGGATCATTGCAAGGTGGGTGAAAATACCTTGATGGCAGGTGCGCATATCGGCAGGGGAACGTATATTTCGCCTTTGGGCAATTTCACCAATGCTTGGATAGGACGTTTCTGTTCCATTGGGCGGAATGTCCGGATTATAGATGGGTTTCATCCTGCCCACGATTGGGTGTCCACGCATCCGGCTTTTTTTTCTCCGGCCAGGCAGGCAGGCTTCTCTTTTGTGAAAGAGAATCGGTTTGAGGAACATCGTTTTTTTGATGCAGGCAATCGGATTTCGG
>CALUNB010000079.1 GCA_944321885.1 uncultured Bacteroidales bacterium | reverse complement strand
GCAGTCAGCGTAGGCGGCCATGGCCGCCTACGCTGACCCAACAAACCCCAACTTGACACAGTTCAGTTTACACTGCCCATTGCCTTAGCGGCTGCGGTTGGCCATTACGAACAGCGCCCACTCCTCATCTGGCTCAGCGAAGCGTTTGACGGATAGTGTGCCATCGGCCATCGCTGCCACTTCGTCGAACCTAAAAGCGGTAACGACCGGTTCACTTCCGTAGATAGCTGCTGTGCGGCGAGCCATCTGCATGGCCTGTTCTTCTATTTCGGTCAGATAGAATCCCTGTCCGAAATCCTTGTAGGGTTTGCACCGGGTCAAATCTATCCGGGTGATAGCCGTGTTCGATCCGTGGTAGAGTTTCATCTTACACCTCCTCCGTTGTTGAGACAAACACGGGTTAAATCCTGAACACTGTCGTTGAGTGAAAGCAGATGCTCGGCTTCGTAGTGTTCAGTGAGAAAGTCCAATCCCTTGTAGCGGTTCAAGTAGTTACTAGCTTCGCGTGTCGTCATGCCATACGTGCGTGCAAATTCGCCTATGTTGGCCACAATGTAACCGATTATGTGCCGATTTATGGGAACCGCCGCCTGTAAGCGCACCGATGCCGACAAGCTAAGTGCGTCCAGTACTTTTGTAATAGTACGGACTGTCAGTCTTCGTCCACTTTCAATTTTGGAGATTTGGGATTTGCCCACGCCGACTCTTTCTCCCAGCTCTTCCTGTGTCATGCCTCGGCGAATCCGTTCGTTACGGATTAAGGTTCCGATATTATCGATTCTCGTATTCATGATTTCTAATTGGGCAAAGATAAACCGAAGTTGCTAATTTTGGAAACTGCATGGCGAAAATTTCACCTACAAAAATAAAAACGGAGGCTTTTCAGCATAAAGGCGGATGTTATATAGCGCAAAGGGATATGCGGGCTTTTGTTTTAGCTGGTATCAGGGTGAAGAGTACGCTTGTTCTTCGTACTTTTGTCATTACAAGAAACGTTGTGAACTTTGGCTGTAAAAGAACAGGTTTTCGTTGGTTTTGATTTTGTAAAATGAGCACAACATATCATTTAAAACACATCTTTTCGGGGCGTTTGGCTTGTTGTTTGGGTGGTGGTAAATACTTGGAATAAAAAAATATGAATAATGAAGCCGATGGTATGGTTGGCGGTGTAGTGGAACAAGCCGGGAATGCGGAATCTGCGAGACTCCGAAGTCTCCGGGTTCCCGTTTTTGCCATAGATAGGCTGCGGATGGGAACAGACGGTTACGGGGTCACCACCTTGGTTGCATTTATGGGGTGCCCTTTGAAATGTAAGTATTGCCTGAACCCGCAATGTCATGAACCGATATATGCGGGAGAGGGGCTTCGAAAGGGTATCATGCTGCTTACACCTCATGAGCTTTATGAGTTGGTGAAAATAGACAATATTTATTTTCAGGCTACGGGTGGAGGCATTTGTTTTGGTGGCGGTGAACCGACTATGTATGTCGAATTCTTGGAGGCCTTCAGGCAAATTTGTGGTGGGAAGTGGAAACTAACCTTGGAAACCTGTCTGTCTTGTTCCTATAGGACGATAGCCCGGTTGTGTCATATTGTGGA
The DNA here is from genome assembly GCA_944321885.1 of uncultured Bacteroidales bacterium. Lineage (GTDB taxonomy): Bacteria > Bacteroidota > Bacteroidia > Bacteroidales > P3 > Pullibacteroides. The sequence continues at coordinate 3,911 of CALUNB010000079.1, read as the reverse complement.
TCATTGGATTGTAGATGTAAAATCAATGAATCCGGATATTTACACACCCTCGCTCGGGGCGCATGCGTCCAAGCGCAACATACAGCAGTTCCTGACTTACTTCACCAAGTTGTTTGTGGAGGAAGTGGATTACCACATCCGCTTCCTTATCGAGCGTGGCGACAACGTCTGGTGGTTGGATGGCGAACGTGTCAAATTTCGTGCGGAAACTACAAGCAAGATACTCAATTTGATGTATGAACATCCAGACATCACCCTTGCAAGCCTGTCTGAGCAGGTCGGGGTAAACGTGGCAGCCATCAACAAACAAATCAGGCAGTTGACCAATAAAGGGTATATCCAGCGTGCGGCGGACAGCAACTGGCGATTGATTGTTACCCCGTCAGTATGACCTGTTAGGGCGCGTTGAGCTAAACACGAACTTCAGTTTACGATTTCGAAAAATCGTTGAAACAGTGTTGTTTACGGCTCTGTGTTGCCGTGGTTATGGCCGGATACCATACAGGAATGCTCTCAATGACGACGAGGCGTTCCAAAGTTCCGGCCCGATGGGAGCGGCCAACAGATTACCATTGTTTGTGGTGTTTCATTACCATTTTTTGCGCAGTTCTATTACCAGGAGTTGTGATTGGAGAATGGCAGACTTTATAATGGCTGAACGGATATTCCGATTGTCTTTCTGTTATTCTTTATTCCGCTTCCTCTGGAATCAATCCTTGTCTCTGGCTTGCTGCTTGAGCAGGTCGCGGATTTCGGTAAGCAGGAGGATTTCTTCTTGGGTGGGCGTCGGAGAAGGCGTTGGTACAGGCGTTGTTACTGCCGCAGCCGTTTGACCGGGTGTTGTTACATGCGCTGATACAGGAACCGTTGCTGCCGCAGCTGGTTGACCGGGTGTTGTCACATGGGCTGCTACAGTCGTCGTTGGCACCACAGCCGTTTTCCCAGGCGTTTGTCCGGGTGTCGATACCACAGCCGTCGGTGCAGATGAGGCTACAGGTTCCGTTGCTGGACCGGCGGTTTTCTCCTTTTTACGGGTCAGTTTATTCATGAGCTTGACCATCAGGAAAACACAGAAGGCGAGGATGCCGAAGTCGACACATTGCTGGATGAACGCCCCGTAGTTCCAATAAACAGGTTCGGCAGGAGTTTCGCCGGGCAGGATGTCGCGCATCCAGGAAATGTCCAGTTTGAGTTTTGAAAAATTGGTCTTCCCGACCAGGACCCCGATAGGAGGCATGATGATGTCGTTGACCAGCGAGCTGACGATTTTGCTGAACGCGCTGCCGATGATGACACCGACAGCCATGTCCATGACATTGCCTTTGAGGGCGAACGTCTTGAATTCTTGTAAAAAACGCATGAGGTGGATGTTTTTTATGCAGTCTAAAAGGTGTATTTTCGTACTTTTGAACCGGTTTCCCCGGTCTTAGAAGCTGTTTAAAATTTCTTACAATCCTGAAAAGGCTGAATTTTCAGGGACCGGATTCAGGATTTTGTTTGCCCATCGGGGGCTATTTCGGGTCTTGCTTGCGTTTTTCACGTCAGATAGCTTGGCTATCCTCCTTTGAAAAACGCGGCGCCATCCCGCGAAATCCCCTCCCGATGGCCTAAACAAATAAATTTAAACAGCTTCTTAGGAACCGGGACGGGAACGCAGAATTTTCATCCGATGAAAAAGATAAGGATAACGGTCATGCGGAAAGCCTGTTACCGCGATTTGATGGAACGCTACGAGAACCCCATCGAACATGCTTGCGATTTGCAGGAAGGGCAAGTGTTCATTGCCAACGGATGGGAAAAGCCTGAAGGCCTTTGCGATAGCGCATGGCAAAGCATGTCGCCTTTCGTGATGGCTTTGGCTCATGGCGGTCGGGACTTGTACCAAGGTTGGATGAAGAACCCCGAATCGGCCATGATTTCCTGCAACGACGGCTTCCGACCCGTGAGTTTCCTGATCGAGGTGGTGGATTAAGGATGCCGTCCTTTTTCCTATGCTTTCAAGACCTTTGGCAATCGGGTGGGGGCTGTTAGTCTGAAGCGCAGCTTCCGGCCCGTGAGTTTCCTGATAGTGGTGGTGACTTGAAGCCTCAATCCATTCATTTTCAGTTTCGGACATCGCTACGGTAGAACAGGGTCTTTTGGCCTGAGGGACATCTGGAACCATTTTGTTTTCTCCTGTTCCGGGTTTCGTAACCAAAAGCATCTGCATCTTACAGGTTCTGTAGTATTTGGCAAAAGCTTTCCGGCAAGACGACATTGGGGCAGTTCCGGGCTTCGGCGAACAAAGGGGCGATTTCCTGATCTGTGAAACCGGCAATACCGCAGCCGATACGTGTCACGAGGAAGGTCAGACCGGGGTTGGCATGGGCGAACGCGATAAATTCGTCTACGTAAGGCTTGATGGCATCCACGCCTCCGTGCATGGTAGGAATGGCATAGCTTTGGCCTTGCAAACCAGTGCCTTGTCCCCAGACAGCTCCGAATTTTTCCAAGGCAATCCGGGCGGCGCCACCGGCATGCGCTCCTTGCAAGTTACTGCCGAACACGAAGACTTCCTGGGGCGCAAGCTGGCTGATGTGTTCGGGCGTATAACGCTTTTCCGGGTGAGCCGGGACTTCATGCTTTTCCGGGCGGACCGAGGTTCCGGCCCCCGTGTTTTCCACGGCTATTTTCATGACACCATCGGCCTTGCTTTCAAAGAGTTGATAGGCTTCTTCAATCCGGTTCAAAGGAAAACGATGGGTAATCAGGGGGCGGGTATCGATTTTACCTTCCGAAACCAAGCGGAGGATTTCCTCGCAATCGCAGGCATCCACACCTCCGGTCTTGAACGTCAGGTTTTTGCCGTACATTTCAGGAAGCGGTAGCTGTTGAGCTTGGTCATAAAGGGCCACGAGGGTTACCACCGCATTGGGTCGGGCGCATTCCCAAGCCAAGCGGAACGAACTTTCGGAACCTGCCACCTCAATCACCACATCGGCTCCTCCATGCGCGCTTTGGCTCGTCACAAAATCCTTGCAGGCTTCCGGTCCGCAAACCAAGACTTCCGGGTAATGCGTCTGGACAAAGCGGATCCGGTCCGGACGGCTTTCGCAAACGATGATGCGTCCGGGATTCTTCAGCAGACAGCAGAGCAGGGTACAGATGCCCGTCGGCCCCGCCCCGATAATCAGAACCGTGTCTCCGGGCTTGATTTCCGAAATCCGGCTTGCCCAAAAGCCGGTAGCCAAGATGTCCCCGACGAACAAAGCCTGTTCATCGCTCACGTTTTCCGGAATCCGGTTCAATCCTTGGTCGGCATAGGGAACCCTGACATATTCGGCCTGTCCCCCGTCAATGCGGCAACCCAAAGCCCAGCCTCCGTTCGGGTCGGTACAGTTGTTCACAAAACCCTGCTGGCAGAAGAAGCAATGCCCGCAAAAGGTTTCCACATTGACCGTTACGCGCTCGCCCGCTTTGACCCGCTTGACTTCCGCACCGGTTTTTTCCACGATGCCCACCATTTCATGGCCTACCGTGATGCCCGGGACCGCCCGGGGAACGCTGCCATGCTTGATGTGCAGGTCGCTGGTGCAGATGCTGGACAAAGTGACCCGGACAATGGCGTCGCGAGGGTCCTGAAGCACAGGTTCCGGTTTTTCTTGCAAGGCGAATTTGCCTTTTTCGAGATAAGTGTATGCTAACATAGTCTTATGTTTTTAGGAGCCTCTGTTTTAGGGTGCTATTTTGGAGACTTCTATTCTGGGGAAACTCTATTGCTGGGTTTCTATTGGGGAGTTCTATTTTGGGCGAACGCGGTCCGGTCTTCCGTCCCGGCTTCGCGACTCGGGATTTCCAAGTCTCCGGGTTCGTTCGTAGTGTTAATCAAGCGGATGGATTCGAGGTTTCCTGGTTCGCGACTCGGGATTTCC
>CALUNB010000078.1 GCA_944321885.1 uncultured Bacteroidales bacterium | reverse complement strand
CTGTCGTCGAAGATAGGATGCGGTTCGGCATAGCCAAATTGGAAACTGCGTTTCCATTTGTCTCTGCACTCACCTTTCGCTATCTTTGACTGTCGTCGAAGATAGGATGCGGTTCGGCATAGCCAAATTGGAAACTGCGTTTCCATTTGTCTCTGCACTCACCTTTTTGTATCTTTGCCCTTCAGTGAAGATAGCTTGGTCTCGGCAAGAGCAGTGCAAGCCGGACGCAGAGGCAAGGTTTTCTTTGGTTATGCTGAGGCGCAGCCCGCTTTCGATGCGATAATCAGAGCTCGAACTCCGTTCTGCTCTACGTGCGGCTTTCGCTATCGTTGGACTATTGGATTCCAAGATTCCTGCCAAGGCGTGTGCTTTGAGGTAGCGTCGGAACAAGATTCCGGACGTTGCCTTTTGACCGTTTAAACGATTGCTATTCCAAATGAAGAGAAATAAGTTCCATATAGGAAGCTTGGCGCTCGGACTTTGCATGGGTTTCTTGTTGCCTGCTTGCAAACAGGATGCGGTGGTATTCATGCCTTTCAAGGACATCGCCACCGCCCCGAGCCAGACCGTTTATGATTCTTACAGCCTTGTGACCGACGAGGGACGGCGCCAGATTTTCATGGAGTATCCCGTCATGAGCAATTATACGGGCAAGGAAAAGGACGCGGAGCCTTTGCAGGTGTTCCCGAAAGGGGTCAAGTCCACCTTTTATTCGGAAGACGGTTCCTCGGTGGATGTGGTCCTCTTTGCCGACTCGGCCATCAATTTCCAAGAAGAGAAGCTGATGAAGTTTTACCGGAACGTGGAGGTGTACGACTACCGTTCGCTCGATACCATCTATACCGAAGCCCTGTATTGGAACCAGGACACCCGTAAGATTTATTCGGACGTCCATGTGCTCAAGGTCAGCCCCGGCTTGGTGCTGGAAGGGGACGGCTTCGATTCGGACGAGAGGATGGAAAATGTGGTCCTGCGGCGTCCCCGTGGCGTGATACGTTGAGTCCGGTGGTGGCTTTCGTAGGAATTTGGGTAGAGTTTTGCGTGCGTCAGGACAGGTGTTTTGCAGGTTTGCAGATTGCCTGTTGTGACGCACCGCTGTTTATCGCGTAGCCTCTTTCTCAAACGTGATGTTGACTTCCCGGATGCGTTCGCCCAGAGGAGGATTGAGCTTGCTGAGCTTGATTTTCACCTTTTCGACGATGGGGTAGTCGGCCAGTACGCGGTCCACGATGCGCCGGGCCACATGTTCGATGAGTTTGGAGGAAATGGCCATTTCGGCCTTTACTTTGGTATAGACTTCGGCGTAGTTGAGCGTGTCTTCGAGGCTGTCGCTTTCTTGTGCCCGGAGCGTGTCCAGGCTCATGTACAAATCCACATTGAACCAAGTCCCGATAATCCGTTCTTCGGGGAAACAGCCGTGGTGGGCGTAGAATTCCATGCCTTCGATGGCGATGATGCTTTTCATCCGTTTTTTCTTTTGTCGAGTTTTTTGTTGAATTGTCTTTCAAGAACCGGCTTCCTTGCTCAAGGGAAAGTCCTGCTTCCCGTTTGGTCCGGTACAGTCCGTCAAACTTTGAGGTAATTGCCGGCCTTCCAAACGGAAGGATTTCCCGTCGAAGACCACGTAGGAGTCGTGTTGAAGCCAATCCCCGGTGTTCAGGTAGAGGGCCGTGTTTTTCTTGTTGCCCCCGTTGGAACCTCCTTTTTCCGGCAGGTCCGCGTGCAGCGGTAGGGGTTTGGTACCTTGGGAACTGATTTCCCCGATCCAAGGGTTGTGGCGGTGTCCGAAAATAAACGCGTCCACAGGCTCGTTTTTCAGGTATTCCTGCATGAAAAAGAGCTGGTTGTGTTGTTTCTTGGGGTTTTGTTCCCTTTTTTGGTAGCGCCGGTCGGATTTTTTACGGCTTTCACGCGAGAACGCATGGGCGAGGCGGTAGCCCCAGCAAGGATGCAAGGCCGCGTAGATACGTTTGCTGGCCGGGGCGTCGAAAACGGCCTTGATACAGCGGTACCGTTTTTCTTCGGGGTCCAATCCGTCCCCGTGGCCGACAAGGAAGACGTACCCGCCCACATGCAGCCGGGCATAGTGCTTATGCGTATGCATGCCTAATTCTTCGTCGAAGTAATCCCCAGTCCAGAAATCGTGGTTTCCCCCGAAAAAATGGACCGGGATACCTTTGTCGCAGAGTCCCGCGACCATTCCGAAGAAACGTAGGAAGCCTTTGGGTACGACGAAACGGTATTCGAACCAGTAATCGAAAATGTCCCCTAGCAGGAACAAGGCTCCGATTTCTTCCTCGCGGGCTTTGAGCAAATCCACGATTCTCTTTTCCCTTTCCCGGCATTCCGGCAAGCGGGATGCTCCCAGATGGAAATCGGAAAGGAAGAAAATCTTCTTGCCTGGCAGCAGGTCTATATGGATTTCGTCAGCTGTCATTGGTTTTCAAAGATGGGGGCTTGGGTTTTAAAGCGGGGAACTTCCTCCTGTTCCTGGGGCGGAGGCTTTCTGCCGGATTTGTTCCTGTTGCCGGTCTTGCTCCTGCAAGCGTCCGTATTGTTTGTAGGCTTCGATACGATCCAGGTTGAACATCAATCGTTCCACATGGGCGTTGGCTGGAAGTTCCTTCTGCATGGCTTTTGCGCAGCGGTACATGAATTGCCGGTCCTGGTCGTTTTCCAGGTCGAATACCAGGTGGTTGCCCAGGGTCTTGTTGAACACGAAAACCGGAAGCAGGCTTCCGGTATGCAGGAGGCAAAGCCTTTCGGCTTCTTGTTTCAAGCTTTGGAACAGGCTGTCGCTTGCATGGCGGCAACGGGCGTAAAGCGCGTCCGCATCTTCTACCCGGTAGCAGTTTTCGCTCCAATAACGGTCGATGCGTTCCCATGCCTTGCCGGTGGCATTTACCTGTTTTTGGTAGGAAACCAGAGCTTTGTTGGCTGTATTCCCTTCCATGCCCTTGGCTTCTTCCTGGAACCCGGCACTCCCGTCCCGGACAAGCACCGTGGCGGCTAACGAATCGTAGGCGGCTGATACTTGCAGTGTCCCTTGCACGGGACCTGTCAGGAAAAGGAGGTTGGCGTTTCCTTGGGCGGCGAAAGCATAAAGGCGTAGGCTATCGTCCGGCAGGCGGAATTCCCCTTTCCCTTGCGGGTCGATCCGGACCGAGTCTATCAGGCGGCTGCCTTGGCGGGCCGAAATCTCGAAGACAGCCAAATTACGGTTCCGGGAACCGGAAAGTTCCCAAACCACCGTCCCCCACTCCTGTTGCCGGCAAGCACAGGGTAGCAGGCAACAGGAGCAGAAGGCAAGCATGAGTTTCGCCGCTTTGGCGATGGTTGGGGAACTTTGTTTTTTTCTAAGGAAGGCTTTAGGCATTGTTCTTGGCGCTTTCCTTGGCCCAGGTATCTTTGAGGTTTACCGTCCGGTTGAAAATCAGGCGGTTTTCCTTGGCGCTGTCGGGGTCCACGCTGAAATAGCCCATGCGTTCGAACTGGAAATGGCTCAACGGTTTTTGTTCAAAGCCATCCAGGAAGGCTTCGGCCTTGCAATGCGGCAGCACGTGCAGCGAGTCGGGGTTGAGGTTGTCGAGGAAGGTCTTCCCTTCTTCCACTTCGTCCGGTGCGGGGACGCGGAAAAGGCGGTCGAACACCCTTACTTCCACGTCTTTGGCATGGGGTGCCGATACCCAGTGCAGGGTGCTTTTGACCTTGCGCCCGTCGGGGGAATTCCCGCCTCGCGAAGCCGGGTCGTAGGTGCAGTGGATTTCGGTGATGTTGCCTTCGGCATCCTTGACGACATGGGTGCATTTGACAAAGTAGGCGTAGCGCAAGCGCACTTCGGTACCAGGCGAGAGCCGGTAGAACTTCTTGGGCGGGTTTTCCATGAAGTCTTCGCGTTCGATATAGAGTTCGCGCGAGAATTTGACCATGCGCGTTCCCATGCTTTCATCTTCGGGGTTGTTCACCGCTTCCAGTTCCTCTTCCTGGCCTTCCGGATAGTTGTCGATGACGAGCTTGACCGGGTTCATGACTACCATGACCCTTTGGGCTTTCTTGTTGAGGTCTTCGCGCACACACCATTCGAGCAGGGAAACGTCGATGACATTGTCGCGTTTGGCCACCCCGATTTTTTCGGCGAACAAGCGGATGGATTCGGGTGTGTAACCCCGGCGGCGCAGGCCGCAAATCGTCGGCATACGGGGATCGTCCCATCCTGAAACATATTTTTCCTGTACCAGTTGCAGCAGTTTCCGCTTGCTCATGACCGTGTAGCTCAGGTTCAAGCGGGCGAACTCGATCTGTTGGGGAGCATGGATGCCCAAGGTCCGGATGAACCAGTCGTAGAGCGGGCGATGGACTTCGAATTCCAAGGTGCAGATGGAGTGGGTGATACCTTCGATGGAGTCGCTTTCCCCATGGGCGTAATCGTACATGGGATAGATGCACCATTGGTCACCGGTACGGTGGTGGTGCTGGTGCAGGATACGGTACATGATGGGGTCGCGCATATGCATATTGGGCGAAGCCAGGTCGATTTTGGCCCGTAAGGTCTTGGACCCGTTGGGGAATTCCCCGTTCTTCATGCGTTCGAACAGGTCCAGGTTCTCTTCCACGCTGCGGTCGCGCCAAGGGCTGGGTTTGGCCGGCTGTGTCGGGGTCCCCCGGTATTGCGAAGCTTCTTCCTGGCTCAGGTCATCCACATACGCCTTGCCGTCCTTGATCATCTGTACGGCCCATTCGTAGAGTTGCTGGAAATAGTCCGAGGCGTAATACTCCCCGTCCCATTCGAATCCCAACCATTTGATATCCTCCTTGATGGAGTCCACGTACTCCACGTCTTCCTTCACGGGGTTGGTGTCGTCGAAACGGAGGTTGGTCTTGCCATGGTACTTCCGCGCCAGGCCGAAGTTCAGGCAGATGGATTTGGCATGGCCGATGTGCAGGTATCCGTTGGGCTCGGGCGGGAAACGGGTGTGTACACGTCCCCCGTTTTTGCCGTCGGCAATGTCTTTTTCAATGATTTCCTCGATGAAGTTCAATGAAGGCCGCTTTTCGGATTCGGCCTCGGTTCCTCGGTTTTCGTCGCTCATGATAGCTTGGATATGGGTTTAAAAATACAAATTTACTAAGAATCCGCTAAACTCGTAAGCGTGGGTAGGGATTCTTTGTCGTGATGATGAAGATTCGGGATAGAAAACCTGCCATTATTGGGAAAAGAGCGGGAAAAGTTTTAACTTAGCCTGTTTTTTAGGCTCGTAGGCCAAGGGTACGGATGTCCGGTTATCCTTGTCCATGCCAAGGAGAGGGGAAACCGGGCGCAGAGCCGGGCTTGCCGGGGCTTTACCGGATAGGGCTATCTTCAGTGTGACGACTGGATAAATAACCAAATTTTTATTTTTATAAAAGTCATAACAATGAAAAAGACAGGATTTCGTCTCGGGCTTCTGCTGGTATTGCCGGCGGCCCTGCTTCTGAGCTCTTGCGGCAAGAAGTATGCTTACGAAAGCGTTCCGGGAGACCCGATGGGAACCCGGATTTACACTTTGGACAACGGCCTGAAGGTCTACCTTTCGGTCAACAAGGATGCCCCGCGCATCCAGACCATCGTGGCGGTCAACGCCGGCGGCAAGAAC
>CALUNB010000077.1 GCA_944321885.1 uncultured Bacteroidales bacterium | reverse complement strand
TGGCTTATTTCGAAGAACCTGACACGGCCCGCACCGAACTGGCTTATTTCGAAGAACCTGACACGGCCCGCACCGAACTGGCTTTCTTCGATGCTCCTGTAAAACAGGATACGGTCATCAAGAAGAATGTACGGAAATTCACGGCTGTGGATGCGGATAAAATCCCCGCTGCCGTTACTGAAAACGTGGGCAAACGTTATCCCGAATATACCTTGGTTCAATCTGGCAAGAACGAACAGCAGGAATATGCCATGATTATCAATACCAAGGACGGTGTCAAGAAGACACTGATAGTTAAAGAAAGTGGTGAAATCTTGTCGGACAAATAGGATAACTCTCTTCCTATTAGGCTTTCGCCTCTAGAGAGCCTGTGACGCACCATGGAGCGGCAACTTCTCGAAAGTTGCCGCTTTTCTTTTTGGGGTGTGATAATGGGCAATCTGGCTTCGTTGCTTTGGTTTCACCGAAAACAGGCTGTACTTCGGCAAAAGCAGTGCAAGTCGAATGCAGAGACAAAACTCGTTCTGGCTATGCTGAGGCGAAGCCTGCGCTCGCTGCGGAGCAGCAACTTCAGTACGCTCCTTCGTTCTCGCTCTCAGCGCCTCGCATCTTACCCATTCTGGCATCCCACAGGAGGAGATTTCGGTAACTTGTCTGTCATTTGGGTCGAATCCCATCTAAAGATTCGTTCCCTGGGATTCCCGAAAGCAAAAAAAATCCTGGAACCGGCTTCAAGATATCCGCCAGCTTCAGGATGATAAGAAGTAAACGACCTCTCTTAGATCTTGGCTCCCAATCGTTTCAGTACCGACCAGAAACCGGGGAAAGACTTGTTGACCACCTCCTTGTCTTCGAGTGTCACTTTCCCGTATTTCATGCCTAAAAGCGAGAATGCCAAGGCCATGCGATGGTCCCCGTAGGTCCGGATGACATGGTTTTCGGGATGCAGCTCGGAGGGGAAGATATGCAGCTCGTTGTCGATCTCCGACTCGGTGCATTCCACTTTGGCCCCCAAGGCTTCCAATTCCTCTTTGAGCGCCACGATACGGTCGGTTTCCTTGTATTTGAGGCCGAAAATACCTGTCAAACGGGCTTCGATGCCCAAAGCCGCGCAGCAGACGGCCATGGTCTGGGCCAAGTCCGGGTGATGCACGAAGTCGTATTCCTTGGGACTGCGGTCGATTTCAGCATCCGCTTGCTTTTCCAAGATAATCCGGTCTTCGAGGAATTCGGTTTCGATGCCGAAATCTTCGAACCAGTCGCTGATAATCCAGTCCCCTTGCACGCTGTCCTCGAACAGGAGCGGCAACTCGATGCGTCCGCTTTGGGCCAGGGCCAAGAGACCGTAAATATAGGAGGCCGAGGTCCAATCCGATTCGATAAGCGCTTGGGCTGGAGCATGCAAAGGCCCGTCGATGAACATGTTGCTGCCATCGATGAAGACTACTTCGGCCCCGCAGTTGCGCATCAGCTGGGCGGTCATTTGGATATAAGGCAGCGAAACCTTGGTTTCGCCCATCATTTCAATATGCAGGCCCCTAGGAAAAAGCGGGGCGGTCATCATCAGAGCCGACACGAACTGGCTGCTCTGGCTGGCATCCACACTAATCAAATCGGCATTTTCCTGCAAGGCTTCCGGTTTCCCCGTTACTTTCAGGGGCGGATAGCCTTCTTCTCCCAAGTATTGGATTTGGATACCCAAGGAGCGGAGCGAATCCACCAAGGGGCCGATGGGACGGGCGTTCATCCTGGGATTGGAAGAGGTCAGGACCCAGGTTCCGGCCCGGAAAGAAAGCTGGGCGGTCAGGAAACGGATGACTGCCCCGGCGTTCAGGCAGTCCAACACCACTTCGTCCTCGTCCTCTTCATCGTGTTCCTCGATGATTTCCAAAAGTTTCTGCATCAGTTTTGTGTCTTCCGAATCCGAAAGGTTCCGGAGTTCGAAATCTTCTTCGGCCAAGAACTGCAAAACAAGGTAGCGGTTGCTGATGCTCTTGGAACTGGGCAATTTTATTTCGCCTTTGAGGTTTTTGTTTTTGAATTGTATGTTTATCGGGTTCATGATCAATTTTTTCAGGCCCTAAAAAAAAGGGTAGGCGGCCAAGGTCTTTTCCAAAAGGCTTTCGGGAACGGCTTGGTCGAACCGGCATTTCCCGAAAGCGGACAGCAGGATGGGATAGATTTTCCCTTCGATGTTCTTTTTGTCGTTTTTCATATATCCCATCAAATCCGGGATGTCTTCCGGCGAAAAGGCAAAGATTCCGTAATGCTTTTGGAGCCAGTCCAAACCTTGTTCAAAAAGCTCGCGGTCCAAGCCGGTCATCAGCCAGGACAGGTAAAGTTCGCAAACCATGCCGTGGGCGACGGCAATCCCGTGGGGGATGGGTTCGCCCCGTTTGAGCGCGAGGGCTTCGAACGCATGGCCGAAAGTGTGGCCGAAGTTGAGTGTCTTGCGTAGGTTTGCTTCCTCGAAGTCGGTTCCGGTGATTTCCGCTTTCCGGGCAATGGCAAAGTGAAGAAGTTCGGACAGGCGTTCCTTCGAGCGGAATGCCTCTTCGATAGATTCGATGGATGCTTCCGCGTTGGCAATGAACTGCATCTTGATGATTTCGGCCATTCCCGAAAGAAGCTCCTGCCGGGGCAGGGTTTGGAGGAAAACCGGGTCGACCAAGACGGCTTCGGGTCGGCGGAAAGTTCCAAGGATATTCTTGGTTTCGTGTAGGTTGACCCCATTTTTACCACCTACCGAGGCATCGGCCATGGCAAGCAGGGTCGTGGGAACATGGATGAAAGGGATGCCCCTTTTGAAGACCGAAGCGGCGAACCCGCCCATGTCACAGAGGACCCCGCCTCCGATGTTGATGACCAAGGTCTGGCGGTCCATGCCGTCCCGGACCCAAGCGTCCCATAGTGGCAACAGGCTTTCCATCTGTTTCCGGCTTTCGCTCGAATCCAGATAATATACGGGCTGTTTGCGCAGGTTGGGGCAACGGTCCAGGAACGGGGGCAGAATTAGGTTCGCGGCATTGCTTTCACAAAGAATCACACAGTTACGGCATGATTGCCGCAGGGGGATTTCATCGGCTAATTGTACAGCGTTTTCCCCGATATGGATAGGGCATCCTTGGTCAAGCACGCATTCCATGGGGACTGTTTTTTGAGGGTTCAGGACAAAGGTTTTCCTCCGGTTCGAACCGGTTGCTTTGTTTGCCAAGTTCCTCGTTTCCGGGACAAAAGGCTCGGATATGGCGACATTGGTTGGCTTCGTCCACTTGGATTTCCACCTTGACATAACGGGAAGGCAAGATGGGTTCGGCAATTTCCGACCATTCCAAAAAGCAATAATTCCCGCTTTCCAGATATTCGTCCGTACCTATGTCAAGGGCTTCCCGGGCATTTTTGAGCCGGTAAAAATCGAAATGGTAAACAGGACCTTGGGGAGAGGAATATTCATTGACCAAGGAGAAGGTGGGGCTGACCACGTTCTCTTCCACGCCCAGACAAGCGCACAAGGCCTGGATGAACGTCGTTTTTCCTGCACCCATGGGGGCGAAGAATGCAAAAACACGCTCCTCTTGGAAGTTTTCCAAGAGGAGCCGTGCCGCCGGAGGCAGGTCTTCAGGCGTTTGCGCCGTCAAATTGCAAATACCGTCTTCCATGTTACCTCGGTTGAAGTACGGCGTAGGGAACTAACATTTCTTCCAAGGAAATGCCCCCGTGCTGGATGGTGTTCCGGTAATACGCCACGTATTGGTTGAAATTGTTGGGGTAAACGAAAAAGTCGTTCTGGCGGCAGAAAACAAAAGAGGAAGTGATGTTCACCTTGGGCAGGAAAATCTCGCCCGGGTTACGGATGCTGAAGACTTCCTTGGGGTTGAACTCCAGGTTCCGTCCGACTTTGTAACGCAGGTTCACGCTGGTTTCGCGGTCGCCCTTGATACGCACGGGATTGGTAATCCGGATGGAACCGTGGTCGCTGGTGACAATCACGATGGCTTTCCGCCCTACCAAGTTCTTGATCAACTCCAACAAAGGGGAATGGTCGAACCAGGAGCCTACCAAGGAGCGGTAGGAATCATCATCGTTGGCCATTTCGCGCAGCAGTTCGATTTCGGTGCTGGCGTGGGACAACATATCGATAAAGTTGTAAATGATGATGTTGAGAGGAGTGGACATCATCTTGGGTAGGTAGTCGATGATTTTGAACCCGTAAGACTGGTTCAAAACCTTGTTGTAGGTGAAGTTGGGTTCCTTGCCGAAGCGTTTGAGGCATTCTTCGAGCAACAACTTCTCGTTCTGGTTCTTGTATTGGCCCGAATCCTCGGCTACCCAGTAATCGGGGTATTTCTTTTCAATTTCCGAAGGCAAAAGGCCGGCGAACATGCTGTTGCGGGCGTAATGTGTCACCGAGGGCAGGATGCTCATGTAGGTGTCCTCGCTGATGGTCTTCAGATACGGCAACATGCGTTGTTGCAAGACCTTCCAGTGGTCGTAGCGCAGGTTGTCGATCAAGATGAAAAAGACCGGGAAATCGTTGTTGAGAATCGGGAAAAGCCTTCTCCTCAACACGGTATGCGACATATCGAACTCGTTGTCCGAACCTTTCTTAAGGAAATCGATGTAATTCTTTTCGATGTAACGGGCAAAGAGGAGGTTGGCTTCGTCCTTTTGGTTGTGCAGGATTTCGCGCATGCCCTCGTCATCGGTCTTGCTCAATTCAATGTCCCAGTAAACGAGCTTCTTGTAGAGGTCTTCCCATTCCTTGTAGGAAAGGTTGGGCGAGAGGTTCGCCCCGATTTCGCGGAATTCCTGTTGGTAGGAAGCGGTGGATTTTTCATTTTCCAAACGTTTGGCTTCCAGTTGTTTCTTGATGGCCAACAAGATTTGTCCCGGATTGACGGGTTTGAGAAGGTAGTCGGAAATCTTGGAGCCGATGGCTTCGTCCATGATTCTTTCCTCTTCGCTTTTCGTGACCATGACCACGGGCAGCGTGGGGAAGTTTTCCTTGATTTTGGAAAGGGTTTCCATGCCCGAAAGCCCGGGCATTTGCTCGTCGAGGAAAACGATATCGACCGCTTGGTTCCGCAGGGTTTCTATCGCGTCCGCCCCGTTGTTGAGGGTCAGCACTTCATATCCCTTGGCTTGCAGGAACATGACATGGGGTTTGAGCAGGTCGATTTCGTCGTCGATCCAGAGGACTTTTGCAGTTGGCATAGTTTTGATTTTCTGTTTTTTTTAGGAAACCGGGCGAACCTTTTCCCAAGCTCTTTTCCTTGGTTTCCTGGCGGGGCTGGAACCTTCCATTGCCCCCCGTTTCCGGGCTGTCTTGTTCCCGGAGGCTGTCCGAGACCAAGCTATCTTGGTCCTATCGGCAAAGATAGTAACAAAATCTTAGATTTTTAGAAGACGTCCAAATTTGTTTGCCGGAGCTGTCGGGGAAGCGTTTGCGGAAAATTCGGGCGCGACCCGATAGCGGGCTGCGTTCCAGAAGGTGTATCAAAATAGGGATTTGAAACAAATCTCAGGCGGTGTGTCAGAGTGAGTAAGATGCAAGGCGCTGAGAGCGAGAACGAAGGAGCGTACTGTTGCTGCTTCGCAGCGAGCGCAGGCTTCGCCTCAGCAGAGTGCAAGTAAAACTTGCCCTCTGCCTTCGGCTTGCACTGCGGTTCGTGACTGAGTTCGAGACTCGAAAAACAGTGCAAACCGAGCGCCGAACCAAACCGGCACGGTTTGAGTTTGGCCGAG
>CALUNB010000076.1 GCA_944321885.1 uncultured Bacteroidales bacterium | reverse complement strand
GCCGAGATGAAGCTCTACCAGCGCAATGCGGATTTGTTGACGCCTATCTTGAAGATGTTCTCCAGCGAATATGCCAACCAGGTTACTTACGATGCGATCCAGATTCATGGGGGAACCGGTTATATGAAGGATTTCCCGGTGGAACGCTATTACCGCGATGCCCGTATCTTGACGATTTACGAGGGGACTTCGCAGTTGCAGGTGGTGGCGGCCATCCGTCACGTCCTCAACGGCAATGCTTCCAAATTGATTGAAAGTTACGAGGCCCAGAGCGTGAAGGCGGAATTGCAGCCCCTGCGCGACAGCCTGAAGGCCATGCACGCGGCTTTGGACAAGGCGGTGGAAACGGTCAAGGGCTTGGACAACAACGAGGCGGTGGATTTCAACGCCCGCCGTCTGGTGGAAATGGCCGGTTACACGATTCTGGGCCATCTGCTCGTGTTGGATGCCGACCGCAGCGAGATGTTCCGCAAGAGCGCCGAGGTCTTCGTGGACTACGGCAAGGGCATGGTGGCCCGTCATGCGGATTTCATCGCTTCGTTCAACAACGGGAAATTGGAATACTATAAGTAAGTAGGAAGTCTGGATTCCGCGAGGCGGAGTCCGTCCGCAGGAAAGGGTGTGTCAAGTCCGTCCGGTCCGAGGCCATGCAGCCGATGCGAGGACCGGGTTCTTGGCATACCCTTTTGCATGATTGGGATACGGCTGGAACCAAGCGGTTCCCGGTGAAACGAGCAAAGGTGAGCTATGACAAGACCTAAGAAGCTGTTTTCGACTTGAACAGCTTCTTAGAATATTCCGGATTACCGTTCCAAGGCGCAGCAACAGGTTCGATCAACGGTAGAGGCGTTTAGAAGCAGCGGCATTTTGGACAAGGAGAAAGTGTATGGAGTGATTTCCTTTCCTCGAAAGAAAACAGCTTTCAACGATTTGCTTTTTGCCGATCCGATAGAGTATAAAAAATGGGCTAAGGATTATCGCATTCATTTTTTCGCCACCAACAAGGTGCAGGTGGAACAGGATAGTTTGAAAATAGTGCGACTATGAAATCTTATGAGGTTTTTTCTGGCTTTTCTTGGCTCGTTCCTTGGACCTCAATCAAGTATCGGTCGAACTCTATGGTTTCCCCTTCCCGGATTTTGGCCCGTTTGCGGAGTTCGGTTTCCCCGTTCCGCTTCACGAAACCGGCGCTCACGCACTCCTGGGCATCGCTGCCGGAATAGACGACGTTGACGGCTTTGAGCAGTTGGATGAGCGGGATGAATTCTTCTCCTTCCCGCAAGTGGAATATGAGTGTTTCTTTCATTTTTTCGGTTTTGCTGGCTTGTATGGGATTTGTTCCTGGAAGTTGTGCCTGTGATTTCTTGTCTTTCTTCCGGGTAAACCCGAATCGGTCATCAGACTTTGGGGAGATTGCCCGCTTGTGTCATGCAGCATGCTTCTGGCCTAGCCGAAGGCGTAGCGAGAAACAGGATGCGGACAGAAGCGGGCAAGATGCCCGGAAGCCTCATTTCCCCAATCAGGAACGGACACGGCGTGTCTCATGACCGATTTGGGGTAAATCCCAGTGGATGCAAAGATAGTGCATTTCCAGTCCTTTGGGTCTGTTGTGGCTGGGTTGCATCCTGCAGGCTCGGAATCGGTGGAATTCAAAGGAGAGTTCCGTTTTCCCATCCTCGATGCAAGATGTCTGTAAGGGTTGAAATAGATGATGGATATCGATTATGAATCTTCTCCTGTCTGGAGGCCGTTTGGTGCCAGGAATCAATCCGTAAATCCGTTAAAATCCTCCGTAAAACGGGTACGCTCTCCCGTTTCCCTTGGTTCTACTTTTGTCATGCGAAATTTAAATTTTCAAGAACCATGATGGAAACGAATTTCAATTACGACATGTTTATCCCGACCCATGTGATGTTCGGAGCCGGGATGCTGGACAAATTGGGTTCCCAGCCCCTGCCGGGCAAGAAAGCCCTTATCGTGATTTCGAATGGCAAATCGACCCGGGCCAACGGTTATTTGGCCCGGACTGAAGAGCAATTGGCCAAGGCCGGTGTGGAATGTTGCGTGTTCGACGGCGTGTCCCCTAACCCGACCGTGGCGAATGTGGAAGCTGGGGCGAAGGCCGCCCGGGAGCAGGCTTGCGATTTCCTGGTAGCCCTTGGAGGCGGAAGCGTGATGGACTGCACCAAGGCGATTGCGCTCATGGCTACCAATCCGGGCGAACTTTGGGACTATGTGCCGGTAGGTTCGGGCAAGCGGAACCCTATCCGGGTCAAACCGCTTCCTATCGTGGCCATTACCACGACGGCAGGCACGGGTTCGGAAACTGATAATTCGGGGGTCATTACCAAAGAAGATACTTTTGAAAAGGCATTTGTGGGCGATGCGTCCTTGTTCCCTGTCCTTTCGATTGTGGACGCGGGCTTGATGAAGAGCGTTCCTCCCGCGTTCACGGCCTATCAAGGCTTCGATGCCTTGTTCCATAGCACCGAAGGTTATATTGCGAAGGGCGCCAACCTGATGAGCGACATGTATGCTTTGGAAGCCATCCGCAATATTGCTGCCTATCTGCCTCGTGCCGTGAGGGATGGAAACGATTTGGAGGCTCGAACCCGGGTGGCTTTCGGAAATACCTTGTCCGGAGCCGTGATGTGTTTGACCCTGATTACGAGCGAACATGCTTTGGAACATGCGCTTTCCGCCTATCACCCGAACTTGCCTCATGGGGCAGGCCTGATTATGGTAAGCCGTGCCTATTACGAGTATTTCATCAAGCATCATGCCTGCGACGAACGTTTTATCCGCATGGCCCAGGCGATGGGGATGCCGGAGGCCAGTAAACCGGAGGACTTCCTCACGGCCCTTGTGCGCTTGCAAGAAGCTTGCGGCGTGGCTGATTTGAAGATGTCCGATTACGGTATCAAGCCAGAGGAGTTCGAAACCTTGATGCGCAACAGCCGGGATGTGATGGGCGTGATGTTCAGCAGCGACCGCGTGGCGATGACCGATGAGGATATTGTCGGGATTTACGCGGCCTCGTATAAATAGGAAAACGGTAGCGTGAATAGGGAACCGGTAGCGGGAACCATCTCCGGGCAAGGTTCCGTTGGGGCAGAGGTCAGGAAGGAGCCGATTTGCTTTTCACAGAGCTGTATGTACTCACTTCCGGGCAAGAGGCCGTCCGGGCTGATGTCCGGAGGTGGTTTGCTTCCTTTGTGGGGGATGCCGAAGAAGCGCGGGATGCCGTTCCGTGGCGGGTGGTTTAGTATCCGTTTGGGGGGATGCCAACGTTTGGGATTGGTTTGTGGCGACAGTCGGCAGGTGTCCAAGGTATTGGTGAGGTGTCGATTTTGGCAGTGGTGGTCAAGTCGGCAATTTTCCGGAATTATGCAGAGTAGGTGTCCCTAAGTGGTCCGGGAATGGCTTTTTGACAGTTTGTCCGGAATCTTCCAATGTGGTTTTCTTGGTCAAGGAGGTCTTGCTTCGGAGAAGCGGGACAATCGGGTGCAAGGAGGTTCGGAAAGGATGGGTTCCCAGGAAGAAAAATTAAATAATGAAAACAAGGAAAATCGTCTTGCGGATGCTTGTACCCGTTTTTGCGGTCCTAGCTATGGGGTCAGGTTACGGGCAAGGGCATGCGGCGGGCGGCAACGAAATCGAGGATATGAAAACGAAAACCATTCAATTGCATATAGAGGGAGGGAAAAGCTTTACAGCTGTTTTGGCGGATAATTCTTCGGCGGAGGCTTTGGCGGCCCTGCTGGCGAAAGGGGATGTCACTATCCGGATGGAGGATTATGCCCGGATGGAGAAAGTCGGTCCTTTGGGAACGGATTTGCCACGGAACGACCGGCATACGACGACTTCCGCCGGGGATTTGATTCTGTATCTGGGAAACCAGTTCGTCATTTATTACGATTCCAACACTTGGTCGTTCACCCGTTTGGGAAAGATAGAAAGGGTGGACCGCGACGAGCTTCTTTCCGCCTTGGGCAAAGGGGATGTGACGGTGCGGCTTTCGCTGGATTGATTCCGGGACGGGGGCCTCTGGCTGGTGCGTCATTCTCATGGAAATTCGTTAACTTTGAGAACTTCGTTCACAAAGACGGATTCACCCAAAAACGCAGAAAGATATGACACACAGATTGCTACTTGTGTTGGGACTGGCTGTGTTGCCCTGGATGGTCCAAGCCCAGGAAAAGATAAGCGGATCATGGCACGGGGTGCTGGATGCAGGCCAGGTATCCTTGCACATGGTTTTCCATCTCGATACCGATGAAGAGGGGCAGGATGTTTGCAAGATGGATGTCATTGAACAGAATCTGAAAGGTTTCCCGGTGGTGGTGAAGTATTGCGGGACGGACTCCTTATCCCTTGCCGTCCCCTTGTTGGGGGCTTCCTATGCGGGGCGTCTGCAAGCAGGACTGTTGTCCGGGAACCCGGATTCCTCTCTGTCCGGAGGCACCCTTCTGGAGCACTCTCTTATTGTAGGCAAGTTCCATCAGCACGGGTATGTGTTCGATTTGAACCTGGAACCGGGAAGTTGGGAACCCCGGAGGCCTCAGACCCCGAAGCCGCCTTTCGACTACCAGACCGAAGAGGTTTGCTTCCTGGCGCCGGACAGTGCAAGGCTTTGCGGCACGCTGACCTATCCGGTCGGTTACAAGCCGGGGAAACGGAAGAAAACCCCGGTGGTCGTGCTGGTATCCGGCAGCGGGCAGCAGGACAGGGATGAAACCATCATGTCGCACAAGCCTTTCGCGGTGCTTGCCGATTATCTGGCGGAGCATGGCATCGCCTCCTTGCGCTACGACGACCGTGGAAAGGGGGCATCGGAAGGGAATCCCGCGCTTACCACGACGTATACCAATATGCAGGATGCCTTGGCGGGTATAAACTATCTCCGTCAAAGCAAGAAATTCGGTCCTGTGGGCGTGATAGGGCATAGCGAGGGTGGTGTCATCGCTTTCATGATAGGGGCCGAAAACCAAGCGGATTTTATAGTCAGCCTGGCCGGGAGTGCGATTCCGGGTGATAGTATCCTGTTGACGCAAAACAGAATGGCCTTTGAATCCATGGGACAGCCGGATTCCTTGGTCGATGCCTATTGCGCGGTTTTGGAACGGGTGCTGGAGTACCGGGTTTCAGGCTTGGACAAGGATAGCCCGAGGGCGGTGGTGGACAGTTTGGTCGCTGTCTGCGGTGCGGAATGCCTGCCCTTGGAGGCCCGCCTGAACTTGTCTATCGTGCTGGGTCAGGAAAGTCCTTGGATTGACTTCTTTATCTCTTACGACCCGGCTTCGGCCATCGCAAAGATTGGCTGTCCGGTGTTCGCGCTCAATGGAGAGCTTGATACCCAGGTGCTTTCCTCGGAGAACTTGCCGGCCATTGAAAGCCTGCTGCCGCCTCGTCCGGAGAACCGGGTGGTGGCATATCCGGGTTTGAACCATCTTTTCCAGCACGCAGTTACCGGATTGTCTACCGAGTATTCCACGATAGAGGAAACCCTGTCGGAGGAAGTACTCCAGGACATTGCCGATTGGATTAACGGATTATTGCGTACCTTCGCGGGTCTTTAGCGGCTGTCGGGACGCTTGTGTCAGGCTTAATTCTGGACAGCCGTTTGGAATGTTGCAGGTCTTTGGAACGGTGGATAGCCGTTGCCTCGGTCTGGCTGCGTCAAAGCAAGGCAATACGAGGTCTTTTGGAGCCTTTATGAGGTTTCATGGGAATCCATCGTCTCCGAAGGGCAGCCTCGTGCATGGAAAAAAAACAAAGAAAATGAAAGAATATCAGAAAGTATTGTGCATTGCCGGGAGTGAATGCCTGGGCTGTTCCGGCGT
>CALUNB010000075.1 GCA_944321885.1 uncultured Bacteroidales bacterium | reverse complement strand
GTCAGCGTAGGCGGCCATGGCCGCCTACGCTGACCCAACAAACCCCAACTTGACACAGTTCAGTTTACACTGCCTGCGTCGAGATTACCAGCAACAATTTTTACAGGAGCGCCTTGACCATGGAGTATTATGTGGATGTGGTGGAACCGACTTCCCGTGCGTCCGCTGCGGACATCGAAGTGTCCGTGTACCCGAATCCGGTCTTGGACGAGCTGCATGTTGCTTCCTCTTGCGCCTTGGGTACAATCCGCCTCTTCGACATGAACGGGCGTGTGGTTTACCAGCATGAGGCAGACGGTCTGGAACACCAAATCGACATGGAGCCTTATCCTGCCGGCATGTACTTCCTCGATGTGGACGGCTTGCTCCGCAAGAAAGTGGTGAAACGCTGATAATGACCTTTGTCAAGGCTGTTTTGGACAGATACAGGAAGGGGCTGTGGCGATTCCGCCACAGCCCCTTCCCCCTATCCGGTAGGTTCGCTTTCGCGCAGCTTTATTCACGGCGCAAAGAGTTTCAAGATGTTCATGAACTCGCTGCGCTCGGTTCTCCGCTTCGGCCCTGCCCAAGCAAGCTTGGCATGGCGCTCGGCTTAATCGAAAAGTTCTCTTTTATTTGTCGTTTTCCACGATTTCTTCCGCCTTGGCCTTGATCGATTCATCCACGAGGAAACGTCCGCAGTATTCACAGGAAATCATTTTCTTGTGCATGCGGATGTCGATTTGGCGTTGGGGCGGGATTTTGCTGAAGCAACCGCCACAAGCATCGCGTTCCACGCAAACCACGGCCAAGCCGTTGTGGGCGTTGTTGCGGATACGTTGGTAGAGACGCAGCCAGCGGGGTTCGATACGCTGTTGGTAGGCTTCCGACTTTTCCATCAAGGCCTTTTCGTCTTTTTCGGTTTCGGCCACGATTTCATCCAGCTCGTTCTTCTTCAGCTCTAAGTCTTTTTGGCGTTCGGCCCGGGCCTCTTCCATCTTTTCAAGTTCCGCTTTGCGCTTTTCCAGCAAGGCGTTGGCTTCCCGGATACGCTTTTCGTGCAATTGGTTTTCTAAGGTCTGGTATTCGATTTCCTTGTTCAAGGCATCATATTCCCGGCTGTTCTTCACGTCCTTGAGTTGCTTGTCGTATTTTTTCAGCTGGGCCTTGATGTCGGTGATGGCGGCCTTGCGGTCGGCAATGTTCTTCGAGATTTCGGCCATCTCGGCTTGGATTTTCTCCATCTTGCTATCGTAACCGGCAATGTCGTCTTCCAAATCCTGTACTTCCAGCGGCAATTCGCCCCGCAAGGTCCGGATTTTGTCGATGGCCGAGTCCACGCACTGGAGCGCGTAGAGGGCGGTGAGCTTTTGTTCGATGTCCAAGTCCCTTTCTTCGGGAACTATTTGCTTCTCTTCTTTCTGCCCGGTCTTTTCCTTCATCTTGATATTGTATTTGCGAAAATGTTAACGTTTTTTCTGTCGCGGGACCCGTTTCCCGGTCTTGCTGCAGGTTACGGCTCTCCGGATTCAAGTGTCGCGAGCTCAATAACGAGCTCAATAATAGGATACAGGATTCATGCCCTGTTCCGAGATGGAAACGGCAAAGTTAGGAAAATTTTTCGTAAGGTGGTTAAAGATAAGCTGCTTGGCGAACTGTTCGCTTTCATGGTGGCCGATATCCACTAACCAGGTTCCCGTTTCCGCATCTGTGAAATCATGGTATTTGAGGTCTCCTGTGATATATACATCGGCTCCTTGGCCACAGGCGGCATGGATGAAGGAACCTCCACTGCCTCCGCAGAGGGCTACTTTCCGGATTTGCCGTCCTTTGAAACCCGAATGACGGATGCAAGGCACACCGGTCAGGGTTTTGAGCCGGTCGAGGAAGGCTGTTTCGGTGCAAGGCGTTTCCAGGATCCCGATGATTCCGCTGCCTTTGTCCGCTGCCGTGTTTTCCAAGGGCATCAGGTCGAAGGCCGGTTCCTCGTAAGGGTGTGATGCCAAAAGGACCGCCATTACCTGCCGGGTCTTGTGTACCGGGTACAGGCATTCGATTTTGCATTCGGGTTCCACATGGAGTTGGCCGGGTTCTCCTACGAAGGGCCGGGCGTTTTCCAGGGCGCGGAACCGGCCTTCCCCTTGGGAAGAGAATGAGCAGTGGTCGTATTTGGGACTGATGCCACAACCGGCTTCGGCCAAGGCTTGGCGCAGTTGTTCCGCATGGCTCGACGGTACGTAGACTTGTAATTTCCCGTAAAGGCCTTTGAGCGGGATCAGGGGCCTTGGGGTTTGCAGGCCGAGCTGTTTGGCGAGATAGGAGTTAACTCCGTCCAGGGTGTTGTCGAGGTTGGTGTGCATGGCATACCAGGCAATGTCGTGGCAGAGCGACTGTTTTATCATATAGCCGAGGCGGCTGGCCGGGTTTATCCGTTTGATTCCTTTGAAAATGGCCGGGTGGTGGGAAATAACCAGGTCCGCGTGGAGCTGGATGGCTTCGTCCACGACCTCGGGCGTTATATCGAGGCAAACCAGAGCTTTGTGTACGGTAGCTTGCGGATTTCCGAGGATGAGGCCGGCGTTGTCGTAATCTTCTTGCAAGGCAAGCGGGGCCCAGCCTTCAATGTTGTCCAGCAGGGTTTTGAGGGGGATGCTTTCGTTATTTTGCATGGATGTGTTATTTTTGTCTTTCCTTGTAGGAAGCTGTTTGAATTTGTTTGGGTAGGCCATCGGAAGGAAATTTCGAGGGATGGCGCCGCGTTTTTCAAAGGTGGATAGCCAAGCTATCTTCGAGCATCGCTCAACCAGACCTGGAATAGCCCCCCCCGATGGGCAAACAAAATCCAGACACCGGTTTCTGAGAATCCAGCCTTGTCAGGACTGTAAGAAATCTCAAACAGCTTCTAAGAATCAAAAGTAGTAATATTTATGGGAGCAATGGCATACGGGCCCCACGACAAGATGTGCAACTTGGTCAGTGAAAACTATTACATGTTGTTCGTTTTGAGCCGTTTCGGCATCCCGATGGGATTCGGGGAGAGCGACATCGAAGAAGTTTGCAAGCGCAACGGGGTAGATACCAAGACTTTCTTGGCCATCGTGAATCTGAACCTGCAAAGCGGGGACGTCCCGTCGAGGGTGGATAAGGAGTTGAACCCGGAGGAGATTGTCAAATATTTGCATAATTCACATGATTTTTTCCTTGAATACCGATTGCCATCGATTCGGGAACGTCTTTTGGAAGCCATGGATGGGGAGAAGGATGTTTCGGTGGTGGTGCTGCGCTACTTCGATGAATATGCGGCTGAAGTCCGCAAACATATGGAATACGAGGAGAAGGTGGTGTTTCCCTATATCCGGGCTTTGGTGCAAGGTACGGCGGGGGATGATTACCATATTTCCATTTTCCGGAAGCAGCACAATGAAATTGAAAGCCGTTTGACGGAGTTGCGCGACATCCTGATAAAGTATTATAACGGGAAGACTGGCTATGTCTTCAATTCCGTGTTGTTCGACATATTTACTTGTGCCGAGGATTTGAGGCAGCATAACATGGTGGAAGACTTTATGTTGGTTCCTCTCATCGAGATTCTTGAAAAATAGGGGCCATGGGAAGATTCTTGAAATTCGTCATCGTGGAAGCTTCGGATATTGTTTCCGAAGGTTTGGCCGTGATGCTCAAACAGATGAATGCCGGTTTCAGGGTCTCCCGCTTGGAGGGGGCGGGACAGTTGTCGTCCCATCTCATGGTGGAGAAGCCGGATGTTTTGCTTGTCAATCCTTTGTTTCCGGAACTGGGTTCCATCCAAAAATTGCGTTCCAATTTGGGAATGCCCGATTTGGTTTGTGTCGCCTTGGTGACGGAACTGCGCAGCCAACGGGATTTGGAGGGCTTTGACGAGACGATATCTTTGTTTGATGGTTTTGAACAGCTTCGGGAAAAGGTGGGAAAACTGGCACATCGGAAAGAGGATGCCGAGGTTGGGGAAAAGACGTTGAGCCAGAGGGAAAAGGAGATTGTTTCTTTTGTAGTGAAAGGCTATACGAACAAACAGATTGCCGAAGAGTTGTGCCTTTCTTCCCATACGGTAATCACCCATCGGCGGAATATTGCAGCCAAGTTGCAGATTCACAGTTCGGCCGGTCTTACGATTTATGCCATCGTAAACAAATTGGTCAAGTTGGAGGATATAAAATCTTGATTGTAATCCGTTCTTTGAGATGGGTTTGAGGCTTTCTTTTCATCGTTTTTAGGAAATGGAAATGTTTGATACTTTACATGGGAACCGGGAGGATCAGGCTCCGGTCAGGGCCATGGTTTTCGATTTGGACGGTACTTTGATTGATTCCAAGGAAGATCTGGCCGATGCCACCAACCGGACTTTGGCCGAGGAGGGTTTCCCGGTTTGGCCGGTTTCCCAGTATGGTTTGTTCTTGGGCCGGGGTTTACGGAACCTGGTCTGGAATGCTTTGCCGCCGGAACACCGGGACGATGCCACGGTGGAGCGTTGCCGCGACAAGATTCTGCTGGACTATGGGCAGAATTATTGGGTGAAGACCCGGATGTATCCGGGTATCGCTTCTTTGCTGGATGTGTTGTCCCGGCATGGGGTGAAGCTTTGCGTCCTTTCGAATAAGCCGGATGCGATTACCAAGAAAATCGTGGCGGGGCCTTTGGGGAACTGGAAGTTCGAATTCGCGTTGGGTGGCGGGGCTTTGGTTCCGGAATCCTGGGAACACGTTTCCGGGCTTTCGGCTTCGGCGGCTTCTTCTTTGGCCAAATCTTTGCCGGTTTCGGAAGTCCCTCCGGCCGGTTACCGTTTCTTGGCCATGAAGCCGGAACCGGAGGCTGTTTTCTACCTGTGCGACCGCTTGGGTTTGGCTTTGGACGGGGTGGTTTATGTGGGGGATTCGGATGTGGACATGTTGACGGCTGCCAACGCGGGCTTGCGCTCCATCGGGGTCAGCTGGGGGTTCCGGGGACGTGAAGAACTGCAAGCTTCCGGGGCCTGGCGTATTGCCGACCGTGCGATGGAGATAGCCGGGATACTGGGGCTGGAGTGATACCCTGTTTTTTCGGGAAACAAGTATAGTGCCGATATTACGAAGTTGTTCAAGGAGTTATGTAATGACCGGTATCTTATTCCTGAGGGAATCGGCCGCGGTACCCATTACAGGATTAATGACAAATTCCGGGAGGAAGGACGTCCCGGTAATGTTGCTAGCTCTCCAGTTGAAGAAAAACGAAAAAGATTATTTTCCAGTGATTTGCGTGCGGATATCCTGCATGCGTGTGTTGATTTTGAATCATTGGAGACCATAGCCAACAAGGTAGGGAAGAATCTGCGATACCTGAAAAACAGAATTATTCCCATCATGGTTGCCGAGGGCTTACTAGAGCGGGAATATCCTAATGTTCCAAAACATCCGAACCAGCGGTATAGGGCAAAAAGGGATAGGTAGGTGTGCCAGTAGATCTTCGTGCAGGGTCCCGTTTTCGATGCAGCATTCGATATGAAACTGGAACATTTCGTAAAAGGCGCTTATGGCCTCGTTGTACGACTCTGCGCAGGTGGAGATATCAAGGGATGGACAATAAGCGATGTACGAACTATTCTCTTGGAAAACATAAAATTCTATCGAAAAATGGTATTCTGTTTCCGTTTTGTCCGTTGCCGAACTCTTCAAGATCAATGTTCTGTCCATGTGGCCTCCAACGATATCTGATAAGTTCTGCAAAGATAGGCGGCACCTCGGCCATGCGCAAGCAAGCTTGGCATGGCGTTCGGCTTAATCGAAAGGTTCGCTTCCGCGGTCCTTTATTCACGGCGCAAATGTTTTCAAGGTGTTCATGAGCTCGCTCCGCTCGGTTCTCCGCCTCGGCATAGCTCGAACTTCGTTTGGCTCTGCGCCCGGCTTAATCGAAAGGTGCTTATTCTTGTTGCCCTAAGGACAGGGTCTTCCAGCAC
>CALUNB010000074.1 GCA_944321885.1 uncultured Bacteroidales bacterium | reverse complement strand
CGGGAACTTTCCCGGAAGGCGGACGACTTGCAGAAGGATGTGGAGGCGGAAAGCCATCGTGCGCTCAGCGGTTCGGTAGACAGTACTTATAAGGATGGCATCCTGCATTCGGTCCAGGAAGAACTCGTCAAGTTGGAAGCTGCCATCCCCAAGGCTTCCCGCGAAGAACTGGAAAAGGATTGCGGGAGAATCTTGCGCTTGGTCCAATCGGGTTGCGCCGAGGATCGCTGGAAAACCTTCATTGCCGGTTTCGAGGCTTCTTATCCTCATTTCTTCTCCCGTCTGGAGCAGGAAGTTCCCGGGTTGACCCGGAGCGAGAAACGTTTGGCCGCCTTGTTAGCGGCAGGCTTGAATGCCAAGGAAATCGCTTCGATGATTCATCGCACGCCCCGTTCGGTAGGGACCTTCATCTATCGTTTGCGGAAAAAGGCCGGGGTGCCTGCCGACATGAAGACCCCGGATTATTTCGGGAAACTGAAGAAGGATTCCCGTTGAACCCGGGCCGGACTCCCTCTGTCCGCCAGCTTCCTGTCTGCGTGGGCAAATCCGTAGTCCGTGGAGTTTTTAGGGTTATACCCATAAAAATTTATGGTTTTAGTGTTATATTTGCGGTTGTAATAGAAAATGCTTTGCCATGTTTGAAAGGGAACTGTACATGAGGCAGATTCGTCCCTTTATGAATCGGCCGTTCATCAAAGTGATAGCTGGAATCCGCCGGTGTGGAAAATCGGTTGTGTTGCAATTGATAACCAAAGAGTTGGAGTGTCAGGGGGTAAGGAAGGACCACATCGTCTATATGAATTTCGAGAGTTTTGAATGGATGGATGTTGCCGATGCGAAATCCCTCTATCTGCATGTGAAAAATGTGGTGGAAAGAATGGAGGGCAAGGTCTATGTCCTGCTCGATGAGGTCCAGGAAGTGAAAGAGTGGGAGAAAGCCGTCAATTCCTTCATGGTGGATTGGGATGTGGATGTTTATGTGACCGGATCCAATTCCCGCTTGCTTTCCTCGGAATTGTCCACCTATCTGGCGGGCAGGTATGTGAGTTTCCATATCATGCCCTTGTCGTTCCGTGAATATCTTTTGTTCCATGGGGTTTCGCCTGCAGACCAGGAAGTATTGCGGGATGAGTTCCGGAAATATCTCCGCATGGGAGGTTTCCCGGCTGTCCATACGGGGGATTACAGCTATGAAGCCATTTACAGATTGGTGTACGACATCTATTCTTCCGTCATTTTGCGCGACACGGTGCAACGGCACAACATACGGAACGTGGAGTTGTTGGAACGGGTCGTGAAATTCGTGTTCGATAATATCGGCAACCGGCTCAATGCGAAGAATATCGCCGATTATTTCAAGAGCCAGCAACGGAAGGTGGACATTAATACCGTTTATAATTACCTGGATGCCTTGCAGGGTGCTTTCATCATTCAGCGTGTGCCGCGTTACGACATCAAAGGGAAGGAGCTGATGCAGACCAATGACAAATATTTTGTCAGCGACTTGTCGTTGGTTTATGCGGTCATGGGGTATAAGGACCGGATGATTTCGGGCGCCTTGGAGAATATCGTTTATTGGGAAATGAGACGTCGCGGGTACGACACTTGCATTGGTAAACAGGGCAGCCAGGAGGTGGATTTCGTCGGCATCCGCAGGGATGAGAAAATTTATATCCAAGTGACATATCGCATGGAGTCGGAAGCAACGGTGGAACGCGAGTTCGCCCCCCTGTTGGCCATCAACGACCATTACCCCAAGTTCGTGTTGAGCCTGGACGAGGTCTGGCGGGACAATATCGAGGGCGTAAGGCACCGGCATATCGCCGGTTTCCTGATGGATGAAAGTTGGTGAAGCCGGATGCCGTGTTCATAGGAAAGTCCGGTCTGTAACAGATTATCCCGGAGGGGCATCGGGCTTCCTGCCTGATGACCTCGCCGGGATACTGTCGGACGCATGGAGTCGGCATCGCAAACCCGGGGAAAGGCTTCCTTCCAGTTCGATATTCCTCCGGGTCTTCCGTCCATTGCCTGTTCGGAGAAGCTTAGAATCTGTTCAGGATTTCTTACGGTCCTAAAAAGGCTGGATTTTCAGAGGCCGGGTTCAACAGATTATTAATCCAATTCCACCAGTTCGTAGGTCTGGCTCCCCAAGCCGATGGCTTCCCCGTGTTCCAGGGTGTGCATGCCGTGGCGCGAATCGATGCGTTCGATCAGATGGATTTTGCCATGGTCATCCGAGTTGCGGACCAGGTCGGTGCAAGCCTTGTCCAAGGCGACCGGGTCGAGAGAAGCGAGGATGCCGAGGTCGCCCATCTGCGGGTCTTCGGGCGAGCTGTCGCAGTCACAGTCTACTGAAAGATTGTTGGCCACGCTGATATACAAGACATTCTTCCCGAAATAATCGGCAACGGATTTGGCCGCTTCAGCCATGGACTCCAAAAAAGCATCCTGTTCAGGAAGATTGTTCCAAAGGTCGGTTTTGGTCTTGCCTGCCGTATGAATCCAGGCCTTGCCTCCGGAAGAGGCGATACCGATGGACATGTTCTTGATGGCGCCTCCGAAACCGCCCATCGCATGCCCTTTGAAATGGGACAGGACAATGAGGAAGTCGTAGTCGAGCAGGTGCGCACCCACGAAATTCTCTTTCAGATGCTTGCCACCGGATACCGGCAAGGCCGTGTCCCCTTCCGCATCCATGATGTCCACCGGGGCGATGGCCGTGAAACCGTGTTCCTCCGCAGCTTTCCGGTGTTCTTCCGTGTTTGTGCGGCGGCCTTCATAGGCCGTGTTGCATTCCACGATGGTACCATCCACTTTCTGTACCAGATTCTTGATAAGGTCGGGATCCAGGAAGTTGTGTCCGCCCGGTTCTCCCGTGGAAATCTTGACCGCGACTTTCCCTTGGGCTTCCCGGCCCAAGGCTTCGTAAACGGCAACCAGGTTTTCCGGGTTGATTTCCTTGAAATAATACACCTTGGGTACGGTCGATTCCGAAGATTGGTTTCCGATGTTTTCCGTGGCCGCCTGCTTGGGGCCGCAAGCTTGGGCGGTGAAGGCTATCGTGCAGGATAGCCACAGGCTCATTGCAGATGTTTTCATATGAATATGATATTGAGTTTGGGTACGATTCTTGCCTCCTCTTGCCTTTCAGGAAATCCGGATCAGGAACGTTTCCAGGATGGTGTCTGCCAAGTAGTTGGAGGTTGCAGGCTTTATGCCGGGAGTCCGGGCAAAGCTTTGGGAACCCGTTTTGCAAAGGCTAAAAGTCCAAGCGGATTCCGCCCATGAACGTGAACCGAGGCATCGGGTATCCGGCATTGATTTCGTATTCCTGGCCTAAGAGGTTTTCTGCCTTGATGTAGATTTCGGCAATCCTTCCGACCCTTACCCCGGCCTGCAAGTCCCACAGCACGAAATTCTCCTGCCGGATGTCGTCTGCCGCCACCGAGGTGTAAAGCCCGTGGACATATTGGATGCCGGTAGACGCGCTCCAGCGGTTCAGGCGGAAGTCCAGCCCGGCAAAGAGCTTATGCTCGGGCGAACCCAGCACGGGATTCTCCATGTGCAGCCAGCTGTAGTTGGCGTATACGTTCCAGACCTTGGTGATGCGGTATCCGAAATCTGCCTCGCCCCCCCAGTTCTCGATTCTTCCCCCGTTCACATTCAGAGGCCGTCCCGAGGAGCGGTCTACATATATGATATTGTCCCCATTTATATAAAAGAGGTTTAGCCCGTAATGCAACGCTCCGTGCAGCAGGCGTTGCGAGAACGAAAGTTCGTAGCTCATCAGCCGTTCGGGCTGCAAATCCGGGTTCTGGGGCGGGAACATGTACATTTCCCTGATTGTCGGGTTGCGGAAGCCCTTGCTCACCATGGCCTTGATTTCCGCATTCTTGGGCAAGTGGAACGAAAGGCCTCCTTGGGGAATCCATTCCCCTCCCGTCCGGCTGTGGTAGTCGAAGCGGATGCCGGCATCGAGCGAAAGCCATTTCCAAAGATCCTGCCGGAAGTCCACGTAAGCCCCGACCTCGTCCAAATGGTGGTCGGCGCTCGCTTCGTTTTCCCCCGTCTCGATATAATGGTTCCATGAATTTCCCCCGAAATGCTGGTAGTCCACACCTGCGGTCACCCGGTTCCCTTTATATTATAGAAGGAAGCGCTTTGGTAAACCGAGACCCCCATCATCTGGTCGCGGGAGTTGAAACGGTAATCCAAGGGTTCCTCCCCGTTTTCGTATTCATCGTTGATCCGGTGCCTTCCCCAATTGTAGAAAAAGCTCAAAGCCCCGGAAGTCTTTTGGTAATGGTTTTCCAAAGCGAGCGATGCCATGCCACGGGTGATCCGGGAATCGTTGTCGTTGATAGGGTTGTCCACTGTCCCGGGATTGGAGGCATTGAAATGCGTCACATTGGCATCGGCCCAGATTTTCCAATGCTTCCCGAAATCGTATCCGACCTTGGCGTAGCCGCCGAACTGCTCGAAGCCCATGTTTTCGCGATGCCCGTTGGTCCGGTCGTACGATGCGGTGACGATGCTGCTGAACTTGCCTTTGCGGACCCGGTTGGAAGCTTGCGCGTGCATGGTCCCGTAGGTTCCCACGCCCACATCCACGCCGGTACGGACCCCGTCTTCCTGCATCTGCCGGGTCACGATATTGATGACCCCGCCCATGGCGTTGGAGCCGTACAGCACCGAAGCCGGCCCGCGCAGCACTTCCACCCGTTCGGCCATCATGCTCTGGTAAGCATCGGAAATGGGATGTCCGAAAAGGCCCATGTATTGGGGATGCCCGTCAATCAGCACCAGCATCTGCGATGCCGACCCGCCCCCGATGCCGCGCAGGCTGATGCCGCCGGCCGCCCCGTCGGAAACCCCGTAGCCGTAAACGCCCCGCGAGGTCACGAACAGGCCCGGGACTTGCTGGCTCAGCAACGGCAGCAGCGAGACTTCATGGCTTTCTTCAATCTGCCGGTGCGTGATGACGCTCACCGTCATGGGCAGATGCCGGATGTCGGTGGCGTTGCGCGTGCCGGTCACCACTACTTCGTCCAGGGTAATATCCCGGGCGATGTTGCTCGTATCTGTTCGCTTTTTCGTGGTGGTCGAACTGCTCCCGGCCAAGGAGTCTGGGATTTTTCCGAGGCTCGCGGACGGATTTTGGGCTTGGGGCTCCAAACCTGCCAGGAAAAAGGCTGCAAGCAGGAAGGGGAACGTAGACTTTCGTATGTTCATGGGCTTGGAATTTTAAGGGTTACGGGAGCCGGTCCCCTTTTCGGATTCCCGACTTGCAAAAGTAGCATGGAAGAAAAATGCAAACTTGCACAGATTACGGCAAAGAATACCAGAATTACGGGGCTTGATGCGGTAGGGATTGGTTCTACGCCAAGGGGTCCGGGGGAAAGTCGTCCTGGGTTCCTTTTCTGTCTGGAAGAATTGCTTTGGGGAACTAACGTTGTGTCCGGATCGATTCGGCGGGTGGTGGAAGCTGTGTGCGGTTTGCTTGCATGCTGTTGCGGAAATGGGAGGATTGTCGTGGATGCACGGATTTTTCCGGTGCGTTCCTGTAAAAAAGTGTTTTTTGATGCGTAAGGAAAAATTTTGGACGATTTTTAGTGAAATAGGTGTTTTTTCGAAAAAAAATCTTATCTTTGGCTGTGGTTTGCTAAACAGAGGAAGGCTTGCCACCGAGTCTGAAAAAAAACGGAATATTCACTAAAACAAGTTGCCAGGCGAAGAGAACGATTACAGAAAGGGGCCAAGAGGCAATGGGATTGCCGCTGCCCGCCATGCACATTCCGGGAAATTCCCGGTTCACAACGTCAACCTAATGTTTAATTAAGGCAAGTTTTACGAGGAAACTATCAGGACGGATGCATGTCCGGAATTTTTAACAACCAAACAAACCATTATGAAAAAGATTATCGGAATGACCCTGGGCCTGTTCGTGATGATGGGTCTGTCTATGGGTCAAGTGAAAAAATCCAGTTCCGGTGCGGAACAGTTCAAAGCCAAGAAACAAGTTGAACGGAGCGTTGTTGCGCCTTCCGGCCTGTCTTCTCATGATGCAGGGCTGCAAAAGGGGAAATCGGTAAAGCCGGATCCGGTCACTGTTTTTGCCAAGAGAGGCAACGGCAAGAAAGTTGCCTTGAGATTAGCGGATACGCGTCCTTTCGCCAGCAAGGAGAATGCCCGCATCACCCTTGACGTGCAGATGGACTGGGGCGATGGCACGGGCTA
>CALUNB010000073.1 GCA_944321885.1 uncultured Bacteroidales bacterium | reverse complement strand
CCTTCGGCTAGGCGAGAAGCATGCTGCATGACATAAGCGAGCAATCTGCCCGAAGCCTAATGACCGATTTGGGTTTATCCAGGGCGCGACGGGTTCGCTTGGAAGGCGGGAACGAGGCGGTTCTCCGGCTCCCAGGATGCTCCAGTTCCGAAACACTTCCTACCTTTGCAAAATTTTGCACGCAAAAAACAAGAAAAGATGCAAGTAATAACCCATATCAAAGGTCTGGTGCAAGTTTTGCCCGCCTCGGTTCCCTGCGTGAAAGGGAAAGACATGCAGGAATTGGAAGTCTTGGGCGATGCCTATCTGCTTTTCGACCAAGGCCGGATTCTGGATTTCGGCAGCATGGAAACTTGGAAAGCCAAGGCACAGGACTATGCCGGAGTGGAAGAAATCGATGCCACGGGACGTTTCGTGTTCCCGACCTTTTGCGATTCCCATACGCATATTGTATATGCAGGAAGCCGCGAAATCGAGTACAACGACAAAATCAGGGGATTGAGCTATGAGGAGATTGCGAAACGCGGAGGTGGAATCCTCAATTCGGTGGACAGGCTCCGCAACTCCTCCGAAGACGAGCTTTTTGACTCAGCTTGGGAACGCTTGCAGACGATGTGTGCCTATGGTACCGGAGCGGTCGAAATCAAAAGCGGTTACGGTCTGGACTTGGAGAATGAGTTGAAGATGTTGCGTGTCATAGCCCGCCTCAAGCAGAAGTCCCCGATGACTATCCGGGCCAATTTCCTGGGGGCCCATGCGGTCCCTCGAGAATATATCGGACGGCAGACCGAATACGTGGATTTGATTGTCAGGGAGATGATTCCGGCGGTGGCGGCGGAGAAGCTGGCCGACTTCGTGGATGTTTTCTGCGACCAAGGTTTCTTTACCGTGGAGGATACCGAACGGATTTTGGAAGCCGGAGCCAAGTACGGCTTGCGACCCAAAATCCATGCCAACGAATTGGCCGCTTCGGGCGGCATCCAGGTCGGGGTCAAATACAAGGCTCTTTCGGTGGACCACTTGGAGCATGTGGGGCCGGCGGAAATCGAAGCCTTGAAGGATAGCGGTACCATGCCCACGGTTTTGCCGGGGGCGGCTTTCTTCTTGGGCATGCCGCTCAGCCCGGTACGGACCATGATGGAAGCCGGTTTGCCGGTGGCCTTGGCCTCGGATTTCAACCCGGGTTCTTCTCCCTCGGGCAATATGCAGTTTGTCATGTCTTTGGGCTGTGTGCGCTATCGGATGTATCCCGAAGAAGTGGTTCACGCTACGACCATCAACACGGCTTACGCGATGGGTGTGGAGGCGGAATTGGGTAGCATTTCCAAGGGGAAGAAGGCCAATTTCTTTATCACCAAACGGATTCCGACCTACGAATACATGCCCTATTCCTATGGGGACAACAAGGTGGAAAGTGTTTTCATCGAAGGTGTCCGGAGGGTTTAGGAGAGTTGCCGGATAGGGAGGTGGCTCCGCCGGCATCAAGGGAGGCCGGGATTTTTCTTTTTTGGGAATCGTACGGATATGAACGGGATAGTCAACTTCATCAAAAACTGGGCGCTGATTATCGCCTTGTTGATTGGATGTTTGGGCAGCAAGTTTTTCGTGCAGTACGCCGACAAAACGGTGTACTTGATTTTTGTCATGCTCTTGTTTACTTTTTGCCGGATCGACCCTTCCCAGATCAGGTTCCGGAAAGTCCATGCGGTTTTCCTGCTGATCCAGCTGGGCGGGGCGGCCGGGATGTATTACGCTTTGACCGCGCTTGGAAGCCGGGATCTGGCCGAGACGGCCATGCTTTGCTTCTTGACCCCGACGGCGGCGGCTTCGGCGGTGGTGACGATGAAGTTGGGCGGGGACGGGGCTTCCAATACTACTTATGTACTGCTTTCCAGCCTGATGGTGGCCGTAGTGGTCCCGCTCTGGTTCCCTTTGATTCATGAACCTTCGCAGGTGGTTCCGTTCTGGCAGGCTTTCTGGAGTATCCTGAAGCAGGTGTTGCCCTTGTTGGCAGGACCGTTTTTATTGGCGATGTTGCTGAAATATGCCTTGCGTAAGGTTCACGATGCCTTGGCCCGTTGGCACGAAGTTTCGTTCTACCTTTGGGCGGCTTGTTTGATTTTCGCAGCGGCCCAGATGATGGACGCGATTGACCAAAGCCATGCCGGGGCGATGACGATGGTCAGCCTCGCCTTGGCGTCCTTGATCATTTGTGCTCTTCAGTTTTTCCTGGGCAAGCGTTTGGGGCGGCATTATGGCGACAGCATCAGCGGAGGCCAGAGTTTGGGGCAGAAGAACATCATTTTGGGCATTTGGATTGCCGGTATGTTCTTGGTCCCGGAACACGGGGAAACCCCATTGGCCATCATGGGGCTTGGAACTTATATCATCTGGCAGAACATCATCAACAGTTGGCAGTTGTACCGCAAGTGGGTGAAGGATTTGGGCGAAAAGGCGCATCATACCGAATTGGTACCTTGAAAACGACAGGTCCGGAAAGCGTTTGGTCGTCCGTCCGCTTCCGGGGGTTCACGTCCCGGATTCAGACTTGGCTTTCCTGCCCGGTTTCCAAGCCCGGCCTGCTTTCGGAAATCTGTGCAAATGCTTGGTTATGCCGTTTTTTCCGGACAGGCTCGCAGGAAAAGATTTGATAAATTCGAATAAATGATGTACCTTTGCGCTCCATTTTGCGAAAAAGAGTAAGAGAGATATGTATTTGACCACAGAAAGAAAAAAGGAAATCTTCAAGACCTATGGCGGTTCTGAGACCAATACGGGAAGCGCGGAAGGTCAGATTGCTTTGTTCACGGAAAGGATTCTCCATCTTTCCGAACATGTAAAGGAGAACAAGAAAGACCGCTTCACGCAACGCGCCTTGGTCACTTTGGTCGGGAAGCGTCGTAAGATGTTGGATTATCTCAAGGAACGGGACATTGAACGTTACCGTGCCATCCTCCAGAAATTGAATCTGCGTAAATAAGCGAAAGCTGTGGACAGGGCGGATCCGGCAACGAGGGGTAGAGGTTCCATAGATTTGTATTTTACTCTTGCTGAAAACCTAAAACATTGCATATCAATGTTTTAGGTTTTCTTTTAAGGGGATACCGGAATCTTTCATCCCCAAGGCGGTCGCCTTGCAGTTCGGTGAGTTTCCAGAAATAAAAAGAATAAAAGGCTTCGGCTGGTTCGTAGGAGGCTGTATTGAAGTTTTTTAGCTATCGGCAGGATGAGGGATTCCCGGAACAGTGCCGCTGTGCCGGGATGAGGGTTCTGACATGTCGTTTGCCAGAAAATCCCAATCGGTTTTTGGTAGGGACCGGCTCGAACGGAGCCAGTAAATTAATGTTATGGTATTAGGTACGCAAAAAAAGTTCAACTTGCCCGACGGTCGGGAAGTTGTGATTGAGACTGGCAAGATTGCCAAGCAGGCCGATGGTTCGGCTGTGGTAAGGTGTGGAGACACCGTGTTGTTGGCTACGGCATGTAGCAAGACCGAAGTGGGGGAAGACGTGGATTTCATGCCCCTCACGGTGGATTATCAAGAAAAATATTATTCCGTGGGCCGTTTTCCCGGAGGCTTTTTCAAACGTGAAGCCCGTCTTTCGGAATATGAGATTCTTATTTCCCGTTTGATTGACCGCGCTTTGCGGCCTTTGTTCCCGGACAATTACCATGCCGACACCCAGGTGTTGGTTTATTTGATTTCGGGTGATCGTGAAAATTTGCCCGATGCTTTCGCCGCTTTGGCTGCTTCGACCGCTTTGACCATTTCGGACATTCCTTTCAACGGGCCTATTTCCGAAGTGCGGGTGGCTCGTGTGGATGGTCAATTCGTGATTAACCCTTCGGTTGCCCAGATGGAACGGGCCGACTTGGAATTGATGGTCGGTGCCACGATCAACGACATCTCGATGGTGGAAGGGGAAATGAAGGAAGTGAGCGAGGAAGTGATGGTGGAAGCTCTCAAGGTGGCCCATGAGGCTATCAAGGTCCAGTGCCAGGTCCAGATGGAGCTGGCCAAGGAAGTGGGCAAGCCCAAGCGCGAATATTGCCATGAAGTGAACGATGAGGACCTCCGTGCCTTGGTTCGCGAAAAATGCTACCAGAAGTGCTACGACTGCGCTCGTGAGTGCATTGCGGACAAGAAGTTGCGTGCCAAGAAAATCGATGATATCAAGAAGGCTTTCATCGAGGAGAATTTCACGCCCGAAACCTTGCAAGGCAAGGAATTCATGATCAGCCGTTATTTCCACGATGTACACCGGGATGCCGTCCGCGACATGATTCTCAAGGAACGGATTCGTCTGGATGGTCGTGGTCTGGAAGATATCCGTCCGATTTGGTGCGAAGTGGACGTGTTGCCCGGGCCTCATGGTTCGGCCATTTTCACGCGGGGCGAAACCCAGTCGCTCAGTACGGTGACATTGGGTTCCAAGCTGGACGAACAGACCATCGACGGGGCGATTGTGGAAGGTTCCAACAAATTCCTCCTGCACTACAATTTCCCGCCTTTTGCTACCGGGGAAGTGAAGCCGGTAAGGGGTACGGGCCGTCGTGAAATCGGTCACGGGAACTTGGCGCTCAGGGCTTTGAAACAAGTCTTGCCGACAGGGGAAAAGAATCCCTATACGATCCGTGTGGTTTCGGATATCCTCGAATCGAATGGTTCTTCTTCGATGGCCACGGTTTGCGCCGGTTGCTTGGCCTTGATGGATGCCGGGGTACAGATTTCGCGTCCGGTCAGCGGGATTGCCATGGGCTTGATTACCGACCCCAAGACAGGGAACTATGCGGTCTTGTCCGATATTTTGGGCGACGAAGACCACTTGGGCGACATGGACTTCAAGGTTTGCGGTACGCCTGAAGGGATTACCGCTTGCCAGATGGATATCAAGATTGACGGTTTGTCTTACGAGATTCTGGCCAAGGCTTTGGCGCAGGCTCATCGGGGGCGCGCCCATATCCTGGGCAAGATGCTCGAAGTGATGCCGGCTCCGAGGGAAGATTACAAGCCGCATGCGCCGCGTATCGTCCAAATCCGGATTCCGCGCGAATTCATCGGTGCGGTTATCGGGACCGGTGGCAAGGTCATCCAAGAGATGCAGCGTGAAACCGGTTGCGAAATTTCAATCGAGGAAGTGGGTGAATTCGGCGTGGTGGACATTGCCGGTAACAACAAGGCCGGAATGGACATGGCCCTGGCTCGGATCAAGGCCCTTACTTCGGTGCCGGAAGTGGGCGAAGTGTACGACGGGGTGGTCAAGACCATCCAGCCTTTCGGGGCTTTCGTGGAAATCCTTCCCGGCAAGGACGGCTTGCTGCATATTTCGGAAATCAGCTGGAAGCGCGTTGAAAAGGTGGAAGATGTCTTGAAAGAAGGCGACCACATCCAAGTGAAGCTGATCGAGGTGGATCCGCGTACCGGCAAGCTCCGTCTGAGCCATCGTGTGCTGGAACCCAAACCGGAAGGCTATGTGGAGCGTGTTCCGCGTGGCGATCGTCCGGAACGGGGCGAACGTCTTGAGCGTCGCAACGGCGAGCGCCGGGAACGTCCGGAACGAGGTTATGATCGCGGCGAGCGTTACGACCGCAGCGAGAGAGGCGAACGTCCGGAACGTCACGAACATCGTCTGAGTGCGCCTCGTTTGCGGAACAACCCGCCGATGGAAGAAGGTGAGGGGGCGTCGATGCCGGTGGCACCGCAGGATCCGGCTGACGACATGATGTAGGAAAGGAATGGATTCATGGAGGTATTCCCTATGGATCCGTTCTTTTTGTGATGAAAGTGCGGTGTTCCGCTTTTCTGGTTATTGCCCGCATCCTCGTTGGCAAGCGAGGGATGCGGGCAATTGCATTAAGGCCGGACTGTTTGACCCGAATCGATCATTAGGCTTTGGGGGAGATTGTTCGCTTGAGCCGTGCAGCATGCTGCTCGCCTGTCCGTAGGCGTAGCGGAGGACATGTTGCGGCAGATGCGGGCAAGAAGCCCGATCATCTTCGGAATCGGAAGCGGACTCGGAGAGTCTGATGGCCGACCGGGGTTGGAACAGTGCCGATCCGAGTCGAAGTCTGGGACTGGGATAGGGAAGCCGTCTGTTTTCAGGAACGAAAGGAATCCAGACGGCTCCTGCGGTTACTGGATGATGAACTTCATGTGGCAAGTGCCTTGCGCGGTCCTGATTTCAGCAAAGTATAAGCCTGGGTGCAGGCAAGATACATTGTAGTTGAAGCGGGTGCTGTTCAGGTGCTGTGTTTGGTGGATGATTCGTCCATTGAGATCAAGGATCCGGAGGCTGAGGATATTGGCATCGCTCGAGTAGAAATGGATCTGGTTTTTCGCTGGGTTCGGATACAGGTGGATCTGGGACGGCAGAGGGTCTCCGTTACGCGACGAGGGTTTGCTGACATGGATATCGTCTATCATGAATATGAACTTGTTTTCTGAGACGCATTGGATGGCGATATGTATATCCTTGCCTGCGTAGTCTGACAAATCTATCTCCACTTGTTCCCATTCTACGGA
>CALUNB010000072.1 GCA_944321885.1 uncultured Bacteroidales bacterium | reverse complement strand
TTTGTTTAGGCCATCGGGAGGGGATTTGGAGGGATGGCGCCGCGTTTTTCAAAGGAGGATAGCCAAGCTATCGGACGTGAAAAACGCAAACGGTAGCGAAAGTCGAGCGGGGAATCAAAGCTTGCTTTGATTTCTCCGAGACCAAGCTATCTTCGAGCTTCGCTCAACCTGGACCCGAAATAGCCCCCGATGGGCAAACAAAATCCTGAAACCGGTCCCTGATAATTCAGCCATCTCAGGATTGTAAGAAATTTTAAACAGTTTCTAATTCGCCAAAACAAAAAGTAAAAAAGCTTATGCCCCAAATGAACTTCCTCGACCTGATTATCCTCATCCCCTTGATCTGGTGCGGCATCAAAGGTGCCAAGAACGGTTTGGTCATGGAGGTACTCTCCCTCTTGGCCTTGGTGGCCGGGGTGTACGTCTCCTTGCGATTTTCCTACCTTGTGGGAAAATGGTTTTCCATTTCAGGGGAACACGCCCGGATTATTTGCTTCGTCATCATGTTCGCCGCCGTGGCGGTCGGGCTCTATTTCCTCGGCAAGGTGCTGAGCAGATGGGCCAACAATTCCTCCTTGGGACTGTTCAACCGCATCGGCGGCCTTGTCATCAGTTTCGGCAAGGTGTTCGTCATCCTCGGAATCCTGGTTTATTTCTGGAACAAAATC
Source organism: uncultured Bacteroidales bacterium (assembly GCA_944321885.1). Taxonomy (GTDB): domain Bacteria; phylum Bacteroidota; class Bacteroidia; order Bacteroidales; family P3; genus Pullibacteroides. The sequence continues at coordinate 6,065 of CALUNB010000072.1, read as the reverse complement.
GACCCCGAAGAGACCATCCTGAGCAAAGAAAAACGGGACGAATCCTTTTCCTTCCGCTTCATCGAGAGAACCACCTACCAATTCTGGCCCATCATGCAGGAGACCCTCGCCACAGGTGTGGAAAGCGTCAAAGCCCTCGGCGGCGAAGAAAAAGAGAAGGACAATCGTTGACCGAATCTGAAGGGAGGAGGCCTGAGCCCGAAAACTGCCGACAACAGAAGCTGACGACCCAAAATGGATATTCAAAGCGCAGGCCCCCGAAAACGGTGTCAGAAACCGGATTTGACACTATGCTTGGCGGTATGCCTGATTCTTACGACAAGCCCAAATCCTTCTTGAACGCCTCGATCTTGAGGTTCCCATCCCGGTCCTGTTCCTCATAGGATTTCTCCGGGTCCCAAGGCAGGCAGAGCCCGAAGTAGAACTTGATTTTGGGTTCGGTTCCCGAAGGTCTTACCGTGACTTTGCTCCCGGCTTCGGTAAAGAACTGCAGCACGTCCGAAGCAGGAAGCCCTGCATAGCCATGTCCATAATCCCGGGTTTCCACCACCTTTTCCCCGCCCAAGGAAGCCGGAGGATTCTTCCGGAAACCTGCCATCATCGCTTTGATTTCCGCCGCGCCCTCCATGCCTTTCTTGCTGACGGAAACCAAGGACTCCTTGTAGAAACCATATTCCCGGTAAAGCGAACAGAGTATATCCATGAAACTTTCGCCCCGGCAAGCCGCTTCCGCCGCCATCTCGGCTATCAAGCAACAGGAAATCACCGCATCCTTGTCCCGTACGAAATCTCCCGCCAAATACCCGTAGCTTTCCTCTCCCCCGCCGATGAAAGTCTTTTCTCCTTCCAAACGGCCGATAATCCCGGCGATATATTTGAAGCCCGTCAGCACATCGTAACACTCCACTCCGTTCTTCCCGGCCATTTTTTTCAGCAGCTCGGTGGTAACAATGGTCTTGACAATGTATTCCTTGCCGGTAAGCTTACCGGAATCCTTCCATTTGCGCAACAAATAATGGACCAAGACCGAACCGGTCTGGTTGCCGTTCAACAGGATGAAATCCCCTTTCCCGTCCGGAATCGCCACCCCCACGCGATCGGCATCCGGGTCGGTGGCAATGACCAAAGCCGCCTTTTCGCGCTTGGCCAACCCGATAGCAGGCAACATCGCCGCCCTCTCTTCCGGATTGGGCGAAGCCACCGTGCTGAAATTGCCGTCCGCCACCATCTGTTCCGGCACGCAGACCACGTTCCGGAACCCCCAGCGGCACAAAGCCCTGGGCACCATTGTCATTCCCGTCCCGTGCAGGGGCGTATAGACAATTTTCATCTGCGCCTGCTGTTCCACGGCTTGGCGGTCCAACGAAAGGGAAAGGACCTTTTCCAAATAGGCATTGTCCACTTCCTCGTCGATATAGCGGATCAAATGGTCGTTACCCTCCATTTTCACCTGCTCCAGGCTCGTGATGGCGGACACTTCGGCCATCACCGCCTTGTCGTGGGGAGAAACCAATTGTCCCCCGTCTTTCCCATAGGCCTTGTAACCGTTGTATTCCTTGGGGTTATGGCTGGCCGTTACCATGACGCCCCCGCAACAATGGTAGTGGCGGACGGCGAAGGACAAGACCGGCGTCGGTCGCATAGCCGTGAACAGATACACCTTGAAGCCGTTGGCAGCAAAGACCTTGGCCGTTGTCAACGCGAATTGGGAACTCCCGTTGCGGCAGTCGTAGGAAACCGCCACCTGCTTTTCCAAGCCTTCCGCTTGGCATTGTTTCTGCAAATAGTTGGCAAAACCCTGGGTGGCCAAGGCTACCACATAGGGATTCATCCGGTTGGTCCCCACACCCAGGATGCCACGCAAACCGCCGGTGCCGAATTCCAAATCCCGGTAAAACGCATCGGCGCATTCCTCCTGTCTTTTTTCCATCATTTCCAAAACCGCCTTGCGGGTAGCTTCATCATAGGGAGGACGTGTCCAGACTTCCGCCCTTTTCCTGATTTTTTCGTCCATATTCAAAATCGTTTTCTTATTTCGGATGATTGAGGGTACTTTTTCTTATTCTTACTTATTCTTACTTATTCCAATTTTTTATTCCAAATATCCAAATTTCATCCCATGGATATGTCCAAGGTCCGGACAAATGACATACAAGGGACGCGCCCATCGTCCGGAAGACCGTATCTGTCCCGGAAGACCCGGAAAACAGCTTTCCAAGGAAACAAATTTAGGCAAATTTCCTCATCCAAGCCATGCTGGATGCAAATCAAAGGACAAACGTACCCAACTTCCCGCCAAAACCGTTTCCCGACTTTTCCCGGACCGGTTCGCCCCCAAGCCCAAAACCTGCTTGCAACTATCCCTAAGGCATTTCCGAAAAGGGCTGGCTCCCCTGTCCGCCCCATCCGGGACACCGCCCGGATTCCGGCTCGGACAAGCTTTGTTTTTGAATGCAAAATTGCTATCTTTGCACCGTCTCCGGCAGGAGGCTTCCACTGGAGAACGGGGTCTTTTCCACCCGGCTCCGGACAGGAACGGAAAGGAAAAGGAACAACAGCAAACAAACGACAAAAAACGTCCGGACGGCAGCTTTGACACGGGAAGATTCCGCAAGGAATCCTGGGAAGAAGAGCGAATGCGGTCCGGGCGTTGTTTTTTTCCGGCCTTGTTTTTTCCAAGTGCATCGTAGTGTCCGGAGCGGTTCCATTTCCGGACAAGGCCGCCATCCCGGGTCCGAACAAAACAAAAAAAAACATACAAACCTTAAAAAACGATTTGCGCCATGATGACAGCAGAAGAGTACATCAAAAGCCTCCAGAAAATGGACCTGAAGGTCTACATGTTCGGAGAACGCATCAAGGATCCCGTTAACCACCCCATCATCCGTCCTTCCTTGAATTCGGTGGCCATGACCTACGAACTGGCCCAGAAGAAGGAATACGAAGACCTGATGACGGCTTATTCTCCCCTCATCGGCGAAAGAATCAACCGCTTCTGCCATTTGCATCAGAGCACGGACGACTTGGTGAAAAAAGTGAAGATGCAACGTCTGATGGGCCAGAAAACCGCCGCCTGCTTCCAACGTTGCGTGGGTATGGACGCTTTCAACGCCATCTGGTCCACGACCTATGAAATGGACCAAGCTTTGGGAACCGACTACCACAAGCGCTTCACCGAATACATGAAATACGTCCAGAAGAACGACTTGACCATCGACGGTGCCATGACCGACCCCAAAGGAGACCGTGGTCTTTCCCCCTCGCAGCAGGAAGATCCCGATTTGTTCGTGCATATCGTGGAAGTACGGCCCGACGGTATCGTGGTCAGCGGTGCCAAGGCCCACCAGACCGGTTCCATCAACAGCCACGAACACCTGGTGATGCCCACCATCGCCATGAAGGAAGAAGACAAGGATTACGCGGTTTCTTTCGCCGTTCCTTCGGATGCCAAGGGCGTGTTCATGATTTACGGACGTCAGTCCTGCGATACCCGCAAGATGGAACCCGATGCCGAAATCGACTTGGGTAACTCCCAGTTCGGCGGTCATGAAGCCTTGGTTGTTTTCGACAACGTTTTCGTTCCCAACGAACGCGTCTTCATGTGCAAGGAATACCAGTTCGCCGGTATGATGGTAGAACGTTTCGCCGGATACCACCGTCAATCCTACGGCGGATGCAAGGTCGGCGTGGGTGACGTGTTGATTGGTGCCGCCGCTTTGGCTGCCGACTACAACGGTGTTCCCAAAGCCAGCCACATCAAGGACAAGCTGATTGAAATGATCCACTTGAACGAAACCTTGTACGCCTGCGGTATCGCTTGCTCGGCCGAAGGGGTCAAGATGCCTGCCGGGAACTACCAAATCGACCTGTTGCTGGCCAACGTCTGCAAACAGAACGTAACCCGCTTCCCCTACGAAATCGCCCGCTTGGCCGAAGACATCGCCGGTGGTTTGATGGTCACGATGCCCTCGCAACAAGACCTGCGCTCGCCCGAAATCGGTTCCTACGTTGAAAAATATTTCCGTGGTGCCACGGGTTCCTCGGCCGAAAACCGCATGCGCGTGTTGCGTCTGATTGAAAATCTCTGCTTGGGTACCGCCGCTGTCGGCTACCGTACCGAATCCTTGCACGGAGCCGGTTCGCCCCAAGCTCAGCGTATCATGATTGCCCGTCAGGGTAACCTCGAAGCCAAGAAGGAATTGGCTCGCAAAATTGCCAAAATCGATGTGTCCAAAGACCACTGGCCGGCAAAACCCGCCAAAAAGTAAAACCATCGAAGGCAATTCCTTTGAAGAACGGGTCCGCCGCGTCATGGACGAGCGGATCCGTCCTTCTTTGTTGGACCACGGTGGTGACATCCGGATCAAGGAAATCAAGGGTCACGACGTGGGATTCGTGTTCCAAGGCGCTTGCAAGACCTGTCCTGCCGCGCAGCTTACCCTCGAAGAAGTGGTCGAAAAGGCCCTCCGCGAGGAAATCGAAGAAACGGGAAGGGTCTATCTCGTGAACGAGACGGACCAAGACCTGATCGACTTTGCCAGGAAAATAATGCGCACCCATCCGGAATGAAACCGGGACACGGGTTCCCAGGAAACGGAAGGTGCTGGTAAGATATAAACAATTAAACACTCGTATAGAATCATGGATTGGAAAAAAGAAGGGAATTTCGTAAGTGTCGAAGAGGCGGTAAAAGCCATCAAAGACAATGACAATGTGGTATTCGGCCATGCTGCCGGGGTTCCGGGCCTCGTTCCCCAGGAAATGCTCAAGCAAATGGACCGGCTTCACAACGTGAAGATTTTCCACATGTTCACCATCAACAACGGGGAATACCTGGTCCCTGAGACCGAAGGACATTTCCGCCACGTGACCAATTTCGTGGGTGGGAATTCCCGCGCCGCCATCGCCGAAGACCGGGGCGATTTCATTCCTGTCCATTTTTCCGATGTCCCCTCTTTCTTCGACCGCTACTACCCGGTGGACGTGACCGTGGCCCAGGTATCCCTTCCCGATGAAAACGGGAATTGCAGCTTCGGGATTTCCTGCGACTATACCCTCCCCGCCGCCCGCCGGTCGAAAATCATCATCGCCGAAATGAACGAAAACATGCCGTTCATCCCCGGTGACAACTTCATGCACATTTCCCAATTCACCTATATCGTGGAAAACCACAACCCGATGGCGGTCCTGCCTCCTGCCAAGATTACCGACATCGAAAAAGCCATCGGTCATTTCTGCTCCACGCTGATCAAGGACGGGGATACCCTCCAATTGGGTATCGGAGCCATTCCCGATGCCGTGTTGATGTCCTTGGATGACAAGCACGACTTAGGTATCCATACCGAAATGTTCTCCAGCGGTGTGGTAGACCTGGCCCGGAAAGGGGTCATCACCGGGGCAAAAAAGAGCTTGCTGCCCGGCAAGATGGTAGCCACCTTCCTGATGGGGACCCAGGAACTTTACGATTTCGCCAACAACAATCCCGATGTGGAAATGCGTCCGGTGGACTGGGTGAACGACCCTCGTGTCATTGCCCAGAACGACAACATGGTGTCCATCAATTCCTGCATCGAAGTGGACCTGATGGGCCAAGTCAATTCCGAAAGCATCGGCTTGAAGCAATTCAGCGGGACCGGCGGCCAATACGATTACGTGAAAGGGGCTTCGTGGTCCAAGGGCGGGCGCTCCATCATGGCCATGCCTTCGACAGCCGCCCACGGGAAAGCTTCCCGTATCGTGCCTTTCCTCTCCCACGGAGGTGCGGTCACCACCCCGCGTAACGATGTGGATTACATTGTCACCGAATACGGTATCGCCCACCTCAAAGGGGCCAGCCTCAAGGAAAGGGCCAAACGGCTCATCGCCATCGCTCATCCGGATTTCCGCCCGATGCTGGAAGAAGAATACAAGAAGAGATTTAAAAACTAATATACCATGCAACTTTTCAAGCTTAAGACTCGTCTGAGCCAATTCGATGATTTTGCTTCGTTTGCCAAGGAATTCAACTTGGGACCCAACGACTTGGTCGTTACCAACGAATTCCTGTACGAACCTTTCATGAAGGC
>CALUNB010000071.1 GCA_944321885.1 uncultured Bacteroidales bacterium | reverse complement strand
AGGTCCTCCAAATTGAACTTGCCTTGCTTCAGGGCCTTGACCACAAAGGTCGGCGTGCCGGTCTCGTACCAGAAATCTCTGAACTCCCGCTGGTACAAGGCGCTCAACAGACTGAAAGGGTTGTAAATGTCCGGGCATTTGGTCGAAAAGTGGTAGCCATCGTAATAGTCTTTCAGCTTGGCATAGCATTCCTCCTTGCTCATCCCGTTGGTAGAAGCCATCTCCTCCACGCCTTCATCGAAATACACATGCAAATCGCTCTCGGAAATACCGCAGATATCCGCATACTGGTTGTCCATCGAGATATCATTGAGATTATTGAGCCCGCTGAAGATGCTGAGTTTCCCCAATTTGGTGACCCCGGTCAGGAATCCGAAGCGGAGCTTCCCGTCCCGGCCTTTCATCACGCTGTAAAAGCCTTGCAGACGGTTGCGAAAAGCTTCCCGTAACGGTTCATTACCCGCTGCGTCCAACAAAGGCTTGTCGTATTCGTCAATCAGGACCACGACTGGTTTGCAGGTCTTTTCATAGGCCGCATCGATGATGTCCTTGAAGCGGGCATCGGGTTCGGAGTATCGGGCTGCAATACCGCAATCTTTCTCCCACTGGCCCAAATGCTGGTCCAAAGTGATTTCCAAGTCATTTTCGTTTCGGTAAGTTTTCCCACTCAAATCCAGATGCAAGACCGGATAAGCGTTCCAATCCTTTTCCAAACTCTCGATGGCCAATCCTTGGAACAATTCCTTCTTCCCTTGAAAATAGGCTTCCAAGGTCGATACCAAGAGGCTCTTGCCGAAACGGCGCGGACGGCTCAGGAAGTAATAGCCCCCTGTCTTGACGATGTTGTAAATCAAATCCGTCTTGTCCACGTAGACGTAACCACTTTCGCGGATTTTTCCAAAATTCTGGATTCCTATTGGGTATAACATGATTCGAAATATATTTTCCTCTTCCGGCCCGTGCTTTGTCCCACATCTGCCCGCTTTGCGCAATATCGGCAAACACCACCCAGCCAATTCCAGCCGTAAAACAAGCAAAAATAAGTATTTCCTTGGATATCGTACGTATCCATTGGAAAACCGTAAATCTCTTGGCAAGAGATACTTTTCAGAAACAAAGGAAAATAAAATTCTTGTTTTTTGCGCAGGAAACAAGAATTTTCAACATCAGAAACCAACCGCTCATTCCTCCGGAGGAGGCAGCAAACCTTTGCCCCCGGTTTCCACCGAAGCCTCCTCCTTCCCTTTCCCGTTCTCCTCTTCCAGCCCGGCTTTACCTGCCTTGCGTTCCTGACGTTTCAAGATAGCGATGCCCAACTCGTACAAGATCCAAATGGGGCAAGCCACCAAAAGCAAGGTGAACACATCCGACGTGGGCGTGATGATGGCCGCCAAAGCCAAGATAATCACAATGGCGTATTTACGGTATTTCTTCAAGAAGGAAGCCGAAATGAATCCCATTTTCCCGAACAACCAGCACAAGACCGGAATCTCGAAAACCAGCCCCATCAAAAGGTTCAACATCAAGAAAGTCCCCATATAAGACTGAAGCGAAATCAGGTTCTGCACGGAATCGGCCACCTGATAGGTTCCCAAGAAACGAAAAGTCAAAGGGAAAATCAAGAAATACCCCAACAACACCCCCATCAGGAACATCAAATAGCCTGCCCCGATGGCCCGGTAGGCATATTTTTTCTCCTGGGCATACAAGGCCGGGGAAACGAAACGGAACATCAGGTACAAGGCATAAGGCACCGCGCAAAAGAAGCCGAAACCGAAAGCCGTCTTCATGTGTATCATGAACTGAGCGGCCAAACCCGTGTTAATCAGTTCCACCGAAAAAGATGAGGGCATCGGGTGCAAGGCGGTCAAATGGTTGATCCAATCGAAGAGACGATAGGTCACGAAATCGTCCGAGCCCGGTGCCAACACGATACGGAACAGCGTGTCCTTGAAACAGAAAGCCAATATCCCGAAAACCAAGCAAACCAGCAACAACCGTACCAGGTAAGAACGCAAAACATCCAAATGGTCCCAAAACGACATCACAGCCCCCGGCTGCCGGCCTTTTTCCAAATCTTCCCCCATGGAGCAACTCCTCACTTCCGTTCTTTCTTTTCCTGGCCCGAAGCCTTTTCATCCGAGGCCTTTTCCGCCTCGTCCCCCTCGTCCAAACCTTTCATCCCATCCTTGAAACTCCGCACCCCCTTGCCCAATCCCTTCATCAATTCGGGAATCTTCTTGCCTCCGAAAATCAATAACACAATCAAAGCCAGCACCAGAATTTCCGGCAAACCGACACTTCCCAAAAACAAAAATTCCATTGTCGCGTTTTTTATAAGACACAATCCCTTATCATAAATCCCAAGCGGTTTCAGTTCCGGGCGAACCCTTGGCATTCCTAGCCGTCTTTCAAGCGTTCGCCCAAAAGTGCATTACGGTTTCAGTTCCGGACGAACCCCTGGGAATCCCGCGCTTGCAAGAAACGCCGGATCCGTTCCCGGCAGGCTTCCGCATCCTCGGCAAAGAAACAGCGTTTTTCCAAAGGACACCAATCCGAGCCTACGCGGTTGATGATATGCGGCACGACCCGGTCCGTCTTGTATTCCAAACCGTAGCTTTCCAAAAGCCAACGGGCCGGTTCGCTCAAGGTTCCGGCATAAAGCCCGCGGACCCCGCCCAACACCATCAAAGACGCCGCCGCCTTGCCGACCACTTTGTCGGCCACAAAGGCACCTTTCAATATTCCAGGTTCGTTTTCAAGCAAATAAAACAAATCATCCACCCCTCTCTGCTTGCCCGTCCATCGTTGCCCGGCAGCCGGACGAACCACACAAGAACACCCGGATTCGTGCAACAAGGCCACGCAAGCGCGATTTTCCTCTTCATCCACCCAAAACTCATTCTTCTCCATCGGGTAATTTTTTGAAAGTCCAACTTGGCAAACCGTCCCGGATTGGTTCGCCCGGAAAATCCAAGCCGGAAACACTTCCAACCTACCAGTCCATCCCAAACCGGTTCGCCCGGAAAATCCAAGCTGGAACCACTTCCAACCTACAAATCCACCTCGGTTCGGTTTGCCCGGGAAACTTGCCACTCCGCCTTGCAAAACCGCAAAAGCCAGGAACAAGGTAAAAAAACGAAACAGATTCCAGAACGTCTAAAACGCCCTTCCCTGTTTCAAATCCTCCACAAATTTATCAATCTTTTGCATCTGCATCGGAATATTGATACTTTGCGGGCAATGATGCACGCACTGCCAGCAGCCGATGCAATGGTCCGCCTGGCGCAAACGCGGCACACTGCGGTCGTAACCAATCAGAAACGCCCGCCTCGCCTTGGCATAATCGGGGTCCTTGGAACTTTCCGGCACATACCCCTCGTTCACGCAACGGTTGTAATGCGAAAAAATGCCCGGTATATCCAAACCGTAAGGACAAGGCATGCAATACTGGCAAGCCGTGCAGGGAATCGAAGAAAGTTGCATCATGCTGTCGGCCATCGAATACAACAGCGCCGATTCCTCCTCCGTCAAGGGTTCCAAAGGCGAATAAGTCTTGATATTATCCTGCAAATGTTCCAGATAGCTCATGCCGCTCAGCACCGTCAACACTTCGGGGAAACTCCCTGCGTAGCGGAAAGCCCAGGAAGCGATGCTCGCCTCGGGTCTGCGTTGTTTCAAGCGCTGCGCCAAATGAGGCGGCAAGGAAGCCAGACGACCGCCCAGCAAAGGCTCCATGACCACGACCGGGATATGCCGCTTGGCCAGCTCCCCGTACAAATATTCCCCCGGGGTGTTGGCTCCGGAAGCGTACTTCCAATCCACATAATTGAGCTGTATTTGGACAAAATCCCATTTTATCTCGTCATGACGCGCCAAAAGGTGGTCGAAAACCCGGATATCCCCATGGAAAGAAAAGCCCAAGTTCCGGATCCGGCCGGCTTCGCGCTCCTTCAAAAGGAAATCCAAGACCCCGTTCTTGTAATAACGGTCTTCGAACTCCGCCATCCCCCCGTTCCCCACCGTATGCAAGAGGTAATAGTCGATATAATCCACTTGCAAGTCGCGGAAAGACTGCTCGTACATGGCCAAGGTGCCTTCGCGGGAACGCACATCGGGGTCGGAATCCATGTTGGAAGACTTGGTGGCGATAAAATATTTTTCGCGGGGATGCCGTTTGAGGGCGATGCCCGTCGCCTTTTCGGAAAGCCCGCGCACATAGCGGGGCGAGGTGTCGTAATAATTGACCCCATGCGCCATGGCATAATCAACCAATTGGTTGACAGCCTCCTGGTCGATTACTTCGACCGCACCCTCCTGCAAGGTGGGCCAACGCATGCAACCGTAACCCAAAAGGGAAACCTTGTCGCCGGTGGAAGGATTTTGCCGGTACGTCATCGAACCCGGAAGGGGTTTGCCGCTACCCGTACCGCTTGTACATCCATATAAGGAAGTGGCAGCCAAGGCAGTACCTGCCCCCATCACTTTGAGGAACTCCCGGCGGTCCATACCGTCGCAGCCTTTCGTTTCTTTATCCGATCTCTTCATTGTTTTGTTATCGTCTTTCACCCGTTAAAACGTTGTCTTACGGAGAGCCTGTCACCTTGAATCTTTTTCCTCTCATGCACGCGCCCCGGCATCACACCTTGCGGTGGACCCAATTCCCTTGTTCCAGCCAAGACGGTATCCGGCTCCACTTGGATTTCCGGCATCACACTTTACGGTGGACCGGATGCCCTTCCACGTAAATGGCGCTGTAAGGTCTTGCCGGACAAAGGTTTTCACAAGCCCCGCAACCAATGCAGCGTTCGGTATCCACCATGGGGATTTCCGGGGAATCCCAAATGCCGTCTTCCGAAAGAATCATCGTGATAGCCCCCGTGGGACAATGCCGGGCACAATTCCCGCAATTGACCCCGTCGGTCAAGACCACGCAATTTTCCCTGAGCCAGACGGCATGCCCGATTTGGGTCGCCGATTTCTCCGCCCGGTCCAAAAGCCGTATGGCCCCGGTGGGGCAAACTTCCGAACAACGGGTACATTCCGGACGGCAATAGCCTCGTTCATAAGACATTTCCGGCTGCATCAAGGTCTCCATCCTCCGGGAAGGATGCAAAACCTGATTAGGGCAAACCGACACGCACAACTGGCAAGCCGTACAATGCCGGGCCATGTTCCGGGCACTCAAGGAACCCGGCGGCGTAATCGGGGTTTCCCGGTCGGGAATCTCCTTGTCGATAATCTCCGCCAAACCGCCATCCACCTTGCGCTGGGCCTGGGCTACGGCGGTCGAAAGCAGAACAGAAGCCGAAAGCCGGATAAACTGGCGACGGGAAGCCAAAGCCTTCTCCTGGAGCGGTTCCGGAGCAGCCTGCGTGGCAGTCAAGGCAACCGTGGACTCCGGAGGAATCCCACCCCTGTCCGCCATAGGGTCCGGAGCAACCTGCACGGAAACACGTTTCGCGATAGGGTCCCAGGAAAGTCCAGCCAAACCTGCCACAACCTCCGGCACCGGTTGCAAGGAAGCGGAATCCGGCTTGGAAGAAACTTGGGAGCGTTTCCCGCCTTGGGGAACGGATGCGGCATCTTCACCCGGCAAAGGATTGGCAAAAGATTCCCGCTTGGAGACAAAAACGTAACGCACCGCTCCCTTTTTGCAAACGTCCAAGCAATCCATGCATGCCACACAACGGCTGTAATCTATCTTGCGCTCCTTCACATCAATGCAGGAAGATTTGCAATTCTTGGCACAGAGGCCGCATTGGGAGCATTTCCGGGCATCCACCACGGGCCGGAACAAGGAAAAACGGGAAAGCAGGCCCAAAAACGAACCCACAGGACAAAGGGTATTGCAATAAAGCCGACCACGACGCCAAGCCAAAACGGCCACGACGAGGAAAGAAACCACGGCAACCAAGAAAACCGACAAAGATTTGAGCCAGACCTCATGATGGTAAAAAGCATAGCTGTCGGCCCGCTCGGCAAAATAGGCCAAAAGATTGTTTCCCCATTGATAAAGAGGGGCGAACAAATTGGAAGCAATCCGCCCGTAAGAGCTGTACGGGTCAAAAAGGCTCACCCCCACGGAGAAACCCGACAGCAAAAAGGCCACATAGAGGAGAAGCATACTGTAACGCAGCCCGTTACGTGCTTTCAAATAACGGAACCTGTTGCGTTTGCGCCAAGCAGCCACGCGGGATATGATGTCTTGGAAGATGCCCAACGGGCAAATGAACGAACAATAAACCCGTCCGAAAAGCAGGGTCAACAAGACCAAAGCGCCCAACACGATGCCTTGGAAGGCCAACAGGGCCGGCATGAACTGGACTTTGGCCATCCAGCCTAAGAAAGCATGGAGGGTTCCCGTGAAATCCAAAAACAAAAGCGTTATCCCGCAGAAGAAAACCAGGGCGATGCCAATCCGTATTTTTCGCAACATGGAGGCTCCTTTCTTTGACTACTTTGCTGTTTCGCACGGACACGGCAAATTCCAATATTGGAAGTCCGGTGAAAACAAGACAAATTTCTATAAAAATCCGAGGATTGCCAAGTGGACGGAGGCAACGCCGCCTCAACTCAAAAAACGATTGTGCAACTATGATGAAACATGGAGGAAAAAACAGGCAAAAAAGCCTGTTTCCCGACCGGAAACAAAAAAGCCCCGGATTCTTCCGAGGCCTTGATAATCTTGCAATTATTTCGTGGAGAATAAGGGATTCGAACCCTTGACCCCCAGCTTGCAAAGCTGGTGCTCTAGCCAACTGAGCTAATCCCCCGCAACCGCGTTCCGCAAAACAGCAAAAAGCCAGGGATACCCCTCCAGAAAGGAGGTATTCCAGCCGCACCTTCCGGTACG
>CALUNB010000070.1 GCA_944321885.1 uncultured Bacteroidales bacterium | reverse complement strand
GCGGGCAAGATGCCCGAAAGCCTCACTTTCCCAATCAAAAACGGACTCGGCGTGTCTAATGACCGATTTGGGTTTATAGGAAAGGTACCTTGATGGTTGCCGGACGAGCGGCTGCTTGGGGAAAGGGTTATCACTGGACCGTGAATGATGGATTTATCAAAATTTCTTATCCCGGGATTCCATTTTCCTTGCGCTTCTTATACGATTTATACTACTTATACTACGATGTTTTCCTGTTCAAGGCAAACCAACAAGGCCTTTCGGGGAAACGGTAATACCGGATTGCCGGAAGGAGCAGCCTCCACGGGATTCCCGACAGGAAACTCCAACTTGTATCGTTCGTCGATACGGTACCCGGCAACCCAGACGATATCCTGGCCGGAACAAAGCAACCAGACTTGTTCCTTTTCCAACCGGCTCAATTTCAAATCGGAAAAAAAATCGCTCAACTTTTTGAAACCTTTCATTCCCAACGGTTTGAATCGGTCTCCAGCCATCCAATGCCGCCAATATAACGGGAAATGCAATTTGTCATAATTCAAGTAAGCCCGTTCCGGGCCAGGGTCCAAATCCGATTTCGAGAAAAGGGTTTTCACTTCCGTCCGGAAAACCGGTCCCTCCAACCCTTTGAAAAGTCCCGGAACAGGGGATGCCGGAAAATCCTGTTCCCTTGCTATGGAAAACGAATCCGAAAACAAACGGCTTTCCCTACGACTTGCATTCCCGCAAGCAGAGGGACTTTCCTCCAAGGCGATCCAACGCCAGCCCGATTGTTCACGGAGCAAAATCCCCGAATTATCGGAATTTTCAAAAAAAGCCCCCGAAGTCCCGAGTTCCCCATTGGCCAAAATCTGGGAAATTTGCGATCGGTTGAAAGCCTTTTCCCGCAAATACAGCTCCCAAAACAAAGCTTCATGTCTTCCCAAGCGAGCCAACCCGCCTCGATCCAAATACTCCTGCCTGGAGGGAATCCGGTCCCGCAAAACAGGATTCAAGCCCAATTTGGCCAAAAACGCCCTGTCCAAGTCCTCCGCCGGATACCGGACCAGCGTTTCCTTTTGCATCCGGAACCAATCATCCACCAAAGAATCCGCTGCCCGGAGCGTTTCCATGCTCTGTGTCATCTTCCGGACCGCTCCCGGGCCCACCGACTCCAAGACCGGCAAAAGCGACAAACGAATCCGGTTCCGCAAATAAAATTCTTCCCGGTTTGTACTGTCTTCGACAAAAGCAATCGAGTTTTCCTTCGCGTACTTCAAGATATCCGCCCGCCGGGCAAACAACAGAGGCCGCAAATAAACATGGGACCGGGAAACAGAACAAGGCTGCATACCCCGCAAGCCTTTCAAGCCACTGCCACGGAAAAGATTGATGAAAAAAGTCTCGACATTGTCATCGGCATGGTGCGCCAGCAAGCAGGCGTCCAAAGACTCCGCCTGCATCCGTTCCGCGAAATAAGCATAGCGGAGCTCCCGGGCCGCCATTTCGACCGAAACTTTCTTCTCCCGCACATAGGCAAGCGTATCAAAAGACCGGACAAACAACCGGCACCCCAGTTGCTCCGCCCAAGAACGCACAAAGGCCTCATCCCGTTCCGACTCATCCCCACGAAGATGGAAATTGCAATGGACCCAATCCACCGCCACATCATGCTGCTGGGCATACCGCCACATCAAATGCGAGAGGACCACCGAATCCACTCCGCCACTTATGGCAAGGAGCAACCTCTTGCGTCCCGCAAAAAGCCGCTCCTTTTCAATATATCTCAAGAACTCCCTGTACATACGGTCGTTTCAAATCCGGGTCCTATCGTAGATGCCGCGTAGGGCCGGGCACAGAAAACTTCAAATCCGGAGAAGTTGGTTTTCAAACCCTATATTCCCCCATCCATCTCCTGCGGGCGTTTCAAGTATGGAATCCTTCCCGGGGAGAGGGTGCCGGGCTCAGAAAACTTCAAATCCGCAGGATTTGGTTTTCCAGCCCGGCACCCTCTCCCTTCCCCGGAAAGGTTCCGTCTTTACAACGTCCGTTTTATCTCAACCTGCTCATACCCCTCAATGATATCCCCCACTTTCACATCGTTGAAATTCTTGATGTTCAGACCGCAATCCTGGCCGACCAGGACCTCCTTCACATCATCCTTGAATCGGCGCAACGAACCGAGTTCGCCTGTGTAAACCACGATACCGTCGCGGATAATCCGGATTTTCGTTGTCCGGGCCAAACGCCCATCCAACACGATACACCCCGCAATCGTCCCCACCTTGCTGATTTTGAACACCTCGCGAACTTCCAGGTTGGCCACGATCTTTTCTTGGATTACAGGCGAAAGCATACCCTCGATGGCATCCTTGATTTCGTTGATGGCATCGTAAATAATCGAGTACAGACGGATGTCGATTTGCTCGCTTTCGGCCAATTTGCGGGCAGCCACCGAAGGACGCACC
Source organism: uncultured Bacteroidales bacterium (assembly GCA_944321885.1). Classification (GTDB taxonomy): domain Bacteria; phylum Bacteroidota; class Bacteroidia; order Bacteroidales; family P3; genus Pullibacteroides. Next base: position 5,372 of record CALUNB010000070.1, on the reverse strand, counting down.
TGGAAACCGAGGATAATGGCCTCCGAAGCCGAAGCCAACAAGACATCGCTCTCGGTAATCTGACCCACCGATTTGTGGATCACGTTCACCTGGACTTCCGGCGTGGAGAGCTTCAGCAAAGAATCCGACAAGGCTTCCACCGAACCGTCCACATCCGCCTTGACAATGATATTGAGTTCCTTGAAGTCCCCGATAGCGATACGGCGGCCGATTTCGTCCAAAGTGATATGCTTCTGGGCACGCAAACCCTGCTCGCGCTGCAACTGCTGGCGCTTGTTGGCGATTTCCTTGGCCTCCTTCTCGTCGGTCATCACGTTGAACACGTCGCCCGGCTGGGGAGCCCCGTTCAAACCCAGGAGCAAGACAGGTTGCGAAGGACCCGCCGTCTTCATCAACTGGTTACGTTCATTGTACATGGCCTTGACCCTACCGTAGGTATATCCGGCCAAAATGAAATCCCCCACGCGGATGGTACCGTCCTGGACCAAAATCTTGGCCACATAACCCCGGCCCTTGTCCAAGGACGACTCGATGACCGTACCCTTGCCCCTCCGCTCCGGATGAGCCTTGAGGTCGAGCAATTCGGCTTCCAGCAACACTTTTTCCAACAAAGCTTCCACTCCGATACCCTGTTTGGCCGAAATATCCTGGCTCTGGTACTTTCCACCCCAGTCTTCCACCAAGAGGTTCATTTCCGCCAACTCGGACTTGATGCGTTCAGGGTCCGCTCCCGGTTTATCTATCTTGTTGATGGCAAACACAATCGGAACACCCGCAGCCTGGGCGTGGTTGATAGCCTCCACGGTCTGCGGCATCACCTTGTCATCGGCGGCCACCACGATAATCGCGATGTCGGTAATCTTGGCACCACGGGCACGCATCGCGGTAAAAGCCTCGTGCCCCGGCGTATCGAGGAAGGTAATCTTCCGTCCGTCTTCCAACTCCACTTCGTAAGCCCCGATATGCTGGGTAATCCCCCCGGCTTCCCCGGCGATCACGTTGGTCTTGCGGATATAGTCCAACAAAGAGGTCTTTCCGTGGTCCACATGCCCCATCACGGTCACAATCGGCGTGCGCGGCACTTCTTCGCCCAAATCCTCCTCATCGTCCTGGGTCTCCAGTTCATGAATCACATCGGCGTCCACGAATTCAACCCGGAAACCATATTCCTCGGCCAGAAGAGAAATGGGTTCGGCACTCAGACGCTGGTTGATGGAAACAAACAATCCCAAGGACATGCAAGTGGCGATAATCTGGTTCACAGGAACATTCATCATCGTGGCCAGTTCGTTGACCGTAACGAACTCGGTCACTTTCAGCACCTGCCTGTCGCGCATCTCCTGGGCCATCTCGGCTTCCATATGCTGGCTAATCATCTGGCGTTTTTCCCGACGGTGCTTGGAAGTCTTCGACTTGCCCAACGGGGAAAGACGGGCCAACGTTTCCTTTATCTGCTTTTCAATTTCCTGGTCGTCTACAGGAACAGGAGGCGGAACCGGCGGGTTCCGGCGGTCGTTCTTACGATTCTTGGGGCGGGCGTTGGCATTACCACCTTGGTTGCCCGGAGCACCATGTCCTTGTGCTTGGCCTCCTCCACTCTTCCCCGCCTTGCCATCGGCCCCTTTGAAAAGGTTGTCCAAGGCAGCCCGTCCGTTGAGCGGATGGGTATTCTGTTCTTCCTTAATCCGTTTGCGGCGTTTTTTCCCGAACGCACCAGGCACATCCTTCGAGGAAGCTACCGGCTTCGGCTTACGCTCAAACTGCGACAAATCCACGGTACGGCCTGTAAGCACGGGACCTGCCAACTTCACATATTCGGTCTTGACGAAATTGTCGGCCTTGGCCGGTTCCTGTGGCTTGGCTTCCGCTTCCGGCTGAGGCTTAGGTTCCACAATCTGGGGACTCTCTATCTTGTCCGGCTTCACCGCCTTGCCCTGCTGCGCCAATTTCAAAGTCTGGGCATCCATGGTCGAAACAATCTTGGGACCCGCGATATGGGAGGAAGGTGTCTTGAAAATCGTCTCCTGCTTTTTCGCACTTACGGATTGTCCGCCAGGCTTTTCTTCCTGTTTTTTTGCTTCCACGGACACGGTTCCTTCCTTGGCAGGGCCTTCGGCTCCAGGACGGACTTGTTCCCGGATTTCCGCTTTATCCTCGACTGTCGCAACGGATTCTTCCTCTTTCGCTTGTCGCCCGGCCGGCTCCTTTCCTTCTTCCACTTCAGCCTCCGGCCGCACTTCTTCCGTCGTCTTTTCTTCCGCCGTCTTTGTTTCCTCCTTCCCAGGGGCTTTTTCTTCCACTTGCCGGACATTCTCCTCTGCCTTCCCTTCTGCTACTTCCTGAACCGGTTCCACATCTTTCCGGTCCCGGACAGACTCCTCGGCAGAAACCTTGGCTTCCGGTTCGGAAGGAGATTCCTGTCCAAGCACCGGTTTCTCTTCCGCCACCGGCTCGCTTGCCATGGGTACGTGCTTTTCCTTTGCAGCGGGAAATGAGGACTCGAACACATCCGCAATCTTTTTGGACGCGGACATTCCTTTCCCCATTCCTTTGGCCGAATCCTCGGCAGGCTCCCGGCCCGGTTCCTTCGAAAGTTCTTTCAAGGGTTCCTTGTTGCCCGCAAACACCTTTTCTTTCTTGGGCACGGTTTCCAAAGTAAGCTCCTGGGCTTTCTCCGAAATTACCTTGTCCGATTGGAACTCCTTCAATACCAAGGTGTATTGTTCTCCCGTCAGCTTGGTGTTGGGATTTGAATCCACCGTGTGGCCTTTCTTTCCCAAGAATTCCACAATCTTCGAAACCGAAACGTTCACTTCCTTGGCGGCTTTGGACAGCCTTACCGGTTTTACTTCTTCTACCATTAATTTTCCTCTTCTGTTTTCTATGCTCGCAAATACAATCTTGCAGGAGTTGGCTCCCGGACTTGTCAATCTTCAAATTCGGCTTGAAGAATCCGCCGGACTTCCGCAATCGTTTCCTCTTCCAAATCGGTACGACGGGCCAACTCTTCCGGGTCGATTGCCAAAACATCCTTGGCCGTATCGCACCCGATTTCCTTCAATTGGTCGATAATCCACTGCTCGATTTCGTCGCCGAATTCTTGCAAATCCACATCCTCCTCTTCATCGTTCACGTTTTCGCGGAACACCTCTATCTCATAGCCCGAAATACGACCGGCCAACTTGATGTTGAAACCGCCCTTCCCGATAGCCAAGGAAACCTGGTCCGACTTCATGTAGACTTCAGCCGTCTTGTTTTCCTCGTCGATTTTGATCGAAGAAATCTTTGCCGGACTCAATGCCCTGGTAATCAAAAGTTCCGGATTATTCGTCCAATTGATGACATCGATATTTTCATTTCTCAATTCCCGCACGATACCATGGATACGGGAACCCTTCATCCCTACGCAAGCCCCTACGGGATCGATACGGTCATCATAGGATTCGACTGCCACTTTCGCCCTTTCACCCGGTTCCCGCTCGATACGCTTGATTGTAATCAGTCCATCGAATATTTCCGGAACTTCCTGTTCGAACAAACGTTCCAGGAAAACCGGAGAAGTACGCGACAGGACAATCACCGGGACATTGTTACGAACATCGACCTTGAGGACCACGGCCCGCACGGCATCCCCTTTCCGGTAAAAATCCGCAGGAATCTGCTCGCTTTTTGGCAATACCAACTCCACACCTGCATCGTCCAAAACCAGGATTTCACGCTTCCAAACCTGATAGACTTCACCGGTAATGATTTCCCCGATCCGTTCCTTGTAACGTTTGTAAATGATATTATGCTCGTAATCCTGCACTTTTGAAATCAGGTTCTGGCGGATGGAAAGGATTTCCCTACGTCCGAAATCGGTAATCCGCACAGGTTCGGAGACTTCCTCGCCCACTTCAAAGTCAGGTTCAATCTTAATGGCCTCGGAATAGGAGATTTCCAAACTTGGATCTTTCAACTCATTGTCTTCCACAATCAAACGGTTACGCCAGATTTCCAAATCCCCCTTATCGATATTGACAATGATGTCTATATTGGCATCCGTACCGTATTTTTTAATCAACATGGCCCTGAAAACATCCTCCAGAATCCTCATCATCGTTTCACGGTCAATGTTTTTCAAATCCTTAAATTCGGAAAAACTTTCTACCAAATTCAGATTTTCCATCTCAATCGCGTCTTATTTGAATGTAATTACCAATTTTGTTTCTTTCACCGAAGAATAAAGAAAGTCGAGCACCTCCGCTTCTTGCGGCAAGGCTCCTTTCTTGACCTTCTTGGCAAGGAGACGCAACGAGAACCCCGTCTCCCCTGCTTCCAGGAGCGTGCCACGGAAAGTCTCCCCCTCCCGTGTCACCACCTTGACCTCCCTGCCGATGTTTTTCCCGTACTGTTCCCTGACCCGGAACGCCTGGTCCAAACCTGCCGAGGAAACCGTCAACTCGAAATCTTCTTCATCCCTGTCCAAATGGCTTTCGATATACCGGCTAATATCCACGCAATCATCGATACAAACCCCGTTCATCCCATCCACGTAAACCTTGATTTCGTTTTTTGGCGACACCGAAACCGACACGGGGAACAATCCTTTCCCTTTCCTTTCCTCCAGAGCTTCCTGCAAGAACGTCCAGACTTTTTGTTTATCTATCATTGAGGATTTTTTACTTTGCCTATCAAAACACCCCTCCCCGAAAGCAAAAAAAGCGTAAGAAAAAAGGGGCTTGAACCGCCCCTCCATCCACCGCACCCCGCAACCCTTCTCCTTTAAACCGCTGCAAAGTTAGTATTTTTTTTCAAAACTCCAAGAAATCAGAAGCTATTTAAATTTATTTGTTTAGGCCATCGGGAGGGGATTTGGAGGGATGGCGCCGCGTTTTTCAAAGGAGGATAGCCAAGCTATCTGACCTGAAAAACGCAAACGATAGCAAAAGTCGAGCGGGAGGGTGTATCAAAATAGGCATTTGAAATCACTCTCAGGCGGCGTGTCAGAGTGAGTAAGATGCAAGGCGCTGAGAGCGAGAACGAAGGAGCGCACTGTTGCTGCTCCGCAGCGAACGCAGGTTGCGCCTCAGCATAGTGCAAGTAAACTTGCCCTCTGCGTTCGGATTGCACTGCGATTCGTGACTGAGTTCGAGTCTCGAAAAACAGTGCAAACCGAGATCCGAACCAAACCGATAGGTTTGAGTGTGCTTTCCAGCGAACGCAGGCTACGTCTCAGCATAGCCAAAACGAGTTTTGTCTCTGCCTTCCACTTGCACTGCTTTTGGCCGAGGTACAGCCTGTTTTCGGTGAAACCAAAGCAACGAAGCAAAGACTGTGCAAACCGAGTGCAGAACCAAAGCCCCGAATAAGTCGAGCGCCATGCCAAGCCG
>CALUNB010000069.1 GCA_944321885.1 uncultured Bacteroidales bacterium | reverse complement strand
TCGCCACCAAGAAAGCACGGATGCCGCATGCACTTTCCAAGGCAGCATCATCCCCACCGATGAAGAGACTTGGGAACGCAGCGCAGCGGCCTTTACCCGCTGGTTGTGGACGGGAAGACTTTCAAAGTGACCAAACGCTGAGCCGGCTTCAGCCGGAAGAGGTTGACCCCACGACCGGTTTCCGGAAGAATTCCTGCCAGCATGTATCCGGCAAGGTTCTCCGGTCAAACAAGGGTTTCCGGGAGGGTCAACCTCGACAATCCGACAATGGTTGAGGTGCAATGTTGGTTTTGGTTGGAGCGGCGGGGAAACCCGCCGCTTTTGTTTAAACGGGACAGCCTGGGAGTGGCTGTGTCGAATTTGAGGGCAAGGAATTCCCGGCAGATTCCAAGGATGGTGGAAAAAACTTGCACTTCCTTGCAGTTCTATGGCGAATCTATTCCAAAACAGGGCAACTGCATCAGAAACAGAACCGGGCGCATGCGCCTTGGAACTCCGTCGGCCCGAAGAGTCTATGAAGTCAGCCTGCCGATAAGCCCCTATTTTATCAGCCCGAGAACACCATCTACCTGCTTGCCGAATGCTGGGGTCGCAACAGGTCGTTGACGGTCTTGACCGGTGTGAAGACCGTTTGCGGGACTTCCACGAAAAGAGTCAGCCAACGGGCCATCGCACCGTTCCACAAACCCGGAAGTTCCATGGCCTTGATTTCGGTCCCTTTGACGGATTTACGCGAAATGAAAGCCGTTTTGGGGTCCACGAAATCCGGCAAATGGAATTTTTGATGCTTGTAATCATAGAAGCTGCACACCAAATCCACCGGATTGAAAAACTCCGAAGTGCTAAAAATGGCTTTCTGTCCGGCATCCCCCATGTCCACCTGGGAGGATTCCACGATTTGCAAAGAGGGAACCTCTTTTCCTTCCGGGCTTTCCGTTCCTTCGACCCAGAACGGTCCTCCTCCCGGTTCCCCCGTGTTCTTGACCACGCCGCAAACGCGGATAGGCCGGTTGAAAGCCTGCTTGTAATACTCCAATTGCTGCCGCCGACCCCAATTCCCGATGTCCTCCGGTAAAGCCAGACCTAAGCCTTGGCTCGCAAAAGCCTTCAATTCCTGCAAATACGAAGGATCGGCATCGCTCATCGTTTCCATTTCCCGCAAACGGGCATGGACGGCATCCCGGCAATCCACCAAGACTCCGGCAAGAAGTTCCTTATAGCGTACCGTATCGGGTCGCAAGGCATCATAGGTCACATTGTCGATATTCTTGATGAAAACGATGTCGGCATCCAGTTCGTCCAGGTTCTCGATCAAGGCCCCGTGTCCCCCGGGACGGAAGACCATGCGGCCTTCCTCGTCACGGAAAATCTTGTTTTGCAACGTGACCGCCACCGTGTCGGTGGAAGGTTTCTGCTCGGAATAGGTGATATCGTATTTCAGGCCGAAGCGTTTCTCGTATCCCGGAAGCACTTGGGCGACCCGTGTCCGGAATTCCTCGCGATGTTCGGGCGAAAGGGTGAAATGCAAATGGCAAACGCCTTGGTTTTTCGCATACAAGGCGGCTTCCACCAAATGTTCCTCTACCGACATCCGGAGCATTCCAGGATATTTATGGAAAAGCAAGAGGGCCTTGGGCAGATGTCCATAGCGCAAGCCCCGGGGATTTTCGAGCAAGGTATCCAAGATAGGGTAATAATCTTTTCCTATCAAACAGGATGCCAAGCTTTTCTGGTGAATCCGGGCGACACTGGGTTCCAGCTCCGAATAAAAAGCGAACTCGGGCAAACGGTCGAAAAATTCCTGGACATCGGGTTTCAAGGGAAGCGCCTCGCCGGCCTCCCGGTTTTCCTCCGTTTTCAAACTTTCATACAAGGCGTAAAGGTTTTTGAACATGCGGGTTGCCGCACCCGAGGCAGGAACGAATTTCAAAACCTTGTTCTTGGAAAGCGAATGACGGTAAAGCTGGCGGTACCGGTCTTCTTCCTCGGCAGGAAAAGACAGGACCCCTTGGCCTTTGAGGGCTGGCGAAACCAAACGGGCGAAGGGAAACCCCTTCTCGAAATCATTCAGTTGCTGCTCCAATTTTTCCCGGGAAATTCCTTTTTCCCGGAGTTGCTGCAAATCGGCAGGACTTAAAGCTTCCATATCAGACTTGTTTTATCATTTATGCGAAACCATGCAAGCAAAAATACGCAATTATGGAGAGCCTGCAACCAACATCCTTCTTGCCCCCAACAAAGCAAGTGTACAAAGTTTTAAATATGAACTATTATCACTATATTTGCAGATATAAATATCAAATTTGAAATGTTAGATAGTATCTACATGCTGGCGGATACCGAAATATGCAAAAGGATTGCATCCAAAATCAAAGAGGTTCGCCTGAAACAAAACATGTCGCAAGTCGAGCTCGCAGACAAATCCGGAATATCGATTTCCACCATCAAACGCATGGAAGACGGAGAGATGAAGAACTTCGAGTCCCTAATCCGGATTTTGCGAACTTTGGGCAAATTGGATGTCTTTGTTCCACTTATCGAGGAAGAGCAATTAAGCCCGAATGAATACTACGAACTGGTCCGCAAAGCCAGTAAACCCCGACGCAAACGGGCATCCAAAGGATATGTCAAAACAAAAAAGGAGGCATCGGAATGGTAAACGTGGCACGAGTCAATTTATACGGACAAGCCATAGGTTCAGTAAGTTGGGACGAACGATACAACATCGCCAAATTCGAGTATGACCCGGACTTCTCAAAAAAAGGTATAGAACCTTCGCCACTGATGATGCCCGTACGAGAAGGTCGCGTGTATAGTTTCGGAGAACTCGACAAAACCACCTTCAAGGGGTTGCCGGGCATGCTTGCAGATTCGCTTCCGGATACTTACGGCCGCGCCTTGTTCGAAAAATGGCTGGCGTTGACAGGCCGCACCAATGGAAATGCTATTGAAACACTGTGCTTTCTTGGCAAGCGGTGCATGGGCGCTCTCGAATTCGAACCGGCCATAGACACGATGGACAAGGACATCCGGATAGAAATCGACTCCTTGGTCGATATAGCAAAAGAAGCCTTGACAGATAAATTGAATTTCAGTGTACATATCGACGAAAACAAAAAAGCTGCCATAGCGGAGATTTTGCGACTCGGAACCTCTGCCGGAGGCCAAAGGGCCAAGGCAATCATTGCATACAACAAAGAAACGGGGGAAGTCCGTTCGGGGCAAGTGAAAGCCCCCGAGGGGTTCGACTACTACCTCATCAAACTGGACGGCGTGTCTGCCACTGCTGGTTTCCGGGAAACTGAGAATTACGGACGACTGGAGTATTCCTTCTCGCGACTGGTAAAGCAATGCGGTATTGAGATGACAGAATGCTCGCTCGTCGAGGAAAACGGCAGAGCCCACTTTCTGACCAAACGATTCGATAGGACAAAGGGGGAAAAGGTGCATATGCAAACTCTCTGCGGCATGGCGCACTTCGACTACCGGCTCCTCAGAGCCTATTCTTACGAACAAGCGTTCACCGTGATGCGGGAGCTCCGGCTCTCCTATAAAGAAGCCCAGGAAATGTTCCGGAGAATGGTTTTCAATATCGTAGTACGAAACCAGGACGACCACACGAAAAACATCTCTTTCTTGATGGATGAAAACGGGAAATGGCGCCTTTCTCCAGCCTACGACATGGGCTACGCCTATAATCCTGATGGCATGTGGACCTCGGTCCATCAGATGTCGATAAACGGTAAGTTCAGCGACATCACAAAAGCCGACCTGATGGAATGCGCCATGAAAAACAACATTAAAAATGCGGCACAGATAATTGACGATGTGTGTCAAGCAGCCTCCAAATGGCCGGACATAGCCCGGGAATGCGAGGTACCGCAAAAAATGATTGAAGCTATCAAGCCAAATATGATATTCTTCTGATAGCAATGCTCGGTCTTATCAGAAGATTGAAGCCGAAATCCCGATGTCGGGTTTTCCGGCCGGGATATATGTCTTCCACTATGCAACGCCGGAAGGACAATCCTCGGCCAAGATAGTCAAGTTCTAAGCAGTTTCGGAAAGAAATACGTACCTTAGAGCCTGTTTTCCGGTCGGTTCTGCCAAGGGCAAGACCGACCGGGGACAGGCTTTTTTCATGCCGGACTGTGGGAAAGACACCCGGGAAATTTAAAATATCGAAAGGCAAAACCATGGAAAACCTTGAATTTTTGAAGCTGATTGGCAGCCGCCGGAGCTGCCGCGCCTATTTGAACAAGCCGGTAGACAAGAAAGATTTGCAAGCCATCCTCGAAGCCGGAATGGCAGCACCCTCGGCCATGGGAGCCCAAGACGCTTTCATCGTGGCCGTTACCAAACCGGAACTGACGGCCAAATTGCGGCGCATGAACGCCCAAGTGATGGGAACGGACACGGATCCTTATTACGGAGCTCCCGTCATTGTCTTGGTGTTCGCCTCCAGGACCAACAAAAACGGGGTGCAGGATGGCAGTTGCATCCTCGAAAACATGATGCTGGCCGCCCACGCCTTGGGATTAGGAAGTTGCTGGATCAACCGGGAAAATGAAATGTTCGATACCGAGGAAGGCCGGGAACTAATGCGGGGAATGGGCTTGCCCGAGGGATTGGCCGGCGTGGGAGCCATCGCCTTAGGATACGCGGCAAAAGAGCCTTCGCCCCGGAAACCGAGAAAAGAAGGCTATTCCCGGATTATTGAATAACAAAGCGTCCGGAACCAGCATGTTCAAATCCGAAATTTACAAGAACGCGGCCAAGATGTTGTCGGGGAACGCCATCGCCCAGATGGTGGGATTATTGTTTTATCCCTTGCTGACCCGGATCTACAGCCCGGACGATTTCGGTTTGTTGAACCTGTTCTTGTCGATAGGCGGGGTCTTGCTGATTGTGGCCAATGCGGATTACCACTATGCCATCCTGTTGCCCAAATCCGACAAGAAAGCGGCGGCGGTATGGCAGGTTTCGGCCTTGTGCAGCTTGGGCGTGGTGGTGTTATGCGGGCTTTCCGTCTTTTTCCGGAAACCTATCGCGGCGGTTTTCAAGGCCCCGGGTCTGGCTTCCGTTTACCCGCTCCTACCCCTTTTCGTGGCTCTTTCCGCCGCTTGGATGCTGCTGAACTACTGGCTCACCCGCTGCAAACGCTTCGGAGCCATCAGCACTTACCAAGTTACACAGAACCTGAGCAATGCCTTGTTGAAATGGGGTTTCGGGAAGGCCGGTTTCCTGCAAAGCGGTCTGTTCGTTTCCACCATCTTGGGATTAGTTATCGCTTTGGTTATCAGCATTATTTCCACTTTCAAATCCTGGAAATCGATACTCTTTCGCGTTGACAGGCGGCAAATCCGTTTAGCGGCCAAACGTTTTGCGCGCTTCCCCGCTTTTTCCCTGCCGCGCAGCTTGGTCAACAATTTGAGCGGGAACCTGCCGTTCTTCCTGTTGACCCCGTTCTTCGGCGTGGCCGAAATGGGCTTCCTCGGCATGGGATTCACGCTGGCTTTCCGCCCCATCAACATGATTTCCACTTCCCTGTATCAGGTTTTTTTTCAAAGGTTTGCTGAAAGCGTGCAGAACCGCAAACGGGTGATGCCGATGTTCCGGAAATTCGTGGGACGGACGTTCCTTGTCGTGGTTCCGGGCTTCGCTCTCTTGTACTGGATTCTGCCTTGGCTCACCGAATTCCTGTTAGGCAAGGGTTGGGAACAAACCGGGGAATATATCCGCCTGATGTTGCCTTGGATTGCCATGGTCTGCGCGGGAAGCTGCATTTCTTTCCTGAGCGACCTTTTCCAGAAACAAGCCGGGATGCTGGCCGTGGAAACCGCCTACCTTGTCCTTCGTGCCGCCGGACTGGCTATCGGCATCGCGCTCAAAGACATCTCCTTGGCCATTTTCCTTTACAGCCTGAGCGGCGTGCTCGTGATTGCCGGGCAGCTGCTCTGGTACCGCAAAATGATACGGGACTATGAAAAAGGCTTGGAACCGTTGTAAAAATTTGAAACCCAGGGCCTGTTCCGCGCCAAGATACCTGATTCGTCAAGACTGGATTGATTCAAGACAGGAAGCAAGACGATGACAGAAAACACGAACCTTATGGCACATTTGAAAACCTTTTTCCTTTTCCTATGTTCTTCCGCCTGTGTCTTTTCCTTCGGGCAGGAAGCGGAGCTGCGTTTTCCGGAACAAAGCACGAGCCAAGACCGGCGCTCCCGGACAGACCGGATGGAATCCAACTGCAAGGACACACCGTTTTCCACCTTCGGGGAAACCACGGCACCCTATCCGGCAATGGACACGGACTGGAACCGGCTTCCCTCCGACTCCTTGATTGCCTTGATCCAAACCCATTATTTCAATCAAGGCCAGTTGAGCCGGAAACTTCTGTCAGTCTTGTACCAACGAGCCAAGACCTCAGGTTCCCCGGATTTGTTGGTCTGGGCCGTCTATCTCGATGCCTTGACCGAATACACCCAGCACGCGGACGAAGGGGAACTGTCCAACCGAATCGACTCCCTCCTGCAATCGCCCGGAATCAACCGGAATGCCGCCTACCGGACACTCCTCACCTATGCCTCCGCCCTTTCCAAACTCTCCAACGGGCATTATCCGGAAGCTTTCCGGGATGCGATGGAAGCCTATCGGGGCGCCTTGGAAATCAACGACACCCAAATCCTGTTCAACACGGCCAACACCTTGGGCAACATAGGACCGTATATCCAAGACTATGCCCTGAGCGGACATTACTATGAAGAGGCCCGGAAATACGCCAAAAACGGTTCTTTGGAGTGGTGCCGCCTGATGTTGAACCAATCCCGGCTGCTCTACCTCGAAAATGATTTCGATGGGGCTCTCCGGCTCATCCATCAAATCATCCCTTATTTGGACAGCTTGGGACAGAACGGCATCAAAGCCACGGCCTACCTGAACATGGGTTCGTACTGGGTGGGAAAAGGAGAACGGGACAGCGGCTATGCCTGGTACATGCGATCCATGGAACAAATGAAGAATTTGGACAATAATAACATACGTTTGATTCTTTTGGGCAATATCGGAAACCATTTCAGGCAAAAGAAGGCGTACGATACAGCCCTGACCTATTACCGGAAAGCCCGTGCCATGGCCTTGGATGACGGGAACGTGGGACAATACGCCTCCATGGCCTACGAAATGTCCATCCTTTTCACGGAAACCGGACAGCCCGACAGTGCCTACCACTATCTTTCCGAATACAACGAACTCATATCGAGAATACAACAACCACAGACCGTCGAATCCTACCAGAACTACGTGGACATGGTGATGGAGTCGTCCGAAAACCAACGCAAGATATCGGAACAGGCCCTGGCCTTGAAGAACAAGCAATTCATCATCGTTGTGACCGTGCTTTCGGCCCTCGTCGTGGCAACGGTCCTGCTGATGCTCTTTTTCCTGGAACGTCGGCGCAGCATGCGGCAGTTCGCCTTGCTCAAAGAGGTCGAAAACAAGGAGTTGTCGGACCAATTGGCCTACGAGCAATCGATTCAGAAGCTGCAACAGGATGCCATGAGCCAGAAGTTACGGGAAATCACTTCCTATTCCTTGCTATTGGCCAACAAGAACCATCTGCTCAAGGACATCGAAGACCTGGCCGTCCAGGCCGAAAAGGAATGCGGGAACCAGAACTGCACGAAAATCAGAAGGCTGGTCGAAGAAAGCCTCCACATGGACGGGGACTATTGGCAGCAGTTCGTGGGGCATTTCACCCAAGTGAACCCTCATTTCTTCGAGAACCTGAAGCAAAAGTTCCCGGATTTGACCCCGAACGAAACCAAGCTCTGCGCCTACATCCGCATCGGGATGAGTTCCAAGCAAATCGCCCAGATGCTGAACCTTTCCCCCGAATCGGTCAACAAGAACCGCTACCGCCTGCGCAAGAAGTTGGGCCTGGACAAGGATGAAGCCTTGGAAGCCAGCATCGCGAGCCTGTAAATCGCGAGGACAATGGATGGACAATCCTGGGGAAATCGCTAAGAACAGCCCGTTTTCCCATGGAAAAACCATGGACA
>CALUNB010000068.1 GCA_944321885.1 uncultured Bacteroidales bacterium | reverse complement strand
TTCCCATAATGGGGCGTATGTACAGTTGAGGACTACTTGGAATGATTTGAACTACAGAGACTAAACAGGGCGCTTTATTCCTCTGCCCCGATTCTTAGCACCGGTGTCTGAATCATTCCGGCTTGGGGTTCGCCCAATTTTTTCAGATAATCAATGAACACATCGGTGGGGTTACGCAAGGATGCCTCGGTTTTTGCAAACTCCGCATCTTTATCTTGGAACACGGAAACCGGGTACCCGTCCCCTCCGGAAGAGAGGAAATTTTCCGTCACAACCGTGTAGCTCCCAGTGTCTTGGATGGGGCTTCTTTTCCCGTCTTTGAGGTAGGCCATTTCCGTAATCCGGCCCTCTTGGAGGCGTATTTCCATATTGTGGTATTGCAGCCAGCCCTTGTCCTTGTTGATCCCGTATTGTAAAAGTTCGTGCAATTGCTTGCCGTTCAGATGAAAAGCATTCAGAATGCCGCCAAAAGGCAGGATGTTCCCGGCCTGGAGACGGCTTATGTCGCCTTGCGGCAAGACGGTCCGGATGGCCCCGTAATTGCAGACACCGATGACGATTTCCTCGGAATCCGCTTTCGTCAGGCTGCGGTAGCAATCTTCGTAGGCTTGGGTCACGAGTGAACCCAAAGCCGTGAACCCGCTTTGGCCGATGAGGTCTTCCGGATTCAACGCCTGGGGATTATGGCAGACAATTTCCTGGAAATGGTAACGGGGATCGTTCAGATATTTTTCCACGATGTCCGCCATGGCCGGGTCTTGTGCCGTTCCTGGATCCACCAATCTGGCCCCGAGAAACCGGTGGCTGATACGTCCTTTCTTGTCCTGGCTGATTTCGTATTGCAACAGAGCCACTTTACGCCCGTAATTATGGGCTTGCACCACGGGAACACTGTCCTTCAAGCCGCAGACCTTCTTGTGTGAATGTCCGGTGATGATGCCGTCGATACCGGGAATACGGCTCAGGCCGTCCACGTCCTTGTCGGTGAACACGATTTGCCCGTTGCGGGTATCTGTGCCGATATGGGTCAGGAGGAGAAAGAGGTCGGCGCTGTCCTGGAGAAGCTCACGGAGTCCAGAGGCCACGGGAACCGGATTGGCGAAGTCTAATTCCGCCACGATTTCGGGCGAGGCGGCCGTTTTGGTTTCCTGGGTACTTAACCCGATGAACGCGAGGCGTAAGGGCGTCCCGTTCCGGAGCGTGTCGTGTTTGATGGCATAAGGTACCGCCCAGTCAGGTCGTTTCCCTTGTCGGTTCGGGGTTTTCTGATTTTCGGAGAACCCATTTTCCCCAGAAACGCTCTTGTTTGGAAACGCGGCTTGTGAACCGGTCCGGTCTTGGTCCAAGGGGCTTGCAAACTGCTCCTTCCTCTCCATATTTTCCGCAGCGGAAGATTCCGTCTCCCCGGCAAGGAAGATATTGGCCGCCAAGTAACGGGTCTTGCCCCAGTTCAGACGCTCCACCATGGCGGGTATGCCCCAATCGAATTCGTGGTTCCCGATAGCCGAAAATTCCACTTGGCAGTTTTCAAAAAACGCCGGCAAGGGCTCCCCTTGGGTAATCCGGCTGAAATATCCTCCGCTGTAATTGTCACCTCCGGCCACGACCATCAAGTTGGGCAAGCTTTTGCGCATGGCCGCGATGGTGGCACTGAGACGGGCCGCACCCGGTACATCCCCTTCGGCTTGGAACGCTCCGTGGAAGTCGTTGAACGAAAGGATGGTGAGCGTGTCTTTACTGGCTTGGGTCTTGATCCGCTTGGCCTGAGCCGATGGAAAAATGCCGGACAAAAGAAAAGCGGTGCATACGATGCGGAGGAAAATTTCAGCTTTCATGTTCGGAATGGGATTTTCGATTGGAAAATCTTGGTATTCTTATGATTAATACGAGGTTAATACCGTATGTTGTCAATCAGGCGGACTTTCCCCATCCAGACCACGATGAAGCCTTGGTTCCCATGAGCGGCTTGTTCATCGGGAACGGATTGCAGGCTGTCCGGGTCGGCAATTTCGAAATATTCGAGCTTCATTTCCGGGCAGGACCCGATGCGGTCTTCCACAAAGGCTTTTACCTCGCGGCAAGGCCGGGAAGCCAATTCCAAGCTGGCTTTCAGCGTGGCGTAAATGAAAGGCGCCTTGGCGCGGGCCTCGGGGCTGAGCAAGGCGTTGCGGCTGCTGAGGGCCAAACCGTCTTCCCCTCTCTTGATGGGGCAGGGTACGATTTGGACCGGGATGCCCATCTGGCGGACCAAATCCTTGATGACCGCCACCTGTTGGAAGTCCTTTTCCCCGAAATAGGCCCGGGTGGGTTCGACCAAGCGGAACAACATGCCCACGACCACGCCGACCCCGGCGAAATGCCCCGGACGTTGCGCTCCTTCCATGACCGTTTCCAGCTTGCCGAAGCTGAATTTCTCGATTTCCTGTCCTTCAGGATACATTTCATCCACTTCCGGGTGGAACACGATGTCGCAGCCCTCGGCTTCGAGCAGACGGCAATCGGCCTCGAAATCACGCGGATAGTTGGCCAAATCTTCCGGATTGTTGAATTGGATGGGGTTGACGAAAACACTGGCCACCAAGAGGTCGTTTTCTTTGCGGGCCCTCTCCAAAAGGGAGGCATGCCCTTGGTGAAGGGCGCCCATGGTCGGGACGAAGCCCACGCTTTTCCCGCCCGTTCTCTGCGATGCAAGCGCCTCGCGGAGTTCTTTTTTTGTAGTACAGATTAGCATTGCAACTACTGGATTGATTTTGTTGGATTCCTCAATTTTCCGGCGGCAAGGAGCAAGTTTCGCAAGGATGCCGCAAGGATGCCGTTAAGGGGAAACCCCTCAAGCGGTTAATCGCCTTTGATTTTTTGGAACAGTTCAAACAAGGTAGCCACCGGCACAATCATGCCTTGGTATTTCTTTTGCACTTCCTTGATTCCGTACCGGGATACGAAAATCCGTCCGAAGCCCAATTTCCCGGCTTCCGACAGGCGTTGATCTAATCGGCTCACGGGACGTATTTCTCCCGTCAGGCCCACTTCGGCGGCGAAAGCGGTCTTGGGGTTGAGCGGCAAGTCTTGTCCGGAACTCAGGACGGCGGCCACGACCGCCAGGTCCAAGGCCGGGTCGTCCACGCGCAATCCTCCGGCAATGTTCAGGAACACGTCCTTGTTACCTAATTTGGCCCCGCAACGTTTTTCCAAAACGGCCAACAGCATGTTGAGGCGGCGCAGGTCGAAGCCCGTGGCGGAGCGCTGTGGCACGGAATAGGCCGTGGGGCTTACCAAGGCCTGGACTTCCACCATCATGGGGCGCAGACCCTCCACGGTGGCCGCGATGGCGGTCCCGCTCAATTGTTCTTCCCGTTGGGAAAGCAGGATTTCCGAAGGGTTGCTGACTTCCCGGAGGCCTTTGTCCTGCATCTCGTAGATGCCGATTTCGTTGGTGCTGCCGAACCGGTTCTTGACCGAACGCAAAATCCGGTACCCGTAGTGGCGGTCGCCCTCGAAATGCAATACGGTGTCCACGATATGTTCCAAGAGCTTCGGGCCGGCCAGGTTACCGTCCTTGGTGATATGGCCGATGACGAACACGCTGGTCCCGCTTTCCTTGGCGAAACGTTGGAGCTGGGCGGCGCATTCCTTGATTTGGGAAATGCTTCCAGCGGAGGCTTCGATGGTCGTGGCATGCAGGGTTTGGATGGAGTCCGCCACCAAGATGTCGGGCTGGAGCTGGGCGGCTTGTGTGAAAATATCGTCTATGCAGGTCTCGGTCAGGATGTAGCAAGGACTGCCCGTCAGTCCCAAACGCTCCGCTCTCATCTTGATTTGCTCGGCGCTTTCTTCCCCGCTGACGTAGAGAATCTTGTGTTCCCCTGGCATTTGCAGGGCCACTTGCAGCATCAGGGTCGATTTCCCGATACCCGGTTCCCCGCCTACCAAGACAAAGGAACCCGGCACGAGACCACCGCCCAAGACCCGGTTCAACTCGGCATCCCCCATGTCCCAACGTGCCACGGGACGGCTCTGGATATCTCTTACCAAAACCGGCTGGCTTTTGGCCGCTTCAAAGATGCCGGCAGTCCGCTCCTTCCTCCAAAGGCTTTCCTTGGGATCCCGTTCCACGACCTCTTCGGTATAAGTGTTCCATTCCCCACATACGGGACAACGGCCCACCCATTTGGGCGATTGCGCCCCGCAGTTGGAGCAGAAGAAGACAGTACGGACTTTGGACTTTGCCATTTCGGAAGCTTTCTATTCGGCGGATACTCCCGGCTGCCAGATTTCCACGCCTTCGTTTTTGAAGGAGGACATGGCAGCGGCTTGGGCTTCGTCCTTGACCGCAATCCGGCAGGGACGGATTCGTTCGATGAGCTCCTTGGGCACTTCTTCGTCCAAGATAACCACGGCATCCACGCATTCCAAGCCACCCAGCATCAAGGCCCGGTCTTCCTGCTTCATGACAGGCTCTTTGCCGGTCAGTTTGCGGATCATGTCATCCGAATAAAGGCCTACGACCAAGGTCTTGAGGGGTTCGACAGCTTGGTAGAGGAATTCCACGCAACGAGGGTTCAGCGGGTCGAAGCTTCCGTATGTAAATCCTATCTTGTAGTTGCGGAAATGCCAATATGCAATCCAGCGGTCCAAGATAATGCCTTCCCTTAGTTTCTTTTGGACGTGTTCCAGACGGGTAGGGTCTTTATGTTCTTCCATGATGCTAAGTTTTTATTGTCTCGTCCAAGGATAAGACCTTTGTTTATTTCGAGTTGTGAGGCTGTTAATGCAAATCGCTGCCGATAAGGCGGAGGAACTCCATACGGGTTTGGGGATTGTTCAGGAATCCACCCGTGAAATCGGAAGTAGTGGTCACGGAATTTTGTTTTTGCACGCCCCGCATCGACATGCAGAGGTGCTGGGCTTCAATCACCACGGCCACACCTAAAGGATGCAGCACGTTCTGGATGCATTCCTTGATCTGGGTCGTGAGCCGTTCTTGTACTTGGAGCCTCCGGGCGAACACGTCTACAACACGGGGTATCTTGCTCAGTCCCACGATGTAACCGTTGGGAATATAGGCCACATGCGCTTTGCCGAAAAAGGGGAGCATATGGTGTTCGCACAAGGAATAAATTTCAATATCCTTGACAATGACCATTTGTTTGTAATCCTCTTTGAACATGGCACTTTTGAGAATCTCTTCCGGATTCTGGCTGTAACCTTGCACCAAGAACTGCATGGCTTTGGCCACCCGGACCGGTGTGGCGAGCAAGCCTTCCCGCTGTGGATTCTCTCCCAACAGCTCCAGGATTTCCTTATAATGTTCCGACAAAGCTTCGGTGGTTCCAGCGGGGTAGTGGTCTTCTTTTTTATATCCCTTGTTCATCCTTTTTAATGGTATGGGCCGAACCTGTCCCTTCTTGGGACCCTGTTCCACCCTTTTTCGGGGGGCAAAGATAGTGCAAGCCGAGTGCAAAGCCAAACGAAGTTTGAGCTTTGCTTTCAGCGAAAACGGGCTACGCCTCATCATAGCCAAAGCGGGCTTTGTCTCTGCGTTCGGCTTGCACCGTTTTTGCCGAGGCGCAGCCTATCTTCGCGGCGAAGCCGCAAAGATAGCGAAAGTCATTGCGTTGTTTTTGCTGAGGCGTAGGAGCGTCGGTGCAACCCATCTTCGCGGCGAAGCCGCAAAAATAGCACAAGCCCCCGCTCAGACATTCGGGCAGTAGGGCTGGTTGAGGTTGTCCGGGTGGAAATTCGTGGAAGAGAATCGTGTCAGGTAGTAATAAGTATAAGTATGGCCGTAAAGCTGATCGGCTTGCGGGGAATTCCCGTTCTCTTCAAGGTACCGGGCCGTCTCTATGCAGCGTTCGACAATTTGGGGGTCGAAACGGAAGCCCATGTAATCCTCGTCCAGCAGTTCGCTGCTTGTTTCGTGTTTCTCCAAAAGGCCCGAATTAATCAAGGCGGCTTCTTGGAGGTAGGCCGGCAAGGAAACGGCTTCCATTTGCGAGTAGCACGAAGCCAAGGCAGGTATCAGTTCTATTTTCCCGTTCAACAGGCAAACCATGCTGTAATATTCCAAGACGGGCATGTTCAGAGGACGGTTTTGGTTGATGGTCTTTGCAATGGTAGTATGCCGGTCGCTGTTCCAAGAAGAGGCAAGGATATCGGTTCCAAATAACCGTTTCTCCACTTTCTGGCAAACCAGATGGTCGATGGCCGTATGGGAAGGATTGAGTTTGAGTCCCATGCCAACAGGCTGTTGGCCGTTAGGGATTCCCATCCGGATACTTTCCAAGTTGATTTTTCCCCAGTCTTTGGCGAATTTCCGGTTCCCCATGCTTCTTTTCATGAGGGGCAAATGCTTGTCGAGCAAGCTGCGCTGATAGGTGGCGGTTTCAATCGGAATCAACAGGCGGAACACTCGCTGTTCGTACCCGTAGTGGTCCAAGGTGTACACCATCAATGGAATGGCAGACCCGTAGAGTTCGATTTCATAGTAAAGCCGGGCATAAGCGAAATCCGAAGAAAGGGTGTGAGGCAGGAGCCCGTTGAACATACCCTGCATCTCTTCCACTTGGCGGAATTTGAAAAAATCCGTGTTCAGTTTGCCTTGCATGATAAGAGCCAAGCGGGTATAGGCACTCATGGAGGCCCGCATGTTGAGTTCCGCTTCCGAAGCGTTTTCCTCGGCTTGGGGATTCTTTTCGAAAAAACGGGTCCCGATTTCAAGGGCTTTGGCATAACTCCCTGTCGTACACGCATTGGAGATGCCTACATACGAAGATTTGATGCCGTTGTGGTGGAACACGACCAAGGTCGCGCACACCACGGCGCTGGAGATTAAGAGCTTCCAGGAAAGAGGGTAGGGGTTCTGCACATTGCGTTTGAGCGTGTTCTGGATCAGGCTGGCGATGATGGCCACGGAAAAGGCTCCCAAGGCGGTCCATTCAATCCAAGACCAATTCTGCACACATTCGGGCAAGGCAAGGAACCGGGGAAAAACAAAAACAATACCTACCGCCGTGATGAAATAAACCCCGAACGCCAGAGCTGAATTTTCCACGTTTTCAGAGCTTTTGCTGAGCAGGGAGGAAATGAGGATAATGATACGGTAGAGGACCATGGTCCCGAGAAAGAGCAAGGCTGCCGTGCCGAAAAAATAGAAGAGCAGGCATCCTCCCAATACATAATAAATCCAGTATCCCAAGTAGAAAACCTCGTAGTAGAACCGGCGGCTTTGTTTGCGGGTTTCCCGGTAGGAAATCCAAAAGAAGAAAACGGCAAGGGCGAAGAGGGATGCCAGGATGCCGAATGCCATTTCCTGTTCGGCATTCCGCGTGGAAGGCATGAGGATGAACCAAAGCGGGAGCATGAAAAGCGCGTAACGGGCACCGACCCGGTAAGAACAAACCAAGTATATCAGGACCAACACGATTTGCGTGGCGAAAATGCCCAAAGGAGAGGTCTGGAATTGGGAAAAGAAATTGTTGAAGAAGGCTGCCAACATGCCCGGCTCCCCGAATTGTTTCCAGTAGCTGGGATCCCAAGTAAAGAAGAGCCGGAAGGACGAGTTCTGGAAAAACGGAAGATGCAAGATAATCCATCCAACCAACAAGCATCCCAGGAAAGTGAGTTTCCCGGAAGATATTCGATGCACGGGGAGAATATTGCGTATGAGATTTTTCATGTCCGTTTATTTTTTGTTTTCAACCAATTTCTTCGAGGTGAATCCGAGCCTGGCTTGTCCTTTGCGACCGGTTTGTCCTTTGTTGGCATCCGGACCGCCATGTGCCAGGCGGGCGGGACTGCTTGCACGAGACAAGGACGCCGGTGGGAAATGCTCGGTACTACTATTTTGTAAAATTGTCAAAAACGGGCCGTGGAAAGCTATCTCAAAACCAGGTAACTCTTTCTTTGTAAGTGGTCAAGAAAATGTTTTAAGAGGTTTTTCAAATTTGTTTCTCGGGGTCATGGGCCAAGGTTTTTCGGGCGTCACGTTGCGTATGCCAAGCAGCGTGGCCGGGTTGCTTTGAAATGAATACAGGTTTTCCCAAAAAGGACCCGGCCTGCAAAGGTAATGAAAAAATAGGAATGGGAATTGTTTTGCAAGAAGTTGTTTTGTCCGGTTTTCCCCGGGTTTCCGTGCTTTTGTGCCTTTTCAAATGACGGCGTATCA
>CALUNB010000067.1 GCA_944321885.1 uncultured Bacteroidales bacterium | reverse complement strand
CCAAAGCAACGAAGCAAAGACTGTGCAAACCGAGTGCAGAGCCAAAGCCCCGAGTAAGTCGAGCGCCATGCCAAGCCGTCCCCTCGCTTGGGCATGGCCGAGACGGAGGGGCTTCGGCGTAGCCCACCTTGCTTGGACTCTGCCGAGGTGCAGCCAGTCTTCGGCAAAGCCAGATTGCTCATTATGACACACCGCCAAGCGAACAGAACGGGCAAAAGCCTAACAGAAAGCAACCAAGAATCTTCCAACCAGGCATCTCTATTAATCCTGATCATCAATGAATCGATTCGAGGAAATCCCTCCTCCGTGTCGTGCAATCGGACACGCCGCAACCCAAGCCTATCCGCTATTCCAAGGGCAAAGCCCGCACCATCCGGAAAAGGCGGTCATAGCGGGCAAGCCACGCCTTGGAATACAGGCTTCCCTGCTGAATGCCCAATCCCCGCAGACGCAAGTCGTTGACTTCCATCTCCACCGGAAGCATCAGGCGGTTGTTCATCAAGTCCTCCACCGAGCATGGCGCGTTAATCTCCACGCAATCCGCCATCCTGAAGACAATCTTTGAATACGGAAGCTTGAACTCGAAAGGCGCCAAGCCAGCCCCCGCCGATGAACCCATTGGGATAGCCCATCGTGAGGAAGCGGTCCGGGAACTTGTTCAAATGGCTCAGCATGGCCAAGGTGGACGAGAAGCACATCCCGTCGAAAAGCACGATGATCTTCCCCCCGAAATCCAAGCTCTGCCGGCTCCGCTCTATCCGGAGCGTGTCCGACAAAAGGAATACCGGCGTATCAGGCAAAAACGGGAAAACAGTGTCCTTGATTTTCCCTTCGTATTCATCCCACAGACACCCTGCCCTGTTCTGGGTCTTCAGGAACCTCTCCGTCAACGCGCTCTTCTTCACCGCCAAGGATACCGGAATATCCAAATCCCTGTCCATCAGCAACGACAACAGCTCATTCCAAACCGCATCGTTCCCGCCATCGTTCCCCGCACATCCACTATCACCTTCTCTATCGGCTGACGCCGTATCCGGGACAGCTTCCGCTTGTAATAAGGCAAATACCGGGTGTCCATCGAGGGTATCCGGACATACAGCAAGCCGTCCTCCTTGAAATAATACACCAAAGGCATCTACTCATCGTCCGTGGCATTGCCGAAAATGTAGCCCTTGCTTGTCCCCCCCCCCCGCTCGACACGAAGGGTATCCCCGGAAGAAGGCGATAGCAGGAGCCCCTTGTCATAGAACAGATACGGAGAATACAGCTTGTCCTCCTCCGCATCGTACATCGTCAAGGAAAAGCCGCTGTCAACCAATCCCTTCCGGCATTCCGCTACCGGCTTCCCGTCCACCGCAAGCACTTCCGTCCCCGGAAACAATGCCCAATAATCCTCGCCGAAAAGCAGCATCAGGTAATCCGACATGTAGAAACGTCCGTTTATCCATCTCCCCTCCACATAAGAACGCATCCTGCTCCTGTATCCCCCGAAGCTGTTCTGCAGACTCCTCCTCACGTTAACTGTGGAACGAAGCATCTCGTAACGCTCCTTGGCTTCCAAATCATCATGTTCCAGCCAATACGTCCCATAGGGATCCTCGACGGACATATGCGGGTCGTGGAATCGAGACAATATCTTTGAAACCAATGCATAGCATTCCAGATAGTCCTCCACTGAATCCGTTTGGCATAAATACTGCGCCTTGATTTCGTCAAAATCCAGGCCCTACAAGGCTGCACGGATATGCACGTTCAGATTGGTCTGTTCTATCAAATCGAAAAGGTATTCGATGTCCTGTTTGTAACCGATGCCATCCTTCTCCTGTCCTCCTTTGCCGTTTGCTCTCGACCACAAGGGTGAAAGAAAGCACAAGAGACACAATATCATGATAAAGAAACCACGCTTCCCCATTTTGAACCTCCGTTTTTTCTATTCCTCTGTTTAGATATTCTTCCTCTATTACCCCGAATCTATTCCCGCTCTATCGGGTCGTAATAATAAAAGCCTTTCACGCGCATTTCCCTTTCGTCCACTTCCCGCCATCCTCGCGGAGCCGACTTGTCGGGAACCATCATACGTAGTCCCGCCACATGCACCATGAAATGATAAGGGTTGGAAAACATACCGGCAATGATTTTCCTCGCCTGCTCCCGGGTGCATTCCTGCACAACAAACTTTTCCTCCACGATAGGCCAGGTTCCCTTTTCTATGCCAACAGCCTCCCAAACATAGTCTCCCGCCGTGTCCGCCGCTTTCAATATCAAACCCGGCAAGCCGCCGAACTTGTACGGCCCGGCATCCACCGGCAAGGCCGAGCAATACCAGGCTTCATAAACCCGTCCTTTGAAGCCGGTCCGCGCTTTCTGGCAGGGATACCCCATCACTTCTCCGGTTTCGGGCAGCAATTGCCAGGAAAATTCCGCCGGTTCTTCCTCGTAACGCAACACCACCCGATCCGACATCGTCCTGCACACCGTGAACGACATGCCGTCCTTCCGGATATAGAGTTCCTCCGGGTATACCGCTTCCCGGATATTGGGTATCGCATCCGCCCCTTCGGCCACCATCTTCCTGCAAGAATCTTCATGCATGGAAAAGCGAAGGCTATGGTCGCTCCGGAACGTACCTCCTATTTTCACTACCCGGTCATCCTCGCACCGCTCCTTACGCCTTTCATCCCAGAAAGACATCTTGTAGCGTATTTGCAGATAGGCCGTATCCAAAACCACCTCTTTCGGCTTTACAGACTGCACAGACGGATAATACGGCTGCGCAAACAAAGCGGAAGCGGCAAAAAAACATGAAAAAACAAAGAAAATTTTCAAGACATTCATTTCCAATACTCTTTTTAGACCCTAAAACAAGGATTTTCCCGGTTTGTGCCCGGATGTGTTCCTACCACAATAGGTATAAGAATAAGAAAGTGTTGTGGAAAATGAAAACTTCCTTCCTACCGGACTTGCGGCAAGCTGATACAGGACAAATCGTTCTTCCCGATAAAAGCTAAATATTGATTGATACTCCGCTTCATCTGCACCTCCTCTGTTAAGAATGCAACGGATTTTTACTATCGGCTACAAATTTACAAGATTTTCCCGGTTCCGTTTCCCTTGCGGGGACTTCCTCGCAGACGGCCATCTCCGCCCCCTTGAAGACCATTTTCAACAGATGCAACCGTGTCCCGGCATAGAGGCGTTCCACCAC
This sequence comes from uncultured Bacteroidales bacterium, assembly GCA_944321885.1. GTDB lineage: Bacteria > Bacteroidota > Bacteroidia > Bacteroidales > P3 > Pullibacteroides. Next base: position 5,022 of record CALUNB010000067.1, on the reverse strand, counting down.
CTTGTCATGGCTGTATCTCTCTAACTGCGCATCCGCCTCCCGGCTCTTGGCCTCCACCTCGGCATCGCCCGCCGCAGGCTTCACGTATTTCAGTTCCAAGATATAGCTGTGCGCCACTTCCGGGAAACGCAATTTATCCGGCAACAACAGGAAGTCGCTGTAACCATAGTTCAGCTCGATTTCCGGTTCCACCAAGTACAAATTATTCAGGGACAAGTACGCCTTGAAAAAGCCTTGCAGGTTATGTTCCCCCAGGATGCTGTCCCGTACCGAGGAATTGGCCTTGTACGCCTCCGCAATACGAGACAAAAGCGGTTTCCAATTGCCTTCGAACGACATCCAATCCATTTCATCCTGCATCTTGACCATATCCACTTGGGAGGAACGCTCGTAATAATCCCGCATGAAGCCCCAATACTGTTCCTTCACGCAAAGGTTGGGAATCACCATCTTCAAGCGTCGTCCCTGTGCCTCGCCCATCGTCAGCAGGCCGTAATAATAGAGCAGGCTCCGGAAATTGTCCTCCTCGGTCACGGATTCAGCTGGAAACGAAGTCTTCAGCGTCATAGCTAACGAACCCGCGACCGCTATCTCCTCAATCACCCCCATCCGGTCTTCCCGCTTGTTTCCCCGGTCCATATCCGCCAGCATCTTCAATTTCCGGTAGTCTGTCCGGATGTTCTTGTCCACCATCTCGTCCGGAGACCGTCCGAACAACACCTGATGCCTCAGGTAATAGTACACCATATCGCAATTGTACAGCCGGTCTTCCTCCAGACACTCCTTGGCAAAGCAGTAGTTGTTGTACCACGGCTTCATCTCCGCCATCATTCCTTCGACATCCGCATCCGCCCCTATCTTACCCCGAGACTGGTAATACCGGAACATCTCCCGCACCTCACACTCCGAAAAGCCTAACATGTGGTTGAACCTCGGATCCTGCGAAATGTTCCAATCAATATTGTAACCGCTCGACAAATCGTCCAAAGTCACCGGCGACACCCCAATCAGGAACACCCGGCTGAACATCACCTTGAATATCTTGAAATATTCCCGGTAGAAGCCGCTGGCGTGCGTCAACCTCCGGAACATCTCCGCTCCCCCCTCGCTCAGGATCACATTGGTGAAGTTATCGTACTCGTCGATAATCAGGTACATCGGATAGCCTTTCTCATGCGCTTGCAAATTGATGTAGTTGAGTTTGTCATCAGCCGTCACGAAGCTTTTCACTTTCCCGGCAAAGCCTTCCTCGTAGTACCCGGCATACGTGTCGGCGAACTGATCCAAGACCATCCCGCAATAGGAATTGAACCGGCGGCTCAAATCCTCCATGCCATCCCCCACTCCAATTAGCGAGAAGTCAAAATACACAATCTGGAACGCGTTCCTCAATGGCGTGGGATGCCCGTGAATCCACAGACCTTCGAACAAGGCATCGAAACTCCTCTCCCTGGCAATGTCGTAATACGCCCGCATCATGCTCACGAACATGCTCTTGCCGAACCGCCGAGGCCGTATCAGGAACAAGTACTTGTTCGTCTCTTCTATCGCCGGCAAGTACATCGTCTTATCCACGTAATAAAAATCCTCCCTCCGCACCTCCTCGAAACTCGCCACCCCGTAGGGGATGCCTTTCACCTTGTCCATGGTATTCCTTTTTGGGTTCGACCTAATGCAAAAGCACAAGCATGCAAAGGTACACTTTCTCAGCAAGAAAAATCACTACCCCTCCAGCACCTGCCTCGTGTGCCTCAGGAGCATGTCCTGCACTCTCTCATGCTGGCTGTTGCTGAGTTTGTCCAAGTAACAGTATATCTTCGGCAGGCTCACTTTCTCGTCGAAACGTTTTTCAGATACTCGATCTGGCGGCCTTGCATGATAAGTAGGACAGGCGAGCCTTGACAAGCTGCCGGAACACAAACAAGGCTGATATGAAGCCAGGCAAACCTCCACTCCAAAGTCACCGACATCTTCAAAAAGAACATCCGGTAGTCGACAGCAAGGGGACGGCAAGCCGTATCGGCCTACAAGGTCAACGACATCTTCAAGAAAAACATCCGGGCCGGATCCGGTAACGGGTCTGGAAACTGCTGACCGGGGAAATCGTGGAATAAACATAGTCCTGCACGCCCAAAAGGTTACGGCAGCTAAAACTCCATCGGAACTTCTTGTACGAATACTCGATTCCGGCATCGAACAAAACGAAATTCTTCTTCCCTGCCGAAGCCCCGTTGTAATAGTGGTCGCCCCCCAAATCGATATGGATATTCTTGGGCAGACGGAAACGAAGCCCCAAATGGTTGGAGTTGCTCAGCAAAGGCTGCAATCCCTCGCCTTCCTCCTGCCCGTAGAGCGTGTAGAGCACATTCCCTTCATACGACAAGCCCATGAACTTGAAGGGAGAGAAGGAGAACACCACTTCCGCCGAATAGCTTTGCCCGTAACTGGTAGCCACCACATCCTGCATCAAATAGGGGCTTTCCGAATACGAACTGCACGCTGCATCACCCACCTTTGAAGCCTCTTGTCCGTATCACTCATCTACAAAACCATCCTTACAATCACTGTTTTCAAGTTTATCTCAAATTTCCATCCACCAATACGCAATCCACACCCATTATCTTTTCTTGAAATGTCGGAGACGGACATAAAAAACGGTACAAACAGCCATGACACTTTGGCATATCGCGCGTTCATCGCCACGCATAATTATTTGTCATCAGCACAACTCCTTATTATTCCCCCATCCCGGCACCGCAGCGGGAGAGGTAGTCGTGCAAGGCGTTCCGGTAGGCGATTTCTTGATCCACGCATTTGTCGGCCACCGAACGGAGCTCGGTCTGCGCCTGCAACAACTCCGACAAAGGCGACATCCCAGCCCGGTAATAGGCATTGAGTTTCTCCACGCTGGCACGAGCCGTGGCCTCGCTCTTCCGCGCTATCTGCAATTGGTCCCAAGCCACGGTCAAGTCAAGCCAAAGCTTGCGGATTTGCAACAATATCTGTTGCTGCAAGAAATCCCGCTCGTTTTCGGCCTTTTCCATCTGGTAGCCCAAACGCTGCATCTTGCGGGCCGTCTTGCCCCAATCCGAAAGCGGAATCTGGGCCATCACATAAACCGCCCCGTTGAACTCCCCATTGCTGAGCAGGTTCCCGTAACCATACGAACCCCCGATGCCGATTTGAGGCAAAGCCTCGCCCAAGGCCATCTTCTTCTGGAGCCGGGAAGCATCGACGGAAAGATCCAGCAAACGCATTTCTTGCTGCCGGGACGCGATTTCCTCTTCCGGTACGAAATACGAAGAAGGCGGCAGCAAGGAATCCAAACGGTCCACCAAGAAGATGCTGTCCAAAACCGGCAAGGAATCCAAAACCACGCTCTGATACGGGTTGTAAGCCAATCCTATCGTATTGAAAAGGTTCATCTTGGCAAGCTTGACCCCGCTCTCCACCTGGACGAAGCCCGAACGGACCTCATCCCGTTTGAGTTCCACCTGCATCACATCGGTCTCCGTGGCCAAGCCAGCCTGCCGGGCCGATGCCACATCCTTGTACAAGGTGTCCAAGAGCGTAGCCAATTCCTGCAAGGTGACACGTTTTTCCTCCAAGGAAACCACCTGCCAATAACCGCTCTCAACCTCCTTGTCCATATCCCTCAACGCAATCTGTTCCTGCAAGGTAGCGGCTTCCACCCCCACGGCGGCCAAACGGTTCCCGTTCACGATACGCCCCCCGGCAAAGACGGGTTGCATGGCCGAAACCGAAGCCATGAAACCCCGGTGCAGCATTGAATAAGACGAGTTCAACCCGAATTCCGCCGCCAAATCCCCCAAAATATCCTGAATCCGGACCGCCAAATCGGAAGTCCCCAAAATATCGGTCACCCCCAGTTCGAACATGGGTTGCAAGGCTGCAAATGCAAAGGCATTGGCCGAAATATCCGGGAAATACGAGGCCAAGGCTTCCTGCTTCTGGGCCTTGGCAGCCAAGATATCCAAGCGGGCGTTCTTGACGGCCATGCTGTTTTCCATGGCCATCCGACGACAGTCTTCCACCGAGAGTTCAAGCCTGTCCGCCGGACTTGCGGACACAGTCTGACCGGATGTCAACTCCGTCCCCGGCCCTGCCGGCTGCGCCAGAACCGTCCCCGCGAACCCAAGGCATGCCAAGCCCGAAGCAAAACCGCAAAATCCAAGCCGGATTGTTTTCCAAAATCTATTCATGCGCGCCTCCTTCCATCATTTGCCGTTCTTGCAGCGTTTGGCCCACAGCCGCAGGCGCCCCCTTCCTGGCCATCCTCCGCTTCTCGCCTATCTGGAAAATCTGCCAGTAAGAAACCGGCATAATCAACACAATCAAGATAATCGAAAGCATCGTCCCGAAACAGATCACCACACCCATCGGCTTCCACAGAAAATCCCCGCTGAGAATCATCGGCAATACCCCCAAAGCCGTGGTGCAGGAAGTCAGGAAGATAGGCCGCATCCTGCGTTTACCAGCCTCTTCGGCGGCTTCCTTCAAAGGCATTCCCCTCTCAAAACGGAGTTCCTCGGCATACTCGAACATGATAATGCCGTTGCGGACAATGATGCCCACCAAGCTAATCAAACCCAGCACGGCGGTCAAGCCGAAATCGAGCCGGAACAGCCACAATCCCAGAAACGCCCCGAAAAAGCAAAGCACGCTCAACACCAATGTCAAGGCCGCAATCGAAATCTTCTTGAAATGGAAAAGCAGGAAGAAGAACAAAACCGCCACCGCGCAGATGAATGCCATCATGATTTCCGGGCCGACATCCTTGTTGATGGCCGAAAGGCCGGCATATTCCACCCTCGTCCCCTCCGGCAGGTTCGGTTTAATATGGCTTTCCACAAAAGCCTTGATTTGCTTCATAGCCTCCGGCTGGCTGCATTCGTATTTCATATCGGCCGTCACGGTCAGACAAGATTCGCCCGCCTTGCGGGGATACGACTCCAGCTCCCATCCTGGCTGGATTTCAGCCACTTGACGCAAAGGCACCGA
>CALUNB010000066.1 GCA_944321885.1 uncultured Bacteroidales bacterium | reverse complement strand
AGGCTTTAGGAAAATTCGAACGGATTGTCGGTACCTTGCATACCATCACCTCCCAGCCGAAGGATTTGTATGACCAGGGTTCGTTGCTTTATTCCGAAATTGTCCAATTCAACGTGCAAAGTGCTTCATTCTCCTTGGAAGAAGGCTTGGGACGTTTGTGTTCTCTTTTGAAGCATCGTTTCGGTAAGACTTCCCCGTATGCGGAAATCAAGGAGCATGTTGCGGAAACTTGCACTTTTGCGGAGCGCTTCCTGGACCTGTACCGGGATTTGGTGTCCCAGCGGAAAGCTTCTTGCGATTTTGCCACCTTGGTTGCGGATTTGGACAAGCTTGCCGCTTTACAGGATGCCAAGGAGGCTTTGGCGGAGCAGGACGGGAGCCTCCGGGCTTTGTACAAGGATTATTACAAAGGCACGGAAACCGATTGGCAAAAATTGTCCGACGCACTTGGGTATGCCGTGGAGCTGAAGTCCTTGGCGACAGAGTACGGATTGTCCGATGCTTTCGTGCGGAACGTCTGCGAGAAACCGGGCATGCCTGCGTATTGCCGTGTACAGTGCTTGGCCATTTCCCGTTGCCAGGAGGCTTTGAAGAGTCCGATGGAATGGTTCGTGTCCTTGTTCGCCAACGGGGAGGATTTCTACGGATACGGGCTTCAGGCCTTGGTCGAACGGATGTCCGCTTGCAAGGACAAGAAATACTTGTTGGAAGAATGGGTCGACTATTGCGCCAACCGGAAGAAATGCGACGAGGCGGGCTTGGGCGAATATGTGAAGAAAGTGGAAGAGCTGGACTTGGAGGCCGCGCATATCGTGAATGCTTATCTCAAACGTTTTTATCGCTTGTGGTTGGATGCGGTCTTGCCCGGTTTCCCGGCTGTCCAGAATTTCCGGGGACGAATCCAGAACCAGACTGTCAGCGAGTTTTGCGAACTGGACAAGGCGCAATTCAAGATTGCGCAGGCCCGGGTAAGGGAACGCGCTTTGAGCCGGATTCCGGATTTCAATGCCATCAACGGGGCTCGGGACGAAATCGCGATTCTGAAACGGGAATTGAGCAAGCAAAGGCGGGTGATGCCTTTGCGGAAGCTTTTCATGTCCATTCCCAATTTGGTGACTTCGCTTCGACCCTGCTTCATGATGTCTCCCTTGTCTGTGAGCGTGTTCTTGGAGGCTCAAAGCTATGGGTTCGACTTGGTTATTTTCGACGAGGCTTCGCAGGTCCATACGGAGGATGCCATCGGGGCCATCATGCGTGGGAAGCAAGTGATTATCGTGGGGGATACGAAACAGTTGCCGCCGACAAGCTTTTTCTCCACCACCTTGGATGAGGATGATGCGTATGACGAGTATGACATGGAGGGTGGCAAATTGGAAGATGACGGGAGCGCGGGAGCCTATGAGTCCATCTTGGATGAGGCGGTGGCGATTTTGCCCGAACGCAGTCTTCGTTGGCATTACCGGAGCCGCCATGAGCACCTTATTGCATTTTCGAATATCCAGATATATAATAACCAGCTGATTACTTTTCCTTCGGCGGTGGAAAGCGCACCGGATTGCGGGGTGGAATACATTTATGTGAAGGAGGGTGTGTACGACCGTAGCGGCAAGAAAAACAATGTGGCAGAGGCCCGGAAGGTCGCCGATTTGGTGTTCGAGCATTTCAAGAAGTATCCGGAACGCTCTTTGGGGGTTGTTACTTTCAGCGAGGCCCAACAGAATGCCGTGGATGCGGCTATACGGCAAAAACGTTTGCAGAATCCCCGCTTCGACATGTTTTTCAGCGAAGACAAGGAAGAGGCCTTTTTTGTCAAGAACCTCGAAAACGTCCAAGGGGACGAACGGGATACGATCATCTTCAGCATCGGCTATGCACGGGACAGTAAGGGGAATATGTACATGAATTTCGGACCTTTGAGTCATGAGGGCGGTTATCGACGTCTCAATGTTGCGATTACGAGGGCGAAATACAATGTGAAATTGGTGGGTTCCATTGTCCCCTCGGATATTGATTTGAACAAGGTTTCTTCCTTGGGGGTACGCATGCTGCGTTCCTATATCGAGTTCGCCCAGCAAGGAATCGCTGCCTTGGAGAAACATTCGGAGAATGTGGAGGTGGATTCTCCTTTTGAAGAGGCTGTGTGCGGGTTCTTGCGTTCCAAGGGATACGATGTCGAGACACAAGTTGGGTGCTCGGAGTTCCGTATCGACATGGCGGTGAGGGATTCCGTCCGGAAGGACCGCTTCGTTTTGGGTATCGAGTGCGATGGTCGGACCTATCACAATTCGCGGACTGCGAGGGAGAGGGATAGGCTCCGTCAAGCGGTGCTGGAGGATATGGGCTGGAATCTTTACCGGATTTGGTCGACGGATTGGATCAAGGACCCGAAAATTGAGGAAGAGAAGCTGGTCAATGCCGTGGAAAAGGCCTTGGGGCATATTGTGGTCGAAGAGGAACCGCCTGTTTTGAAGTCCGGGGGGGATGCGGGGACGGAGGCTTTGGAAATCGAGGAGGAAATCGAACCGGAGGAAGTTTCCGATACCGGTTACGGATTCGAGGTTTACCAGCGGACGTATCCTCTCCGTTTGGTCGACGAGGAGGGGATGGCCCGGGATATCGGGGACGTGGTCTTGGATATTGTTTCATTGGAACAACCGATTCACTTTGAGGAATTTTGTCGTAGGATTGCGCCTGCTTTCGGGCGACAGAAGGTGACTTCGGTGGTCCGGGATGAAGCCCGGGGTGTTTTGCTGCATCGTTTGGACGGCCAGGTGTTGGAGGATGAGGCGGGTTTCCTCAGGCTCAAGGATTTCGAGGAGGTCAAGGTGCGTGTGCCTGACCCGGAGGATTTCTATTTGCGTCCTGTCACGGCGATATGCGATGCGGAACTGGCTTTGGCCATGAAGACGGTGGCGCGGCACAGCTTCGGCATGACACCTGAAAATCTATTCATCGTGACGGCTCGAGAATTGGGGTTCAAGCGTGCAGGGGAAGCTGTCCTTGCTGTTTTCCGGCGCGTGTACGAGCGGATGCTCGAAGACAAGGAGTTTTCGGAAACGGACGGGAAGGTGCAGATTTGTGGGGGATTGACCTTGGAAAAAGGGAGCGTTTGAAATCTTCTCGCTCACGAACAGCACATCGTACCAGGTCGGCCATCAGCCTAAGGGGATGTTGATAGGGCAAAGATGTAAACAAAAAGGTTGTAACATTGCAACCTTTTTGTTGTTTTGGGGGTATGTGGTCATTCTTCTTGCTTGGCTCCGATGGGTATTGGGCGGATGCTCGAACGCTGTTTACCGAGCTTCCCGACTTCGACTGCCAGAATCCCATCCAGAAAAGAATTGTCTTGGTTTGCGTTTGTTTTTAAGTTAAAGGAAATGCCTATTTTTGCTTGTTTTGCACAGGAATCGACGCAGCTGGAATCCTTTTGCCTTTGTTGCCAAAGTAGGGAAGGAGGGGAACTGGCGCGCTCGAACGAGAAAACATATTTTGAATCATGCTGTACCCGATTGGAATCCAGAATTTTGAAGATATCCGTCGAAATGGCTATGTCTATGTAGATAAGACAGATTTAATCCACCGGATTGTCTCGACGGGCAAATACTACTTTCTGAGCCGCCCGCGCCGCTTTGGCAAGAGCCTCTTGATTTCGACCTTGGAAGCCTATTTTCAAGGCAAAAAAGCGTTGTTTCAAGGTTTGGCCATCGAGAATCTGGAAAAGGATTGGAACACCTATCCGGTCTTGCACTTGGATTTTAGCGGTGTGACATACACCTCCGTCGAGATTTTGGATGAAAAAATGAACGACACCTTGGACGTATGGGAACAGAGGTTTGGTAAAAACGAGGGATTCAAAACGGACAGTATCCGTTTTAGGCGGATTATCGATGCTGCGTATGAACAATGCGGCAAGCAAGTGGTGATTCTGATTGACGAGTACGACAAGCCATTGCTGGATGCGGCGGGTAACGAGCCGTTGCGGGAAGCTTTCCGCAGCCGTTTGCAAGGCTTTTACAGCGTGATGAAGAGCCAGGATGGCAAGCTCCGCTTCGGTTTCCTGACCGGGGTCACCAAATTAGGGAAGCTCAGTATTTTCAGCGGGCTCAACAACCTCAACGACATCTCGATGGACAACCAGTATGCGGATATCTGTGGCATTTCGGAAACCGACCTCCACGCCTATTTCGATGGCAGCGTGCAGGAAATGGCGACCACCAACGAAATGAGCAAGGAAGAATGCTACGCCAAGCTCAAGGACTATTACGATGGCTACCATTTTTCGACCAAATGCCCGGACCTTTACAACCCTTTCAGTCTTTTGAGTGCCTTGTACCAGCGGGAGTTCAGGGATTTCTGGTACGAGACCGGCACGCCGACTTTCGTGGTCAAAGCCCTGAAGCAAGGCAAGTTCAATTTGGAGGACCTGACCTTGGAGGGAGTTCCTGCCTCCGCCCTTGGCGGGGTCAACGCCGATGATTCCGACCCTATCCCAGTCCTTTACCAAAGTGGATACTTGACCATCCGCTCCTATGACGAAAGGCGGCAGCGGTATTCGTTGAAGTATCCCAATCAGGAAGTGGAACGGGGCTTCATGGAATGTTTGGCCAAGACATACATCCCTACGGCCTCTTATCACAGCCCTTTCGATGTACAAAAGTTCGTGGATGATTTTGAAAAGGGCGATGCCGAGGGGCTGATGAAACGTTTCGAGGCGTTTTTTGCCGATGCCGACTACGAAATTGTCGGGGACGCGGAGCTGTACTTCCAGAACACCATGTACGTCATGTGCAAGCTCATGGGGCAATTCGTACAGGTGGAGCGCCATACCAGCAACGGGCGCATGGACATTGTAGTTCAAACCGAGAAGTACATCTACGTGATGGAGTTGAAGATGGATGCCAGCGCGGACGAGGCCTTGCAACAGATTGAGGAGAAAGGTTATGCCAAGCCTTTCGCTGCCGATTCCCGGAAGCTCTTCAAGATCGGGGTCGGATTTTCCAGCAAGACCCGCCGGATTGAGGAGTGGAAAATCCAATAAGGAGTATAGGGTTCAAGTATTTGAAGATTTGCAGGGAGATGTATCATAACGACAGTCCGGTTTCGTTGCCTTTTATCCCGGCTATGCCCAAGTAAGGGAGATGGCTTGAACATGGCGTTCGAATCAATCGGGGCGTTGGCTTCCATGTTTTACATGAATTCGGGCTTGTTTTCTGATTATTAGTTTGCTGTATTTTGATGTGGTTCCTTTGGCTTATTTCCGCTATTTGGTAATTTCTGGAATCTTTGTATATTTGCAATTGTTTTAAAGTTGTAATAATTACAAGATGCAAGCTCAAAGGCAACGGAAAGTGGAAGTTACTACGGCAGAACTGAGCAGGCGTTTGCTGGGTGCCAGTTTACGTCCTTCGATGCAGCGCCTTGCCGTGCTGGGCGATCTTTGTCATCATTACGACCATCCCACCGTGGACACGATATATTCCCGTTTGCATCCGCAGATGCCCACTTTGTCCAAGACGACCGTTTACAATACCTTGCGGATCTTGTGCGAGGCAGGTTTGGTCCGGAGCCTCAATATCGAGTACGCGAACCAGCGCTTCGACGGACATCTGGAACCGCATGACCACTTTATCTGCACGGGTTGCGGCCAGGTGTACGACCTGCCGCACAACCGGGCGGGGCGTTTGCCGGATTTCGGGGATATGGGGCTGCATGTGGAGCGGGAGGAAATTTCCTACTATGGCCTCTGCCGGGAATGTCAGGAGAAACGATAGGATGGTGCTCGCCTGAATGCTTATCCCTACGGTCTGCTGTCGGCGGCTTCGGACAGGCTCAAAGCCGATGAATAAGTCGACTTCAAGGTTACGCATCCCCTGATGTTCTGCTACCAGCGGGCTACGGAGGCTGGCCTGACACGGCAAAAAGCTCGGAATCAGGAATTTGAAAAACGAATTATAAACCCTTAAAAACTATAATATCATGGTTAAGACGAAAAAATGGATTTGCACGGTTTGCGGTTTTGTGTATGAAGGCGCCAATCCTCCGGCCCAATGCCCCCAGTGCAAGGCTCCGGCAGAAAAATTCAAGGAATTGGTTGAAGATGAAAGCGCTTTGACCTTTGTAACCGAGCATGTCATCGGGGTCGCCAAGGATTGCGACGATGAAATGAAGAAAGACCTCAACACGCATTTCATGGGCGAAGCCACCGAAGTGGGGATGTACTTGGCCATGAGCCGCCAAGCCGACCGCGAAGGTTATCCTGAAATCGCCGAGGCTTTCAAACGCTATGCTTTCGAAGAAGCCGAACACTGCGCCAAGTTCGCCGAACTTCTGGGCGAAGTGGTTTGGGATACCAAGACGAACCTCGAAAAGCGTATGTACGCTGAAGCGGGCGCCAATGCCGACAAGATGCGTATTGCCAAGCGTGCCAAGGAATTGAACCTGGATGCTATCCACGATACGGTTCACGAAATGGCCAAAGACGAAGCTCGCCACGGACAAGGCTTTGCCGGGTTGTACAAACGTTATTTCGGCAAATAAACGATAGGCGGTGTGTGATAATGGGCTTGCATCTCACTCATGCTGACACACCGGAGCTCTTTTCAAGGAGCAGGGGCAGCGGTCGGATTCCTTTCCGGCGGCTGCCCCTTTTTATTTATTGTTAGTTGGCTATGGGGGCTTTGTGAGTTGCAGGTGATGGGGGTGAAGTCCGATTTGACATTTATTTTCTTTTTCGTATGTCAAAGGGGCTTCAAAACTTGAATCTGGAAATATCATTTCCTACATCATCAGGTTCATGGAACGGTCTCTGCACTGTTTGAAAACGATACGACAATTTCAACTCCACACAACGTGAAACATAGTGACTGTAATCATTCCTGACCATATTTCCATAATAATAATAAGTGTAATCCGCCGCAAAAGAATCGAACAGGTTGATGGCTTCGAGACTTAGAACCAGTTCCTTGTTTTTCAAGAAGGCGTAGCTGGCACCTATATCCATACCCCAAGTGGAGTTCTTGTCGTAAAGAGGGTGGTGTACCGGACTCCGGTACGTTCCCCAAACATAAATATCCAAGCGGTCTGTCACGCTTACATTGAGAGATGCCTGCACTTGCGCTCCCCAGAATTGTCGTGGTCTGCCTTCTGGTAAACCATACCCGTCCTTGAAACGAAGAAAATGCTGCCACTCGCCGATTGCTTGGATGTTGCCGGAAACCCGGTTTTTCCAAAAAGCGAAAGGTAAGGACAAAGACAGGGAAACGTATTGCATGTCAGCATAATTGGCATACGTTGATACCGTAATGCCTTCGTATTCCTTGAAAATTGCTCCGACATAATCTTCAACATAAGCATACCGGGCAAAGAAACCGACCTTTTTCCAAAAAGCATTGTTCCAAACCAGGGCGTAGTACCGGGATGGATGCAAATCAGGATTCCCCGATGCATAGGTGGCATCATCCATATAATGTTTGCCTGGGAGGTAATAGGCATAAGGGACTCGTTTCGTGTACACCTGCAAGCCAATTCCTGTATTATAGTTCCCCGCATGGGCATACAAGGCTGCCGTCCCGTACCAGGTACCGAAATCCTGACGAATTGGATTCTTTCCCTGGTACATATTGTAAAAGGTATAATCGTAACGGAACCCCAAATCCAGCGCAAAACGGGAACTGATGTCGTAACGATAGGCTGCATATGCTCCGATGATGTCTTCCTTTCCATGAAACCGGGAAATGGTATCGAGGGTTGGCATCGCATACCCGTGATACGGGGCATAACCAACTTTCTCCTGCAAGTTCCCCAAATTGGCTTCGGCACCAAAAGAAAGCTTCATCTTTTTGGAAAGCTTTTGCCGGAAGAGTCCCGTGATCGTATGACGCCCCCCTCGCATACGGCTCTTGCCACCCAAGTAGGACATGCTTTCCAATGCTTCGTCCCCCATGTAATAGAATTGCTTGTCTTTCGCCACACCCCACACGTAGCCATATGATAACTTGTAATGCGAACGCAGGCTGTCCTGGTTCCGGAAATCCAAATAAAACGACCACAAGTCCCGGTACGGTCGCTTCCGGACAGAGGAAACCGATTCGGGGAAACCGTTGCCGGAACTACGCCAAGTTTCTGGCTGTTGAGCTATGTCAAAATAACCCAAAAAATTGAAATTCAATGATTCTCCATGCTCAAAGGTATAACCGGCATTCGCAGTCATGTTGATGACATGGACTTTATTCCAACAGTCTTTCCGGATACGATTCCACAGGGTATCTTCCCGTACATGTGTTTCCTTTTCGGTGAATTCATCACTATAGGCATAGGAGGCATAGGCATTGGCCCAGAACTTTTTTTTTCTGCATCGAGAAATACGCTTGGATTTCGGCAGATCCATGCGCGTTTTCCATGACAGACCCGTCAATGGAAGGCTGGATGTACCAGCCGTCTTGACGAATTTTCTTTTTATCCCAAATCGGTCATTAGGATTTCTCAGTGTTGTACGGCAGTGAGAAATCCTTTAATTTTTCCCAAATGGAAAGGAAT
>CALUNB010000065.1 GCA_944321885.1 uncultured Bacteroidales bacterium | reverse complement strand
AATTGCTCATAATTAAAAAGTGTGTCTGTAAAGTTAATCTCTTTTCCTTTTCTTGACACACTTTAGCTTACAGTCTCTTTTGAACCCATGGGTGTCCTTTGGCAATCATCCTTCCAGGATTTGCCAATAGTGCTTCCTGCCCCCACGCGCTTTAGCAAACCGAGTTCCTGAAGCCGGGATAGGTTATGGATGACACCGCCCATGGTTGCATTGGGAAGATTCTCACACAACCGCCGCTCACCAAGAACGGATGAAGACCTCTCCACTGCCTTGGTTGGGAATCTTGAAGGAAACGACCCTCGGGCTCATCTCCGTCGTACTGGTGTGCAGTTCCACTTGCAAGGAATCGCTGTCAACAACATGATGGGGAGCGAGATTTTCCCAACTGTTGAAATTCTTCTTTTCATCGTCTTACTGTTTTTCATTGTACAACTTCGACTTCGTTTGCCGCCAAGGGGGGGCGGACACAATCCGCCAAAACCACAGAAAGGTTCCGTCCCCTCTCTTCCAAAAGGGATGCAATCACCAAAGATTCTCCCCGATATAAATCTCCCCACTGCCGTGGCCAGGAATCTTGAAGGTGCGTGTCCGCAAACCCCGGTCGAAAGTCGTCCAGCGATAATTGACCTCCAAAGAATCCGTACCACCCGCCACATCCAGTCCGTATCCCACGTTCTTGGCACATACGCACATTGCCATCATACTATCCGGCCCCAATCTTTCTTCCATCGTAATCGACAGCTGTAATCCATCCTGTTCCCCTGATATTTCAACCAGCGTCTCGGCGCAATTCAGCTCCATCCTCCGGTGTTCAAAGACCAGTTTTCCATTTTCGGTGAACTTGAACCACAAGGTTTCCTGCCCTTTTGCTAATCCCATGGGCATATCCAGACAATCCGAGACACCCATCTGCGGCATGTAATCCGGGTTCTCCACATCGGTCTCGAACGGCAAATCCACAATACGCAACGGCTTGTCCACTTTCGGCATCCGGACAACGACATAAGCCTGCGCCGGGCCGCCTTCTCCGAAATGCACGTCCCGGGCCACATAGACCAACACGGAGTCCCCTTGGTCCATAATCTCCGAAACCCGCAGCTGATACGTGGGATACGGGCGCACCGCATCCACAACGGCCAAGACAGAATAGCGGGTGAAATCCACCTCCTCCGGGCTCCCGGTCCAGCTGATTAACTGTCGGTACATATTCTCGTATCCACTTTGGTTGACGCAAAAACGGCTGTAATCTTCCCAAAAGGATTCAAAACGTGTTCCCGAATACAAAACATCGAACTCCAAGAAAGAAGAAATCGTGTCTTGGTTCACCGTATCGGTCACCGGACCCGGCTGGGGTTTATCATCATTTGGGTCTTTGTATTCCGGATCCGGTTCGCAAGCGAAGAACGCCACCAAACCGATGCCGAACACCGCCATCATCCATTTCAATGCTTTTGTTTTCATGTTATCACATCCTGTTTTGAAGCAGTTAAATTCCAAAGATTCTTCCTATGTATATCTCCCCACTACCGTGGCCAGGAATCTTGAAGGTGCGTGTCCGCAAGCCCCGGTCGAAAGTTGTCCAGCGGTAATTGACCTCAAGGGAATCCTCTCCGGCGGGTACATCCAGCATGTAAGCTACGTTCTTGGCACACACGCACGTTGCCATCATACTATCCGGCCCCAACTGCTCTTCCTCTGTAATGATAAGTTTCAGGCCATCCCTTTCCATCGATGTCGCCACAAGGGTTTCACCGCAGTTCAGCTCCACGCTCCGGTGTTCTATAAGCAGATGCCCGTCATCCGTGAATCTGAACCAGACCGTCTCTTCCCCTGCCAGGCCTTTGGGCATGTTCAAGCATTCCGATACCCCCATCTCCGGCATGAAATCCGAAGCCGTCACATCCGCCTTGAACGGCAAGTCCACGAACGTGACGGGCTTGTCGGTCTTCGACATCCGGGCAAAGACATAGGCTTGGTCATAAGAGCCTGCTTTGGGGGCATAATCCCGCTTAACCTGCACTTCTACGTACTCGCCCTTATCCTCTATGCGAGAAATCCCAATCTTGTAGGTGGGATGGGACCTGTTCGTGTCGAATATCCCAAGAACCTGATAGGTCGAGAAATCCACTTCGTGGGGATCCGTATCCGGATAAAAAACCGGGATAAATTTCCGATACACCCTCGTATAATCGTCTTGACTCTTGATAACGAAGCAATATTCAGCATCTCGCCAATATACGTTCCTGTCGCTCACGCTTCCCTCGTATAGAATCTGGAATTCCAAGGAAGAGGAAAGCGTGTCTTGGTCCACCGTATCGGTCACCGGACCCGGCTGGGGCTTATCATCATTGGGGTCCTTGTATTCCGGATCGGGTTCGCAGGCGAAAAACGCCACCAGACCGATGCCGAACACCGCCATCATCCATTTCAATGCTTTTGTTTTCATACGATTGCCCTCCTATCTTTATTTTTCTATTTTAGCCTCAAAAGAAGCACCCTTTTCCATGAATCTGTTTTACGACCAACAATGCCTTTTCCGATAGTTTTCCTATTGTTTTCGACAAACTTACGAATGTTCTGCGAAAGTAAAAAAAAAAAAAAAACGAATCCGCAAAATTTCCGACAGAAAAACGCAAACGCAGATTCAGCTTTCCCCCAAGCGGGACGGCACCCTGTCGTGGAACACCGCCGCCCCGCCGCCAAAAATCGGTTTTGGTTGTTTCCGCTTTTGGTTTAACACAAATCCTTTCCCCTTTTGAACCAGATACCCTTCGGCAGACTTCAATGCCTACCCGTTGTATCTTGGACCAGTTCCATAAAGGCATCGAATGAAGGATGCTTGTAGTACCATTCCCCATCCTTCTCACAGCCTATCAGTTGCCACTGAGGTTCGTTGGACCTAGCCTCCCGCTGCCGAATCCCATAAGTCAAGGAACCAATGTCTTCCACCCATACATCCCCGTTTTCGACCAACATCGCACGACGCATCTTCCCGTCCCCTCCCGGCAAAACCGTATCGAAAACATCCCGTACATAAACACTATTATAATTTCCCCACCAATCTTCCAACATTAAAACATCTCCTTTGGATGCATCGAAACTGAAAATGGATTGCCTATACCCCACCTCATATTCGAAAAATCCACTTCCCTGTTGAAAACGAGTACATGTATAATCCTTGCCATTCAGCCAATGATAATCCACGTACCAACGACCACTCGTATCAACATTCTTTTCGATTCTATAATCAACTAAATAATAAACAGGATCTTGCAGCGTACCGTCATTGCGGTCACATCCTATAACATACCATGTTTTCCCTTTTTCTAAGATTGCCCCAATACGTCCACGCAACTCATTCTCATTATCCGGCTTGCAAGAAAGTAACCCCAAAACCAACATGATGGGGAACGAAATTTTCCATACCATTGAATTCCTTTTCATTGTCTTAGTATTTTTCATTATATACAACTCTTCCATTTTCCGAAGAGGCCACACCGCATTGTGCGAACGATGCAGCCCCCTCCTTATCGTAAAAATTATTCGATGCTTCCCTCTTCCATGGAAATAATGGCTCCCACTTCGCTTTCAAACACATCTGTTCCTTCCATTTCAATCTTCCCGCCTTGCAATATCTCCAAAGACCCTCCTGAATGCACTTTAATGTTGGCATTTTCCACCACACCTCCATCCACAATCAATGTGCCACCGTTTTGAACAAAGATTCTGGCATCCTTATGCATAGTAATCTGATTTGTAATCCGCAAAACTCCGCCCGATTGTACATAAACCATGGAATGTACATGTTTGCGCGTATTCCAATTTGTTGTATTCTTAATGAAAATAGGGTCGTTGGTTTCCGGATTCAAATCCATGAAATAGCCATACGCATTTATCGGTCCCAGGTTTGCATCCGAGTCATCCCCGTCTTGTTGCGCTGGAGCCCAAGAAGGAACCGTACTTGGCCGAGCCCCTAGCCCCCAAACATAGTATCCGTCCCCATCCTCATCCGTTACCAAAACATCCCCGGCATCATGGGTCAAAGAGGTCACAGCTCCACTTATAGCAGTGAACGATTCCACATGCTCCCATGGAATAACCACATAGCCTACACCTTGTATCCCCCAATTCCGCCCCCAACTGTTTTTTATCAACCAAGCAGCAGATCCTATCCAAGGATTATCATTAGAAATCCAATCAATCTGGCCACCAAGATTCAAGTGTTCCAAACCAGGCTCAATCGTTGCATATCCCATCACCATCATCTCATGTTTCCATCCCATTCCATTCAGAAATATCACGGCCGGCGACTTAAATAATACGGATTTCAAATCGTCTTCCGTACATCTCTGGGCATCATATGCAGTTGCTCCCCCTATCGTTATTTTATCCTCGGGATTGCTGCACTTATTACTACAATCAACAACGGCAGCTTGGTAGGGAAAACACTGTTCCGTACCAATACCATGAAGTCGTGCATAAGTCAATCCATCGATAGCCCTCCCCCCATTGCGACAAAGGTCGCTCCGATTGCCATAAGTACAGGAAAGCATTTCCTGTTCAGACAAATTAAGAACATACGTAAAATCATTGTAATACAACCTTGCATACGATTCCATGGCGCCAACCGCTGCAAAAGCCCAACATGCAGCACAACTTCCCTGATCCTTGGCTTCCGTTACCCAATACTTTCCATGCAAGTATCTGCAATCCCAACTCTCTACATAGGGAGACACCGACTTCTTCGCTTGTGGCTGATATCCCGGCATCACAAAGATACCACCGACATAATATTCAAAACCACCCAGGTTGGGAACTTCCCCTCCGAACATCGCCTTCTTTTCCTCGTAGCTCAAGTTGGAGACAGATGTTTCTCCCGCCATCCAAGGGATATTCCGAGCCTTCAAGTTCTGGTTCAACTTGGTCACAATATAATCCTCCTGGGTGTCCATGTATTGCTGCTTGCGCATCTGCCCGTTCGTGGCAGGCTCCTTGGCATATTGCACATCGTCCAAACGAAACGAAGCATTGAACACCGTGATATTCAAGCTGGCCACTTCAATCCCTTCCAAAACGGCACTTTCCATACTTGCTTGTTCGAAATCGAAGGTCCACTCGTCTGCCAACAGTGGATAAACTTCATAAACCAAAAACTCCCGGTCATAGACGTCCTCCACGGTTATCCGCACGAAACTGTTCGTACTGTCTTTCAATTCCACATGTCCCGATACGGATAAACCATATACAGGATGGGGCACGTCCAAATCGTAGGTCCCGCTTTCTTCAAACACCAAGGGTTGCACATTTGCCAACTGGACAGCGGCATCATCGGGAAGCATGAAAGCCTCCGACGCATATTGCCCATAGGTCATCCCGCATCCCACAAGCAGGAAGACACACATTCCAATCAATCTATTTCTATCCATCTTCAAACTTTTTTAAAGATTATCCGCAACAAGTGGAAATCACGCAAGGAAATCTCTTTTGATATTCAATATCTTACACCAAAGCTTCCAACCCTTCCACGCACATCATGGAATTTCCATCAAATTACTGACAATCACCATGTTTATAAATTCAAACGACCAACACGAACAACACCCTCGCGTCCTCTTCCTTCCCTTCTTTCCGATTAACATCCCAGGAGGGAAGAGGACGCAAACCACCTCAATCCGTTACCACCATTCGTTTCGTAACGACATTCTGATTATCAATAACCAGACTATAAGTATACATACCCGGAGAGAGACGGCCACCTTCAATACTCAATTGCCCAAAGCCCGCCTGCAAAGGCAGCTCATAACTGTCCACCATTTTACCCGAAGAAGCGTGCAAGATTATTTTCGCCGATTGAATATTGCCAGGCAACACATATTTGATAGTCGTGACTTCTGAAAAAGGATTGGGAACATTCTGGTATAATTGTCCTTCCAATTGCCTTTGCCCATCGTCTTCTTTGGACGAGGGATTCCGTGGAGCCCTAACGGGATTTTCATCATCCCGGCTTTCCAACAAAAATTGCACCAAGGTCTCCAATTCAGAAATCCTATCTCCTTGCTCTTCCAATTGCTGAGCCTGAAGCTGAATAGTTTGAGTCAAATAAGGGATGAAAGAGGTGTAATCCAACACATACTGGTCAGACTCCGGAAGATAACCAACCAGATTAGGAAAGATTTCTTGTACTTCTTGTGCAATGAAGCCCACCTTTCCTTTTAGTCCCATGGTATCCCCCACATAGCCTTCCCGAACTTTGAGGTCGAACGATACGGGCCTCAGCTGCATCACCTTGGAACTAGCATCCTCCAAATCCTTGATGTTTTCCTTGTAACGACGGTCGGATATGACCTTCTGGGAAGAAGTGCTGATAACCTCGTCGACATAGGCGCGGAAAGCGTAACTCGAACTTGAACCCACACACAAATTGCTCCCCGTAAGAGCTGTCGTATTGACAACACTAGTCACCCCTAGGCCATTAGACCCGACACTGACTATCTCATCTTGGACATCCGAAACCAAGAGATGCCCCTTGCTTGTGTGAAACAAAACATTTCCAATATAAGTCTCCAAACCTTTAGACGTCAGCTTCCATGTTGGTCTAAGACCCGGTATCGAAGAGGACGGAACCCCTATCCGAACACCACCGTCAGAACGAACATTGATTTGCGCTTGTAAAGCAAGCCCGAACGATACCATCATCAAACCTGCAACCAAAATTCTCTTTTTCATTTCATTTAAGTTTTTTGTTATACATAAAATGTTGTCTTTCCCGATTGAATAATGACATTCCCTATCGGTTTCTGGTCTGTAACCTCCCGGCCAGCCACAATCACATCCCCGGATATATTCATTGTACGGAACATTCACACCCTTCCCGGCGATTCCCGGATACATGAAGGATGCCCCTTCCTTTTCACCAGAAAAGGGAACGCCGCCTTATACCCAAGGCAGGCCTTGCGTGTCCAAATCATTCTTGCCCAGCAGGGCCAGATAGCGGTTAGTGCTTTCGAATGTCGTTTCCATGACGCTGTTTTTTTTGACAAACCATGCTATTTTTCCGATAAAATGCCTCTTTTTGTCGATGAATCCGTAAAAACAAAGTAAAGGTACAAAAAAGAAAACGGCTTTACAAACCCTCCGTCCAGCGGGGCGGTATCCTGTCGTGGAACACCGCCGCCCCGCCGCAAACAAGCCGGTTGGAAACGAACCAACGGCTTGGTTCAACACAAATCCATTTCCATTATTTTACAACGCACATCCGCTTGGCAGGCAGCTTTTGGCCGTTGCAAACCATCGTGTACAAATAAGTCCCTGCTGCCGGAAAGACATCAGCGCCGATTTCGATTTCAGACCAACCCTGACCTGACAGAAGGGTCCGGAACACTTCCCTCCCTTGCAAATCATAGATGACAAAACAAGCCTCCTCTGCCGTTTCCGGGAGGCGGTACCTTACTACCGTCGCACCGCCAAAAGGATTGGGGGTATTTTGCAACATCCCGAAAAAGGGATCCGCTTGCACCCGCCCGATATCCGTTGCCGATACAGCCTGCTGGAGATCCAGCCGGAAGACACCCGTATTGAAATAAAAGAAAAAGTCTTTCCCATGCTGCACGATGTCGGACGGATACACGATGACCTCCCCATAGAAGAAACATTCATAAAACAGGCTGTCCCAGTTTTCTCCGGCATCGAGCGAACGCCATACGCACACTTCCGAATTCTGGGTCCCTGCCACCGCGTACAAGGTATCCGTTCCCGTCCGGCTTCCAAAAATCCGGGTAAAACAAGGTACCTGCGCATATTCCATCGCCGCCGTATTCATGCCCTGCCAGGTTTTCCCTCCATCTTGGGAACGGTAGATTTTTTCAGCATCGCTGCCTGTAATCCACATTTGCTCCGGGTTTCCGGAATCGAACAGCAAATCCATGAACCGGCCTTCGCCTTCCGTCTCGTACACCGAATTTTCCCCGTTTTTCAAATCCAGGCGGCAGACGAGGCCCCGCTGTGTCTTGGCCGAGCTTCCGGCCATGAAAACCAAGGCCGTATCGGCGGGATGGAAACGCAAAACCGGGTAGTCAAGGACCGTATCGGAAAGTTTCGTCCAGGTTTCCCCGAAATCCGGGCTCTTGTACAAGCCCTTGTCGGTCGCTATCAGCAGGGATTCCGGATCCAACGGGTTTTGAGCCATCCCATTTACCGAACGCAAACCTTCTATCCGGGGCGTTCCATCCCGGAACGTGGCCCCACGGTCTTCGGAAACCAGCAAAAGACTGTCGGTCTGGCTGCTCCGCTTCATCGAAAGCACCATCAAACGGTTCCCGGAACGCACGAAATCCAAGACCGGCATATCGGGAAAGGCATACAGGCTGAACGCCCCATCTTTCTCCACGTCTTTGGCATATAAGCCGGTGGACATGGCCACGAACAGCGTGTCGCCCGACATCCGCATCTTGGGGAGGATTTTGCCGGCAGGGCTTTCCGCATCGTCGGGATTGTAAAAGGCCTCATACGGCAAGCTTTCCGATAGGTTCTCTACTTTTTGGGCCATACACGCCCCTGCCAAGACCGAACAAACAAGTACAACTGCTACGAATCTTTTCTTTTCCATCATAACCTCCTTTTTATTTTTTGAATCCGCTCGAAATGCTGCCCTATCCCTGTCATCCCCTGCTTAACGGAAGCCATCAACAAGCCCAAGCCGCCTCGAGAGCGCAGGCTTCCCTTGCAGGACATTCCCATGGACATCGCAGGAAAAGCCATGCAACAATCCCTCCCCGCCCTTCCGGCGGCATTTCCGTTTCCGTTCCAGCCGGAAAACCGGACATAACCCTGACACCTTGATGCTTCCATGGCATTACCCTCTGTTTTCCTCTTCCCGTGTCACTTTTTTTCCAGCAACAGCAAGACCTATCGCTTTATCAATCCGGAGCCATCGTGGCGTAGCCTTGCCTGCTTCACAAATCCCGGTATAATCTATACTTACTATTCGTTACAACCGTTTTTTTTCGTTTTCCTCGTTGGCGAAGATACGCATAAAAACAATACGATTTCCCGGAATGCCATAATGATTTTTATCCCCTAAAAAAACCACAAACCTATTACATCCACAAAAAAAATAATATACAAATACTTGAAGTCTTCCGTTTGGCTGAACGTTGGATGAACGTTGGATGAATATCGGATGAGCGTTGGGCGAACGTTGGATGAACGTCAAAAAAATTGCATTGCCAGAAGACAAAGCAGGGAACCCGGACCGACGGGGCCGGGAAAGCAGTGGAAACAAGGATGGCTTGAACCCGGTGGAAACGATGCAAGCCGAATGCAGTGGCTATACTGAGGCGCAGCTTGTATTCGATGTAATCAACGCTCAAACTTCGTTTGGATTGGCGCTCGGTTTGCACTATCTTTAAGGGCTTCGCCCTCGAAGACAGGCTGCACCTCGGCCAAGCTCAAACTTCGTTTGGATTGGCGCTCGGTTTGCACTATCTTTGCCCATGCAGGAGGGTGTATCAAAATAGGCATTTGAAATCACTCTCAGGCGGCGTGGCAGAGTGAGTAAGATGCAAGGCGCTGAGAGCGAGAACGAAGGAGCGTACTGTTGCTGCTCCGCAGCGAGCGCAGGCT
>CALUNB010000064.1 GCA_944321885.1 uncultured Bacteroidales bacterium | reverse complement strand
CTTTCGACCCAATGCACGCGCTCATCTCCCCGCAGGTAAACCGTAATCGTCGTGCCGTCTGCTTGTTTGAACTCGATAGGCCGGTTATAGGCCGGCGCGGCTTTCAGCATGGACAACGACATCAAGGCCGCCATGCAAATCAAAAAGAGTCTTTTCATATCAGTTGTTGGTTGTTGTTACGTATTGTCGTTTGTTGTTTCCCTATCCATTCTCCCCTGATTCCCCATACCGGCGAACCGGCCAGGACAAGCAAAGCCCCCGGCAATCCTCATTCCCCAAAAGGACAAAGGTACACTTTTTTACCAGACCATAAGCGAACCTGTGGCTCAATGGACAAAAACCAGCCGCAAGTCCGTCCTGCCCCGAAGCATCCCTTTTGGAGCACCTTTCGGGCCTCCTTCTTTGAGTTCCTTCGCCGCATCCGCAAGCAAGCCCCTCACCGGGCAAAAACTGCCGGCCATCCTCATCCGCCCGGTTGCAAAATCCTTGCCAAGCAAGCATAATCTTCTACCGAAAGCTGTTCGGCGCGCTTGTCCAACAGTTCCGCCGGAAACTTCGTCACCGGGAAACCCTTTTCTTCCTCCAATCCTTTGAAAGCGTTGCGCAACGTCTTGCGTCTCTGGTTGAACGCTTTCTTTACCAAATAGACGAATATCTCCTCATCGCACCCTAAACCCTCACGCTCATTGCGGGTCAACCGGACCACGCACGAACGCACCTTGGGAGGCGGCAGGAACTCTCCGGGCTCCACCGTGAACAAGTACTCCGTGCGGTAAAAGGCCTGCAACAGCACGCTCAGGATGCCGTATGCCTTGCTGCCCGGTTTGGCGCAGACCCGTTCCCCTACTTCCTTCTGGAACATGCCCGCCATCAAAGGCACCCAATCCCGGTTTTCCAAGACCCGGAACAAAATCTGGCTCGAAATATTGTAAGGGAAATTGCCGGTCAAGACGAAACTTTCCCCGCCGAACACCTCCCGCAAATCCATTTGCAGGAAATCAGCAGGGACCAGCTTGCCTGCACGGGTATGTTCCGGGAAATGCGAAGCCAGATAGACCACCGACTCCCGATCCAGCTCCACCAATTTCACATCCAAAGCCGGATCCTCCCACAAACAGCGGCTCAATACCCCCATGCCCGGCCCAACTTCCAACACATGGAGCGGTGTGGAGCCGAATTCCGAAGCATTCCGGCTCAAACCGCCGGCAGTCAAGAGGTCGAGACTCCCATCCGGCATCAAGACCGGCCTGTATTCCGGATGCACGCAACGGGCAATCACCCTCGCAATATCCTCGTTCTTAAGAAAATGCTGTCCCAATCCTTTCTTGGCCCGCACGTTTCCCGATCCCTGCCGGAGGGAGGCTTTCGCACATCGATTTCCGTCCCGGCCAGACCCAAGCAAGCTTGGCACAGCGCCCGGTTCAACTGAAAAGGGCGCTTCCACCCCCCGAAAGCCGCCCAGGGCTTTCCTTCTATCCTTCCCGTTCTTTCCCATATCCAAGTTTAAGATTTTCTGGAATCCAAAATTTCCTGGAACGCTCTTTGACGTCCTATCCGCCCCGCAACCATCAAAGGTCTCCCCGTTTCGAACCCGTAAAATTCCAAACAGCCTCTACATAATATCTCCCCGCAATGCACGGTAACGCTGACGGGCCAAGGAAGCCAAGGCCGAAGTCCTGAAATCCATGAAAAGACGCTGGTAAAGCCGCATGGCCCCTTCCTTGTCGGCCAAGCGTTCCTCCTCCGAACGTTTTCCGAACAAAACCGAACCGGCTTCCGGCAAAACAGCCTCCCCCGAATACTCCGTGCCCTCGGCAATCGGAATCCCGGCACGCAACTGCAACAAACCCGCCGCCATGAACAAGGCATCGTCCACCAAAAGCTCATCCGTGTAATCCGTATAAACCTTTCCCAGCCAATACAAGGCGGCATCCACGGAATCCATGGCCAAATAAATCTTTGCCTTGCGGTAGTACGCCTCATCGAAAAGACCGCCTTCCTGCGGCATGGCCAACAAGGTATCCAACAGCTGCAAAGCCGGTTCGTAAAGCTTCCGCAGGGCCATGAAATCCGAACGCGCCACGTAATAAAGCCCCGTATAGGTGCTATCCGGGCTCATGTTCTCCTTGATCAGGAGAGAAAGTTCCATCGCATCGTTGGCAATCAGCTTGGCAGTCGCTGCCCGCAGCACTTCCAACTGGCTCTTGGCCCATTCGAACTCGCCGATATAATACGAAAGCCTGGCGTTCTGCAATTTGGCGTAGAAACCCACGGGATCCTGCTTGAAATCCTTTTCCACCTGGGCATACAGGAGCATCGCATCCCAAACCTTGTCGTAATACAAAAGGATGTCGGCCAAATCCAATTTCAGCTGGGCTTGCTGGCGAGCTGGAAACCGCCGCGAAGCCAATGCCTGTTCCAAAAGAAGCTGGGAACTGTCGCGGTCCCCGGCATAATAAGCATAAATCTTGGCCAGGTTCCGGTACATGCCGAAAGTCTCGGGGTCCCGCCCCAATTCGGCAAACAACGCCTTGTACGACTGCTTGAGCCTTTCCACCAAGGCGGGATCCTTGTCCTTTTGACTTTCGAGCCGCGTAAAATACAGGTTCAGCAAATCAATCTTGGCAGAGCGGGCCAAAGCCGGGTCGATACCGGAAGATGCACTCCCCAACATGGATATGAAAGCCTCGTATTCTTTCCCTGCCAGTTCGTAATGCCGGTTCGAAGCCACAATCCGTATCGTTTCGAGCCATTTCCGCCCCCCGTCCTCGAAGCGCCGGACATAAGAACGCGCTTGCAACAAAGCCGCTTCGAAATCCTCTTGCTGCAAGAGAAGCCACACCAACATATCCTGTACCCGTATATTGTCGGGCATTTCCTGCACATGGCGGTAGAGAATCTTTTCCAAGCGGGATGCCAATTTACGCGATTCGGAAGAGAAAGAGGATGTGGATGAAGCCGGAATCGGTTCCCGGCCCGATACCGAAGAAGAAGGTGATGATGACGGGTTGGAAACCGAGGGCGAAGCCAAAACCGCTTGCAAAGCGGCATAGACCTCATCCTGGTGTCCCGGATTCAAGTACAAATCGGACAGATATTCTTCGAGCATGTCCTCGTAACGGCCCGACAAACGGTACAAAGCCGCCAGCTCCCCGGCATACACCGGCGGACATTCGAAAGTGGATTTCCCCATGCTGCCCGGCAAAGCGGTCTCTTCCGCCCACGCCATCACCTCCGGATGCAAGCTTGCCGCATCCAGCACCCGCCGGTAAGCCACCGTCTCGTTCCCGCATTGCTTCAACAAGTCCCGGTTCACCCGGTACTTCAAAGGCGTACCATCGAAATAAGCCGAAAGGAAATCGCAAGTCGCCGCACGGACATACTGGTAAACCGAAACGGCCCAATCGTAACGCCGGGTCTTTTCCACGATGTTTTTCACCAGCTCGTCCACCGGGACCGCCGAAAGGCCGAACATATCCCAATCCGCCAACATGCCGTCGAACACGGCCTGGGCTTTCTTCTCCTGTCCGGACAAAAGGAAATTCCGTGCCAGATCCACTTGGTACAAAAGAGGTTGGATTCCATCCCGCATCTGCTTGCGGATGATTTTTTCCGCCTGGTCGTAACGACCCAAGGATTGCAAACAATCCACATAAGCCTCGTAGACAAAAATCTGCGGGTCCTCCTCGTAAAGCTCGGCGTACAGGCTCAGCGCCTTTCCGGGTTCCCCCGCCTGCATGTAACGCCCCGCCAGCTGCAAACGGTTTTGCGTTCCCTCCTGCTGGGCCGGCAAGGTGCAGGACAAAAAAGCCCACACGAACAGCAAGCAAAGGGAACGCAAAAGATTCTTGTCCATAACCGTTGATGAAAAGAAGAGGTGGGTCATAAGGGAATCATACACGGCATTGTGCCCAAGCCTTGCATTCCACCCATTCTGACACACCTCCTGAAAAATCCTTAGGAAGCACACCGGAACGGGTGAAAGCTTACCCGTTCCGACACGCCGGGATAAACAAAAGAATATCAATCAATCCGGTCGAAGCCCGTGAACGGTTGCAAGGCAGCAGGAATCCGGATACCGTCGGGCGTCTGATGGTTTTCGAGCAAGGCGGCCACCACACGGGGGAGCGCCAAGGCGCTTCCATTGAGGGTATGCAGGAGACGGGTCTTGCCATCGGCACCCTTGTAACGCAAATGCAAGCGGTTCGCTTGGTAGGTTTCGAAATTGGATACCGAACTTACTTCCAACCAACGTTGCTGGGCCGCGCTGAAAACCTCGAAATCGAAAGTCAAGGCCGAAGTGAAGCTGATATCACCGCCGCAAAGACGCAGCACGCGGTAAGTCAATTCCAACTCTTCCAAAAGTCCGCCCACATGCTCGCACATTTCTTGCAACACCCGGTAGGAATCCTCCGGTTTTTCCACCCGCACAATCTCCACTTTGTCAAACTGATGCAAACGATTCAATCCACGCACGTCCTTACCGTAGGACCCCGCCTCGCGACGGAAGCAAGCCGAATAGGCGCAATGCTTCACAGGCAAATCCTTCTCTTGCAACAGGCAATCCCGGTACAAATTGGTCACAGGCACCTCGGCGGTCGGAATCAAAAAGAAATTATCCAAACCCACCTGGTACATCTGGGCATCCTTGTCTGGCAACTGCCCGGTACCGTACCCCGAAGCCTCGTTGACCAGCAAAGGCGGTTCCACTTCCACGTAACCCGCCTTGGAAGCCCGGTCCAAAAAGAAGTTGACCAAAGCCCGTTGCAGCTTGGCACCCTTGCCTTTATACACCGGGAAACCGGCCCCGGTAATCTTGTTTCCCAACTCAAAATCGATAATGCCGTACTTGGCAGCCAGTTCCCAATGCGGCAACGCGTCCTGCGGCAGATGGTCTATCTCGCCCACTTGCCTTTCCACCACGTTCTCGCTGGAATCCTTCCCCTCCGGAACCGATTCGTGGGGCGTGTTGGGTATGCTGTACAAAAGCTCCTGGATATTCTTTTCAAGTTCCGAGACCTTGGCCGAAAGCTCCTTGTTCCTGTCCTTGTACTGGGCGGTCTTTTCCTTCAAGGCATCGGCTTCTTCCTTTTTCCCTTGTTTGAAAAGCATCCCGATTTCTTTCGACATCTTGTTCACTTCCTGTAAGATACCTTCCAATTCCTGCTGGGCGGAACGCTTCTCGGCATCCAAGTCTATCAGTTTACGGACATTCTCCTCGGCGGCGGCATAATGCTTCTTCTGCAACGCCTTGATTACCTCTTCCGGATTCTCCCGGATCACTTGCAACTGCAACATCTTGTACTATTTTTTAGGCAGATTCTTTCCATGCCAGCCTCCATGATGATTTATCGATTCATTTTTGACGAACCCATCATGACATAGCAGGGCAGGGCGCGTTCGCGGCCAGCCCCTCCGGCATCGCCCGGCAAAGCGCGAAATTACAAAATCTTCAACGAACATCACATCTTTCGTTCCGAAAGGAATCTCTTCAGCAAGAAAGTCAAGAAATAAGGGAAAGTGTAGAACTTGCCATTGAAACCGATGTTTTTATACCCTGATTTGATGCCATATTTCACATCCGGATACTTACCGGTCTTTAGAAGCTGTTTAAATTTATTTGTTTAGGCCATCGGGAGGGGATTTCGCGGGATGGCGCCGCGTTTTTCAAAGGAGGATAGCCGAGCTATCTGACGTGAAAAAGGCAAGCAAGACCCGAAATAGCCCCCGATGGGCAAACAAAATCCTGAAACCGGTCCCTGAAGATTCAGCCTTTTCAGGATTGTAGGAAATTTTAAACAGCTTCTTAGCAGGTTGTTCAGCGATGCCGCTGCCCCATCACTGGCCTTTACTTCCACCGGAACCAAAGACTCGGCATCCCTGACAAAAAATCCATCCCAAGCACCGGCCTTTCGCTATGGTAATAGAACAGCCGGTACCCCTGTTTGACCACTATGTTTCCATAGATGGCCCCTTTGTACGTGCCTAAATTCTTGTTAGCTCTCAAATCTTCCTGCGCCTCCTCGTCGAGCGAGGCAATAGTATCCACCACTTCCGGCATTCCTCCTATGATAACATAATCGCGAAACAGCTCCAAAAGGACATCCATCTGCAAGGCGGAAAGAGGTACATTACCGGCAACGAGGTATCCGCAATGCCAAAAACCCCTATTTCTCGGTATTTCACAAAATACCTCATCTTATTTCCTTTGCAAAAGCTGAACCAGTAGAAAAAGCACAAGGGGAAACAGCCCCGTCTTGCACTCCTGCAAGGCAACAAAACATGGAACGGACGCGGACTTGGCAAGCCACCCTGCATCCATTTAAAAGGAACAAACTTTAAATTTCAAATACTATGAAAAAAACAGCCATTGTGTACGGTTCTTCTTCCGGTACTACCGAAGGGGTCGCCAAACTGATTGCCGGCAAGCTCGGCATCCCTGCCAACTGCGTGTTCGACGTAAGCAAGTTCACAGCGCAGCAGGCCGAGGACTTTGAAGTACTGATTCTCGGAACCTCCACCTGGGGCGAGGGGGAACTTCAAGACGACTGGTACGACGGTATCAACACCCTCAAGTCGGCCAAGCTCAGCGGCAAGCTGATTGCCTTGTTCGGCTGTGGCGATTCCAGCGCCTATTCAAGCACATTCTGCGATGGGATGGGGCAGATTTACGAAGACCTCCAAGGCAGCGGATGCAGCTTCATCGGGGAAGTTTCCACGGACGGATACAGCTTTGACAGTTCCAGATCCGTAGTGGATGGCAAATTCGTAGGCGTCGCCCTCGACGAGATGAACGAACCTGACCAAACCGATGCTCGCCTGCAAGCGTGGATCGATTCGTTCAAGGACAAGCTGCAATAGCCAGCCGACTCTTTGCTTTGCGGCCTGAAGCTCTCACCGCAAAGCGCGATGCCGGTCTCCGCTCCGGCCGGCATCGCCTCCTTGTCCGGCCAAGACGGACTCCTTGCCACCGCATCCACCCACAACAGGACCGATGCGCAGCAAGAACAAAAAAAATACATGCGATGAACAGAAATACAGTCGTTTACAATTCAGAAATAAAAGTTTTCCTGAACCACGTCTACGAGTTCCAGAAGGGAGTCAGGCGCATGATTCTTTATACCACGGCAAAAAAGAATTGCCCGTTCATGCTGCAAAGATTGGAAAGCCGCAATATAGACTACATAATCCAACCGGCAGGACCCAACAATATCAACCTGTTCTTCGGGCGGAAAGAGTGCATCCAAGCCATCCGCTGCATCGTGACCCGCCCTCTCAACAAGCTCTCACCCGAAGAAGACTTCATCCTAGGCGCCATGTTAGGCTACGACCTCTGCGCCCAGTGCGAACGTTTCTGCAAGCGCAAAGCGGCTGATAATTAGCAATTTGCCACCATTACTCACAAAAATTTTTGCTTTCCCATGCGTAGGTAGAGTCAACCAGCAAGTCCAAGGCGGCTTCAAGCCAGATATCAATATCCAAAGGATAATCCTGTTCCACGTTGTAGGCATCGGCCCGTTCATGTCCCAAGCGGACCACGACGGCATCCAAAGCCGGAATCACAAAGATATATTGCCCCAGGATACCCCGGAAATAAGTGATGTCGTACCCCCGGTAGTCCATCTTCCAGAACTGGTAACCGTACATGGTGCAGGGGACTTCCCGCCCGTCGTCCAAGCGGGCCTTGAGGTAAGTGGCAGGCGTGGTCGCCTCGGCCAAATAAGCCGAATCCACCACTTTCACCCGTTTCCGCGTCCCGGCGGCAACCGGACCGGCATCCACCTTGGCAACATCAACAGCTTCAGTGGCAGCCGAACTCTCAGCCAGCCCACCAACTTGACCCGGCGAATCGCTGGAAGCATCCGTTTCCACCTCATCGGCGGAAGCCTGCGGATACCAATAACCATCCTGCAAAACCAATTGCCCCAAACGGGCGAAATCCCGGGCATTGCTGTTGAAGCAACAGTAAGCCTTTTCCATGCCGTCCTCGTGGTCCAAGCTCCAAAGGGCATCTTCCTCGGCCTGTATCGGGGTCCAAATCTTTTCAGAAGCATAATCGGCGATATTCCTCCCCGTAGCCTCCTTCAACAAGAATGCCAGAATCTGGGTCACACCGCTCTGGTAATTGAAATACACGCCCGGCTTCCCAATCAGGACTTCACGCTGTGCCAGACTCCAGAGATCCTTGCCGTAATAGGCCTCGGTGGTCGTGGAGAACAAGGAAGTGGAACTTTCGTCCCATTTCACGCCCGCGCTCATGGTCAACAAATCCCGGATCCGCAAGGTATCTCCCTCATAAGCGCCCCAGCCGGGCAGGAAATCGGACACCGGTTGGTCCACGTCCCGGATAAACCCGTCCTCGATGGCACAACCGACCAGCATGGAAATGATGCTCTTGGCCATTGAAAAAGAATTGCTATGGGATTGAGGCCCGTAATTTTCCCAATATTGTTCGAGCCAGATTTCCCCTTCCTTCAATACCAAGAACGCCACGGTCCCGTAGCGCGAAAAATCCGCCTCGAAACGGGCGGGGATACGACGTTCCCCCACACCGGGAGCATAAGGAAGCGGTGCCGGGTCGCCGGCTTTGACCACCCGGTTCTCGAAAATAGGATATTGGTCTATCTTGGGATACGTATGCAAAAGGGCCCGATGCACATAATAGTTGCCCGGCCAGAGCAGGACCGCTGCCACCCCGAGCAAAAGCAACACGAAGAACTCAAGGAAAAGCTTTCTCATCCCGTCCCTCCCTTATTCCTTTTCTTCGCTTGCTTCCGCCCGGGAAGCATCCATTTCCGGGACTGCTTCCACCTCCGGAACCGTTGCTGTTTCCGGGAGTGCTTCCGTCGCTTTCCCTTCCGGATCCGGAGCAAGGGCGAAAGCCTCCATCGCCTCCAAAGCCTCCCGGGCCTCCGCCGCCAAGCGTTCCGGGTTTTCGGCTTGTCCCGACCTGCGTTTCGACACATCGTAGCCGAAACGTTGCAGGAGACGGTCATCGTTCCTCCAATTCTTCAACACCTTGACCCGCAAATCCAGGAAAACCTTCTTGCCGATGAACCTTTCAAATTCTTTCCGGGCATCGGTCCCGACCCGTTTCAAAGCCGCCCCTCCCTTGCCGATCAAAATGCCTTTCTGGCTTTCCTTTTCCACGTAAATCACGGCGCAAATCCGGTCCAAATCGGCCATTTCCTTATAGGCATCCACCTCTACTTGAACTGAATAGGGTATCTCTTGCTTGTATTGCAAAAGGATATGCTTGCGAATCGTTTCGGCAGCGAAAAAACGGAGGTTGCGGTCGGAAAGCTCGTCCTTGGGATAATAGGCAGGCCCCTCGGGCAATCTCTCCAAAATGGCATCCAGCACCCTTTGAATCTGGAATTTGTACAAAGCGGAAATCGGAATTACCTCCGCATTCGGAAGTTTTTCCTGCCAATAGGCAATCTTTTGCATGGCTTCCTCTTGGGAAACCGTATCTATCTTGTTGATAAGCAAAATTATCGGCATTCCTTTCCGCCGTACCCGCTCGATAAGGCCCTGGTTCTTGAAATCCTCGCCCACGTCCGAAATCAGAATGAAGACATCGGCTTCGTCCAAGCTGTTCTCGATGCTTTTGAGCATGCTTTCCTGCAACTTGTAATGGGGATTGAGAATCCCGGGCGTATCGGAAAACACGATTTGGTAATCGGGACCGTTCAAGATACCCAGCACCTTTTCGCGCGTGGTCTGCGCCTTGGGAGAGGTGATAGAAAGTTCCTCACCCAACAAGGCGTTCATCAAGGTGGACTTCCCCGCGTTGGGGTTCCCGATAATGGTTACGAATCCTGATTTGTGCATGATTTACTTCTTAGAAATGTTCGTTTCCCGTTCCTTTATTCACGGCGCAAATGTTTTCAAGGTGTTCATGAGCTCGCTGCGCTCGGTTCTCCGCCTCGGCAGAGTCCAAACTTCGTTTGGCTCTGCGCTCGGCTTAATCGAAAGGTTCGCTTTCGCGCAGCTTTCTCCGCCTCGGCCATGCTCAAGCAAGCTTGGCATGGCGCT
>CALUNB010000063.1 GCA_944321885.1 uncultured Bacteroidales bacterium | reverse complement strand
CATCAGGCTCTCTAGCATTATCTCCATCAGGTCCTGTAAGCCGTTTTCTTTCTCCGTATGCTTGCATATTAGCTCGGGAAATGGGGAAAACAGACAGTGCCTTGGCCTATATGATGAAGCACATCGGCATCAACAACCACTTGAACCAGAACTCCAAAGCTATAGAAACCTACCAAGCCTACGCCAGCGCCCTCTTGGAAGCTTCCGAGAACAAGCTCACCATCGCCCAACAGAAAATAGAGCTGAAAAACCGCAGCCTGATTTTGTTCATCGTCTCGGCAACCGGCATCCTGCTCCTCGGCATCCTGCTGTTCGCGTTCTTCTGGCATCAAAAACGACAACAAGCCCTTATCAAAGATTTGGAGAAGAGAGAATTGGAGAACCAATTGGAAAATGAAAA
Organism: uncultured Bacteroidales bacterium; assembly: GCA_944321885.1. Taxonomy (GTDB): domain Bacteria; phylum Bacteroidota; class Bacteroidia; order Bacteroidales; family P3; genus Pullibacteroides. The sequence continues at coordinate 9,952 of CALUNB010000063.1, read as the reverse complement.
ACGCCTGAAACAATTACAAGCCAAACGGCATCAGGAAAAGATAGACGCCAAGGCACGGGAAATCGCATCCTACGCCCTTTTGGTTTCCAACAAGAACCAAGTCCTGCAACAAATCGAGGATTTGGCAAAAAAGCTGCCGGAAAACCTCAAGGAAACCCGCGAAATAAACCGGCTCATCAAGAACAATCTCAACACCGAACAAGCCTGGGAAGACTTCATGCTGCATTTCAACAAGATACATCCCCGTTTCTTCCAACGCCTGAAATCCGCCCCGCACGCCAAGAACCTCACCGAAAACGAACTGCGCCTGTGCGCTTACTTTCGCATCGGCATGTCAATCAAGCAAATCGCCCAAATCCTCAACGTCAGTCCCGAATCCATCCGGATTCACCGCTACCGCCTCAAAAAGAAGCTCATGTTAGGGGAAGAGGAGAATATCGACGATTTCATCCGCAACGTGTAAACAGGTCCCTTCCTATTTCAATTGTCGAATCAACATGCCCGGATAAAAGGTTCCCCCAGAGATTTTCCGAAACGTGGTCATTTGCAAATCAGCACCTTTGGCAAGTTCCTCGAATGCCATGTAACGGTTATCCCAAATCAAGCCTTTCTGGGGTTTGACAATCCCGACCCGGCGGTACACCGTCCTTCCATCCTCACGCTGCACGGCTTGCAAGACCTCGAATTTGGAGGAGGGCTTCAAACCTTCCTTCAAGCCAATCTTGGCCATGACCCGCCCGTTTTCCACTGCAATGACCGGGGTCTTGACCTTGAAAGCCTCGAATTTCTTCTGCAATCCCACGATATTCCGATCCATGGCACGGGCGCAAACCTTACGGATAATGTCTTCGTTCGAATGCACACCCTTCATCACGGTTTTCTCGCTTTTCACTTTGTAACTCCCTAAATACTTGAGCGAGAACAAGTCAGAATGCTCGAACAGACGTTTCCGGGCGAGGCGTTCACTTTCGGGCGTGTTCCCGTCTACCCAGTAATTCTCATAAAAAATATTGGCAATGGAGTCATTCCAAACCAATTGAAAAAGATGGGTCGTCACCTTTACCTTAAAACCAGCCAAGTTATCGGCAATGATGGAACCCAAAGCTGCAGAACTTGCAATAGCTGCCGAAATGGTTTCAGCATCGGTATCCTCATCGACAGAAGCAGCCACCGTGGCAGCCATGGCAACCTGGGCCACCGCCTGCAAGATGGCACTGGCCAGTTGCGCCTGCTGTTCCTTGTCCACATAAACAATATCATGAACCGTAACGAACGTGTTTCCAATCAGTTGTTCTCCAGCATCAGACAATAAGGCTAACCCCCGTTTACTCATTTTGGCCTGAGCCACATCCATTTCCGTAGCATTGTAATTACCCCTCTCGGCCACCAAATCCACATCGAAACGTCCCAAAGAGTCCCTATTGAACCACTTGGCCACCAAACGACGAGCCACATGGTTGGTTTTCAAAAAGCCTCCGACCTCGTATGCTTGGACGGGACGGAAAGACAAAGCCTCCACCCGGCGGACATTCAAGTTATGGTCTTCGTATTTGTCCGGGGTCGGTAAACCCAAATAGACATAATCAATCTGGGAGGCATATTTCGCCTCGGGATGAGCCACCAAAAAAGAATAAAGAGAACTCCGCTTGTATTGCATGGATTCCGGATTGGTCGGGCGCACCTGCGCAACCAAGTAAAAGGGTCCAACCAACAAAAATCCCCATACGAGGAGTCTCATCATATTCCGCTTTCCCATAATTTTTCCTTATAAATCAAACACTCTCACCAAGAAAATTCCATCACAGGCCACAATCGAGGCCATAAGCCGGAAACCGGGTCGCCGCCAGAAATCCTCAAAATCCCCACAAACTTTCCGGTTCTACTTTTTGATTGATTTTAAAGCCATTGGCCGCATTCATCAAGTAAGCCGAGGGCAATTCCTCCACACGTTTGCAGAACCGGGTCACCAAAAAGCCGCTGTAATGCATCAACGCATACTGCCGGTTGCTGTGTACCAGCAAAACAGGACACAAGGCCCATTGGCGCTGGGGGGCATAGTACTGATACAGAAAGACGATTTGATCGTAAACGGGCGATGCCACCCCGGTTCCTTCCGCCGTCATCAGGCCGAACTTTCCATCCTGTTGGTACAAATAGTAGCCGAATACAGGAGGAAAGTAAACCGAATCCAGCTTCCGCAATTCCCTGCTTCCTCTTTTCCAGTCGCTTGCCCGGGCCGATACGACCTTTTGGTGTTCCTTGACATTCCGATACACCAACTGCATGGAATCGACATCGGTAAAGACCAAGGCATGCACGTTCACCCATTCTTTATCCGGATAAAACAGGTCCGAAGTATCACCAGGAACACCGCCATACGTCCAACGGTAAACCGGGATTTCCTTTTCGAAATACTGCACGGGCACTTGAGCCTGCAACAAGCCGCACAAGCCTGAAAGCATGAAAAACACGAGCATCCGTATTCTTTTCCGCATAGCCATATTCAAATGACAATCAAATAAACCCAATCTTCTCCGAAACATCGTCCTGAAAACGGACGACCAATCCCGTACACAACCGGAACGGCCATCCGTCTTCATCCGGGAAAGTTCCCTGGGTTCCACATTTTCACTTTTCCCTCAATGCAACCAATTGTAGGTGACAGGCTGCTGACCTTCCCCGAAAGCGACCCCGACCTCCTTCATGGCCGCGATACGCTGGCTTTCCAAGTCCACGCCATCCTGCCATTTCTTCATTTCGAACTTCCAATCATCCAAGACTTTTGCCTTGATTTCCTCGTACAAATCCATCGCCTCGCCATAGCATTTCGCATCCGGATAAATCCATGCCAGGAATTCTCCAGCCGCTGTCGCACCTACCGTGTTCTGGTTGGCCATCCAAGCCGAACGGGCCTTAGCCAGATTGATGTCGCACAAATGGTCGATATAGGCCTGGTAAATCTGCAAGGTAGCATCCATAGCCTTGTCGTAAATTTCTCCAGCCGCATCCGGAACGGAGGTCAACAGGAAAAGGGCTTCCTCATACTTGTATTGACCCGCCAGTACTTTCGCCTGCTGGATAATCCGCTCTCCTTGTTGCTGGTAATAGGCAATAATCTTGTCTTTCCCTTCCGTCACGAACCGATTGACCTGCGGAGAATTGACCGGAAAATTCTTTAAAGCGTCCAAAAAGCTCTTGGTCTCGTTGGTTCCGATACCCACCGATTCCACCGTGGTAGAGGCATAGATTTTACGGTCGTAATAATCGGCCATGTAAAGGGTTATCTCCATCTTTTGGGAAATCTGGGCCGGAGGCCCCGGTACGATATCCTTGGAAGCCATGGCAATATTGGCGGCAATGAAAAAACGGCTGAAATCCTCTCCGGCCGCAATACCGTTCCGGATTGCCACCTGGGTCAATTTATTGGATAAGTAAGCCTCTGCGCCAGGAGGTAGGGGGGCTTGTTGTTCCGGGACCACGACGGTCAAAGTAATCCCTTGGCCAATCAGCCCTGATTCCTGGGCCGAAACGAAGTGCGAGGCGAAAGCCACAACGGAAGCCAAACATCCCATTTTGATTATCCGTTTCATTTTTTTCGATGATTTAAGTTGTCATAAAACATATGGGATACAAGAGCTTATTTTTTCAAATCGAATATAGCAAAACTCCCAGTGTCTACATGTCAGACACATTGCCTCTTGCACCCCGTGCCAATCACGCGTTTTGTAAACCGGGCGGCGGACCAAAGCCCCTGTCTCTCCTCATTTTTCTCCCAGAATCAGAGTGGCTGAACCCAAACCCATCGGAATCACCTTGGAATCGATATTGTAGGGCTCTTTCAACAGATACCGGCGCAACTCGCGGACAAAGCCTTCGGTATCCATCGCCATGCCGCGCGTGTTGTACAGCGGAATCCTCACCTGCTCGTAATTGATGTAGTTCTCGCTGCCGCCCAGCTTGCTGAATCGGTGTTCCACCGTATTGTTATACATCCATTCGTCGATAATCTCGCTCAAGGCATAGCCGTCGTAGTCCTGATCCAGGTTCAATCCGCTGCCATTGTCGAACACGCGGATCGTGACGGCCACTTCACGTCCGTTGGCGAACAAATCATCGAAATAACTCTGCAAGCGGGCCGTAAAGTTGTCCATATTGGCCAGCACGGCCTCTTCCAGCAACACCGGAACATCGGCGGTCATCGACGGTTCCCCGCTTCCCTGCGCCCCGGCAATCTGCTTGTTGGTGTAAGCGTCCAAGCCTTGCAGATTATAGGTGACATAGGATTTGGGACCGTTCTTGTTGACTGTCCAGGTCAGTTGCAGGATAATGTCGGCCTGAGCCACCTGGCGAATCCGATCCAAAGGAGACTCAGCCAGGCCGGAGCCTGAAGTGCTGCTCGAAATCAGATTGTTCTGAGCCGTAGTCTGTTCGATGGAACGCAGCACGGTTTCCAGATTCTTCAAGGGGAAGCCCCGGTCTGCCATCAGGGTATTGATTTTCCCGATGACAAGCAAAAGGTCGGGACTGTTCTGGAATGCCTTCTTGTAGTCGGGAACCACCACTTCCGAACCTTGGTTGTCGTAAGTGGTCACATAGCCGTTCTGGTTGCACCATACATCGCTCGGCACGACCATCAAGGTGGGTTTCCGGGCCTGTCCGAAAAGCCCTGCCACGCACGCAACAAAAGCAAAAACGAAGACAAAAAATCGTTTCATATCTTTCACTTTAAGAACCTTGCCCTATTGGTGGAATTCCCTTGCAGCAAGGTTTGTTTCAAATCTTGTTTTCCTTTCCGGTCTTTCCCGTGCCGGCTTCCCACGCCGATATCGGAGAAATGACTCCAAAATCGTCACTTCAAAATCCCGTCTTCCGTCAATTTGACCCGAAGACCGGCATAATCAACCCGAATCACCATGCTGCATGTAATGCCGCCCTTCATCCGGGCATGGGTCCAAGAACCGGGACGGCGGTCTTTCATGCTGATGTATTTCAAATATTCGCCTCCATCGGCAAAGAACTTGTCGAAATATGCTTGGTATTTTTCCCTTGCATTAGCCTCAGTAACTATCGGTCGGGCTTCGCAACTCCCTTTTCCTCGAAGTATCCCGGTGAACAGGCAATCGTAAACAGCCTGTTTCTTGGCTTGTTCCTTGGCATCTCCTACGTATCGTCCCGTTCCCCAAGCCCTTACGGTATGTGAACCATCCAATTCGGAACCTAGGCATTCGGTTTCCATCGTCTGGTAGGAAACCACGCCCTTACGAGTGTTGTTGCAGGAAGTGAAACCCAGGACCAAAGCCAGTGCCACCACCATTTTAAAAAACATCATCTTCATCGTGTAAAATTTTCAAACCGGTTTCCAAGACGGAAACCACTTATCCTCCATTGGACGCAAAGGGTTTCTCAACTTCTCATTTTCATACCGGCTTGCAGAGCCATGCCCGCCACCCGTCAGTTCATTGTAAAACCTTTGCTTCGAAACCTTCCGATTATCGGGAATCCTATCCTATTGACAAGGCTTCAGCAAAGCCTCGATTTACGTGGTTACAACACCTTGGAACCATCAAACCTGACATGTCCTGGAAGTTTTCCTTTGCCAGCCCGATGCCAGCTCGGAGTACCGGATAAAAGAGCAAGGCTCAAAAACCGGAAGAAAGCCCTTTGATGATGCCTGCGGCTTCCAGATCCTTCCGCAATTGATCCTTGGCCACTTGAACCACGGCGCCAAGCTTCCATTGTCCTTTCACCTTCACCCGTTCCACCGAAGGAGAAACCGAAAGGACGTATTTGGCATAATCCCCGTTCTCCGCGAAAAACTTCTGGAAATAATCCTTGTGTGCTTCCTTTCCCACCGGATCACGCATCAAGGCCGGTTGCGAAGGGCAGCCCTGTAGCCCGCCGGTCACCCCCTTGAAAACCACCCCGTGGACAGCCACTTTTCCAGCCTGTTCCACTGTGATTTTCTTGCTCTTGGAGTAAAACCAAACCTTTACCATATAGGTACCATCCACACCGGTCCCGGCACATTGGATTTCGTATTGGTAATTCCAAGCATCCTTGTCTGCCTTGTTCTTGGCCGACAGGTCCAAAGGCAACATCAAAATTGCCAACGACACCCAAAGTGTGATTTTCAGATTTTTCATGCCCACTATTTTTTCCACCATAATCCCGTGTCACCGAAAGCCGGTATAAAAACCGGAATAATTCCCACATGCCATCGGAACAAGAACTATGGAATTGTAAAAATACGATTTTCTTTCCATCCAGGCAATAGGATTCCCGAGGTCCCCAGGGCAACCGCACCAAAATATAATCAACGGCCATCAAGCCCGATTTGCATTGCCATCCTTTATCCCAAATCGGTCATTAGACTTTGGGGAAATTGCCCGCTTGTGTCATGCAGCATGCTTTTCGCCTAGCCGAAGGCGTAGCGGGCTACGTCGAGGCGTAGCGGGAAACAGGATGCGGACAGAAGCGGGCAAGATGCCCGAAAGCCTCATTCTCCCCATCGGAAACGAATCCGGCGTGTCTAATGACCGATTTGGGTTTATATCAGAACTTCAATGGGAGAATCGAGAATTTGTTTTGCATAGACGGATTGGACGCGCTTGCCTGGCCGAAGTTCCACCCCATTGCACCTCCTTTTTCCACCATTATTATATATGGGTCTGGAGTCCATTGGGAAATACCCTCTATGGAACCTGGTCTGGACGAGGTTTGGCATTGCGCTCACCTTTGCGTATCTTTGACTGTCGGCGAAGATAGGATGCGGTTCGGCATAGCCAAACTGGAAACTGTGTTTCCGTTTGTCTCCGCACTCACCTTTCGCTATCTTTGTCCTATCGGCGAAGATAGCTTGGTCTCGGCCTTGCTCAAGCAAGCTTGGCACGGCACTCGACTTTCGCTATCTTTGAGGGCTTCGCCAACGATAGCTCCGAGACTTTCGTTCCCGGGTCCCAACATAGCCACTAACAAATATAGGAGCCTTGGCTCCAACGCAGATTTCTTAAAACCTCAAAATATGGACAAGAACATTTCCGCGCTCGAACCGAAAAACGTTTGGGCCAATTTCTACTCACTCACCCAGCAACCCCGTCCTTCCAAACATGAAGAAAAGGTCAGGGCTTTCCTGGTTGATTTCGCCAAACAGCACAACATCGAAGCCCAGGTGGACAAAGTGGGCAACGTCATCATGCGCAAACCGGCCACACCCGGCATGGAAAACCGCAAAGGAGTCATCCTGCAAGCCCATATGGACATGGTTCCCCAAAAAAACGCCGACAAACAGCATGATTTCCTGAACGACCCGATTGAAGCCTATATCGACGGGGAATGGGTCCGCGCCAACGGAACCACCCTCGGTGCCGATAACGGGATGGGCGTGGCTGCCGCGCTTTCTGTCTTGGAAGCCGACAACCTCAAACACGGCCCGGTGGAAGTCCTGATTACCACGGACGAGGAAACCGGAATGACCGGAGCTTTCGGCTTGGAAGCTGGATTGTTGAAGGGGGATATCCTGTTGAACCTCGATTCCGAAACCGAGGGTGAACTCTATGTGGGCTGCGCCGGCGGTCTGGACGCCACTTTCAAACTCGAACTTGAAGCAGCCGATGCCAAGGGTCTTTCCGCCTACAAATTGAGCTTGACCGGTCTCAAAGGGGGTCACTCCGGTATGGACATCATACTGGGCCGGGGCAATGCCAATAAATTGATGAACCGCCTCTTGAGCCGTCTCAACAAGGAGTTGCAAGCCCGTTTGGCTTGTTTGGACGGCGGCAGCCTGCGCAACGCCATCCCGCGTGAATCTTTCGCTACCATCGTCTTGCCCAAAGAAAAGGAAAACAGCCTGAAAGCCCTCGTAGATGCTTTTTATGCTGAAACCAAAGCCGAACTGGCCTTGGTGGAACCCGAATACGCCTTCGACTGCCAAGCTTGCCCGGCAGTAGACAAAGCCTTGAGCTTGGAAGCAACGGCCCGTTTGTGCAACTTCGTTTACGGTATCCCCAACGGGGTCATCCGCATGAGCGATTCGATGCCGGGTCTGGTGGAAACCTCCTCCAACATGGCCATCGTAAAGCTGGAAGGGAACGAAGCTACGGTTTCCTGCCTCTTGCGTTCCTCGGTAGACTCCGCCAAATACGACTTGGCCGCCAACATGCAGGCTGTTACCGACCTTTGTCCAGGGGCAAAAGCCGAATTCACGGGTGCTTATCCGGGTTGGAAGCCCAACATGGATTCTCCCATCCTGAAAGAAATGCGCGAGCTCTACCAAAAACTCTTCGGCAAGGAAGCCAAGGTAATGGCCATCCATGCCGGCCTGGAATGTGGCCTTTTGGGCGGGGTTTACAAAAACTGGGACATGATTTCATTCGGTCCAACCATCATGCACCCCCATTCCCCGGACGAAAAAGTCAATATCGGGTCGGTACAAAAGTTCTGGAAATACCTTGTGGCCACCCTCGAAAATGTTCCAATGAAATAAGCTGATTCCTATTTTTTGTAATCCGGAATGTCATAGGACTCAGGAGGGTTTCGGGATTGCGAAACCCTCCTGTGCCATGTCGAAAAAACATTTAACATCATCGATAGGTTGTCAAAATAATCCGATGCAAGTACCAACACAAACTGCAAGCCGAGCGCAGATCCGAACGAAGTTCGAGCTTTACCGAGGCGCAGCGTTTATCCAAAACGAAGTTTAGAATAAAAAACGAAGAAACTACTTGCTGCTGCAGAAACTGAAAGCCCACCTTAATACCATCCATAACATCCACCTTATAGAAACTTCATTATTAACATACTTTAAACAAAGTATTTATACATAAAAATTTAGCTGTTAATTCTCTTACAACCCATAATAAAACCATTCAAACCACTCGATTCCATACAGATACAAGCTTTTTGAAATGTAGTTCAAACATGCGCCCTTCTATCAGTTCGAAGAACTGGAATCCCACTTTTCCTCTCAAAAAAGTTCTCGATTCCGATAAAAAACGACTGGTTCCATCTCCTTCTTTTCTCCCATTTTACTAAACATATACTAAACAGGCTTGCGGTATTCTGGTGGCCGGAAAACTGTATTTTTCAAAAAAATTCCCAATATTTTCCTCAAAATGCCAATTTACAAAATCTTTACATAGACAATGTCGGCGTAAGCTGTGCCTGCCCGGTGGCCAAGAATCTGCGCCGTACGGCCTTGACTTCCGATGAGGCTTCTATCGAGTGGAACCGCGATGCGGAAGTCTCCGAATGGCTTGTGAAGCTGTCCGGAGCGGGTTCGCAGGAGATATTCGCAACAGCTGAAAACAGCTACGACTTTACCGGACTGTTGCCCGTAACCACCTATACCGTATCGGTGGGCCATCTCTGCGGGGAGGACACCTCGGCATGGACTTCCATTTCCTTCACTACCGGCGGGGCGGAATGCGACCCCATCACGGATGTGGCCGTATCTGACATCACCCGCAACTCGGCCCGCCTGAGCTGGACCGGTTCGGCTTCGGATTACCGTATCCGCATTCGCCCGACAATGGGAGACAATCCCTCATGGACCTACTATGCCGTGACCGGTGCGCAAAGTTACCAGTTGACGAACCTGAGCATTGCTACCGAGTACGAGGGCGGTATCCAGTCCATCTGCGGTGAAGCTTCCGGCGACACCAGCGCGTATGTGGATTTCGAACCTTTCACCACCTTGGAACTGACTTGCTTTGAACCTTACAGCATGTCGGTGGGCGAAATCACGTACAACTCGGCGGAATTCACTTGGGAAGGCGATGCCGACCGCTACCAGGTGGAATGGACGGCGGGATCCGGAGCGGAACGCGCTGTTTGCGAAGGTAAGGCCTATACGCTGGAAGGGCTGGATGCCAGCACGCTTTATCCCAAATCGGTCATTAGACACGCCGAGTCCGTTTTTGATTGGGAAAGTGAGGCTTTCGGGCATCTTGCCCGC
>CALUNB010000062.1 GCA_944321885.1 uncultured Bacteroidales bacterium | reverse complement strand
ACAGATGTAAATCATTTTTTCTAATGGCGGTCATTAGAAATAAAGAAAAGCACTTTTTCTAATGACCGATTTGGGTTAAACCGAGTGCCATGTGCAAGCAGAAAAGTGCTTGCACATGGCCGAGGCGGAGGGGGTTCGGCGTAGCCCAACGAAGTTTGAGCTTTGCTTGCCGCGAAAACGGGCTACGCCTCAGCATAGCCAAAGCAAACTTTGTCTCTGCTTTCAGCTTGCACCGTTTTTGTCGAGGCGCAGCCACTGCCCCGTTCAAGCCAAACATCGTCCCGGACTTGTCCGAGGACGATTGAGGCGTAGGGGCATCCGGCGAAGCCAAACACTATCGCGGAAAAAACGTACCTTTGCGAAAACCCTGCTGAAAGATCCGGTTCATGTCAAAACCTGCCGAGAAAAAAAGTCTTTGGAAAATTCTTTGGTTGCTTCCATTCGGCGGCCTTGCCTTTTTCTTCTTCCCCTCCTGTTACGGGCAATCCCAAAGCAAATTTGCCGACAGCATCGCTTTTTACGACCACGTCCTCTCCTTCCAAAGCCTTCTTCCCTTGGACAGCCAAATCATGATTTCGAGAAAAGCGGAAGCATATGCCAAGGGACATGGCGAAACATATAAATCTTACGTTTATGCGGTCCGCCGAGGTGCCCTCTATTTTTCCTTGGACAGCAATGCCCGGTGCGAAGAGCTCAACAAAAGACTGATTCCCGAAATCGAGGAAAGAGTGGCCATGGATCCAAGCCCGCAATGGAAAGAGCTCCTGGTGGATTGCTACTCCAATCTGGCCCTGAGCCTGATTTACGGGGAAAAGACGGACTCGGCCATGCGCATTTACCAAAATCTCTATTCCCGCTTCGAAAAAGACAGCAACACGTCCTTACGTGCAAAATGCCTCAACGGCATCGGGGCCACGTTCGCCTACCGCTCCTATATCGATGTGGCGCTCAATTATTTCAAACATGCCCTTTCTGAATACGAGCGCGCCCGGAACCAACGAGGTATCTATTTGGCTTGCAGCAATATCGGAACCTCTTATCTGGACCAAGGGAAATACCGGGAAGCACTCCCGTATTGCACACGAAGTTATCAGATTGCCGAACAAGAGGGATACCATGGCGCGGAAAGCATCACCAGTGCCATGACCATGGGCTACATCCATGCAGGCCTCAAACAATACGAAATAGCCAATACCTACTTTGCCAACGCTTTGGAAAGGACCCTGAAAGGGAACTTCCGCCATCTGGAAGGCTATGTCACCATGGCATACGCCCAAAGCCTTTACCAAGAAGGCAACTATGCATGTTGTCTTCAACTAGCCTCGGACGGATTGGAAAAAATCAACGGGGAAAAGAAGTATTCGCTCCAAGTCGATTTCCTCAAATTGATGAGCCGCTGCAGCGAGAAAATGAATGACGATAGCCAGGCGCTTGCTTATTTACGGCAGGCAGTCATGCTGAGCGATTCATCCTTCGCGGTGGAACGGGACCAATCGCTTCTGCAATTGGAATTGGAATACAACCACTACCGGCACGAACAAGAGCGTATTGCCAGCCAGAACGAACTCATCGTAAGCAACCTCAAAGCTACCAACCGCATGCTTTGGATTTTCGGACTCTCCGGGGCCTTGGTCTTGTTGATATCCATTATCGTCTTTATTTCCAGGCGTTTCTCAAAAGAGAAAAAGCAAAGCATCCAGATTCAGGAAGATTCCCGGAAACAGCTCAAGATTGCCGATGAGACTATCGCGCAAAAGAACAAGGAGTTGGCTTCGAACGCCCTCCGTTTCTTGCGTTTGAACAATTTGCAGAATGCCATTTTGGAAAATCTCAAGAAATTGAAGACGGCTTTCGCCATGCGCGGGAAAGAAAAAATCATTGTCTGCGAAATCGAAAACCTGGCCAAGCAGATTGCCTCGGAGAAGGAATACAAGGACTTTGAGTTTTATTTTGAGCAAGTGGACAAAGAGTTCCTGACAAAACTAGCCAAAGTCTGTCCGGACTTGACCGCTAATGAAAGGCATCTTTGCGTGTTGTTCAACTTAGGTTTAAGCAACCGGGACGTAGCCAACCTCACCGGTCGGACCCTGCAATCCGTCGGCATGGCCAAATTCCGCTTGAAAAACAAACTCAAGCTGGAAAATTCGGAAGACATCACCACCTTCCTCCAATCCTTGGATTATCCCATGCCCCCCTCTCCGGCCGCCAAAACCGAACTGGAAGAATAAGAAGCTGTTTAAAATTTCTTACAATCCTGAAAAGGCTGAATTTTCAGGGACCGGGTTCAGGATTTTGTTTGCCCATCGGGGGCTATTCCGGGTCTTGCTTGAGCGATGCTCGAAGATAGCTTGGCTATCCTCCTTTGAAAAACGCCGCGTCATCCCTCCCAATCCCCTCCCGATGGCCTAAACAAATAAATTTAAACAGCTTCGTCCGATTCAATGGGAAAATCCCCATCTCCCCGGTCCGAAAAAAAGAAATCCCGCCAAAAGGTCTTCGCGCCTCTTGACGGGATTCGGAATCAATCCAATCTTACATCTTGGTAATCCGCCGGGATTCCGTTCCGCTTGCCGTTCCTATCCGCAACAGATACGTTCCGGCAGGCAAGGAAGACATATCCAACTCGAAAGAGTTCGTCCCCCCTGTTTCGATTTCCTTCAGCTTTTTCCCGTCCAAGCTGTAAAGTTCCAAGTTCCGTATCGCTACCGGGGATTCCAAATTGAGCGTGTTCCGGAAAGGATTAGGCCAAACACTGACAGGAATGGAACCCTGCAGGCTTTCCGAAGCCGTATGGTCGGGTTCGCCGGAAAAAACCGCTCCGATCTCCGTATCATATTCCACGGTATACGAAAGAACCGTATCCCGGCCCAAACTACGGCCGTCTTCCGTCCAACGTACAAACTCGCAACCACGCACTGCCCTGGCCGTCAAAACAATCTCTTCCTCCGATTCGTGATAACCGGCTCCCAAGACTGTACCGCAGCCCTCCGGACTGATGCTCACCGCCACTTCGTACAAACGGGGGACCCTCACATCCACCGCAGCAGAAAAAGTGGTATCTTCCCGGTCGTTGTACAAACCCCGTACCGTATAATGCCACAAACCTTCCTCGGTCACCGTGTCCACAAAAGAGTAGAGGTTGGCAGAAGATGTTTCCCCGATGAACACGTCGTTCCGGAAAACCTGGTAAGGCTCTACCGGCGTGTTGATACCCGGTTCATTCCACTCCAAGAAAACCAAAGCCCCTTCGCGCCTCGCTTCCAAGTCCCGAGGCTTGATTAAACCGCTTTGAACCAAATCCACAGCCGCTGCAGCATCGATAACCCCTGAAGAAGGCCGGATTTCCCGTGCATCGGAGATATTCAAATCCTGGGCCGAAGCCATCAGTACTTCCCGCATCGCATATGAATCCAAAGAAGAGTCGATGGAACGCAACAAACCACAGAGCCCGGCCACGACCGGCGTAGCCATCGAAGTCCCGTACATGCCATCGTAAAACTCCCCATTCACCGCAGTGATGCCACTCATCCGATAGGATTGGGAACGACAGAAGGTCGTACTCAGGATGCAATTGGCCGTCTCGTTCCCGTTCGTGACAATAAAGCCCCCGGGAGCCGCCACGCAAACCCATTCCCCGTAATTGGAGAAAGAAGAAATTCCCAAGTCCGAATTGACCGAGGCCACGGAAATGACCCCGGGCAAGTTGGCCGGATAGAAAGGACTGCTCTGGCCATCGTTCCCAGCGGCAGCCACCACCACGATACCTTGGTCGATACAAGACTGTATTACTTCACGTTCGGTTTCGGCCACGGAATATCCTCCCCACGAAAGGCTGATGACATCCGCCCCGTGTTCGGCAGCCCAAGTCACCCCGGCAAAACCATTCCTGACCGACAAACCCGAAGCATCCGTACTCGGGCAGGAAACCCCCATCAGGGTCACCCCCGAACCAATGGAAGCAATGCCGACACCATTTCCTCGAACCGCCCCGATTGCCCCGGCACAGTGTGTCCCATGCGACCAATTGTAAACGTTACAACTGCTCAAACTGGAGCACTCCTGCTCTTGGTCCACATTGGTGGGAGGCGCCGAATTGCCTTGGATTCCCGACATGACATTGTACTGGTTTTCTTCCAACAAGCCCAAATCCGGATGGGAACCCCAAACGGCATTATCCACCACGGCCACTTTGACCGAAGGACTCCCCGTGGCTTTTTCCCAAGCCGCTTCGGCATGAATCAAATCCAGATGCCAACTAAGGTTGGCACCATTGACCGTCCCGTAAAAAGGGTCACTGCCCGAATCTTCCGGCTTGGCATCCCCGGCGGGATTCTCTTTGTCCGCAACCGCCAAGCCCGGGTTTTCCGTATGGGAGGCCACCGATCCTTGGATATAATACATAGGAACCCGTTCCACCATTTCCACTTCCGGATGGGATGCCAGCCATGCGGCCAAATCCCCCGTTTTGGAAAGGCTATCGAATTCAATCCGGAATGTGCGGCCCAAACGTTCGTTCATTCCCACCCGCATCGACTGGAGATCGGGATGGATACCATAGGGTGCCGAAACTTGCTGCAAGAACGGCAGGGATTCCAGGCGCACTTGCGTTTCCCCCTTGGCCAACCGGGGTGCGGAGGCGGGTTTCAAACGGACATAAAAGGCACCTTCTTCATACTCGGCCTGGGCTTGCAGACCGTCCGCCCCGAACAGGCAAAAAGCCAAGCCCGCGAGCGCAATCAAACATCGTTTCATAATTGTTCCGTATCAATAAGGGAAGAATTCCACAAATTCGGAATCCCGCCAGGAATCCTCCCTATCGTTTCAACATTTTCGTCACAAAGATACCACTCTGACACGAAATCCGGACAAAATACAAGCCCGATTCCATTCCCGAAAGGGAAATTTCCCCGTTGTTCATGCCGGCAGACAGGGACAGACGGGAAGAAAAGACTCTCTTTCCGGCCATATCGAAAACCTGGAAATCAGCCGGTCCGGAAACCGGTGAGTCGAAAGTCCAACGCAAATAATCGGCAGCCGGATTCGGAGCAATCCGCAAACGGGTCGAAACGGTAACCGATTCCTCGTTGCCCGTATGATCCACCACACCGGGTGCCAGATACTTGGCTTGGACCACCTGCCGCGTGGAGGTGTTCTGCAAGAAAATCACGACCCCCATGTTTTCCACGCTGGAGAAAATCCGGGGACCGTCTTCCGGTGTGATGGTGTATTCGAATTCACGTGTTATCGTGGTTCCTACCGGAACCGGGCCGATGGTGGTCCCTGAAACGGAAGGGACAAACTTGCGGGCGCAGAAATAAAAATCCTGTTCCCCGTTATATTGGGGTGTCAGATGATGGATGGAATCTTCCAGCAAGACTACCTGCAGGGTATAAGTGGCAGCATCGGGCAAACAAGAGGTGATTTCGGTCGAAATCCGGAAAGTGGAATCCTCCACTTCCAGATAGCCCCTCAAACGCAGGCTCACCGCTTCTTCCGCGAACCTGTCCATCGAATCGACCCAACGGGCATGCATGATGGAATCGGCAACCAAATCATAGGAATGGCCGTTCAGGAAAAACGAGGGAGCCGATCTTACGCCATAGGAATCACCCCGGGCGCGGGTATCATCGTTCACCACCGGGTCGCCCGCCGTAGGAACGTCCACCTGGTATTTGACCATGACGAAATTGCTGGAATTATCCTCGCTGTTGGCCTGGTGTTCTACCATGAACGGATGCAAAGCAGCGTTTCTCGGAGCGCAACTGGGACACATGCCCGAAGAAAAAAGTTCCAAGAAGAAAGGCTGGCGCGGCAAGCTGGCATGTTCCGCCGTGAACACATAGGTAAAAGTGGAAGGGCAGGAATTCCCCGAACCGTTGATGTTTTCCACCCAGACCCTGAAAATCCGGTTTCCTTCCCCGCTCACGGAAGCCTCCACCGAAAAGGCCGCCGTCGCGGAAGCGGCGATGGAGACGTCCTGCACGTTTGTCCGGACAGTGTCCCCGCCTTCCAAAACATAGCACAAATCGTAAGAAACAATCGGTTCGGAACCCGTGTTGAGAATCTCCCCTTCCAAAGCGACATTCATCGAAGAGGAAGTCAGGACTTGGACGGCAGGCATCCGCAACGCGGCCACCACGGCACCGTCAGAAGCCTGGTCGTACACGCTCACATCATCCATGCACAGAATGTACTTGTCCACGGAATTCTGGACAAAAGCCAGATGGACACGCTGTCCCGCATAAGCGGAAAGGTCTATCGTGTACCAGGCCCAGGAAGCACGGGCCTGCCGGGTCACTTGCAGGCTTTCGGTAAAATCTTCCTTGTCCGTTCCCGTGGTGGACAACAGGACTTCGAACCCGTCCCGGTTGTCGGCATCCAAGGCCCTGGCACGGAACGAAAGACGGGGTTGGACCACCGAAGACAAATCCACGACCGGGCTGACCATCCAACGGTCGGCTTCGGCCCCGGCTTCCTCGAAGAAAGAGGTGCTGGCCGCCATCATGGAACCGGTCTCGTCACGCCAGATGGTCCAAGCTTCGTCCAGCCAACTCAAGTCCGGATTGGAAACCGGCACATTCGCATCATTATGCAAAGTCCAAGCCGTATCGAGGCTGGCAGTGGACAAAACATCCAAATCCGCAGATTGGAAGCCTTCATGAAAAAGGACTTGCGCTTGCCCGCTTCCCGCCAGAAAAACCAAGAAGGGCAATACAAAAGCTATTTTTCTCATATCTTTCATTTTAAAATTTTCCAAATTTGTACTTTCCAAAGCTTACGTCCGGGTCTGCCCCGAAAGACGGATTCCCAAACCTCTATAAGGACAAACAGGGTACCGGACAGGAAAGGCATCCCCAAACCTGCACGATACGCAAATCTCCGGTCAGTCACTGGCAAACCAGCTTGAAAGAAGTGGGCGGAGTTCCTTGGACTTTCACCCTCACGATGTACAGCCCCGAGGGGAACGGAGACAAATCAATCCTGCCGGAGCGGCCATCAAGCACGCAACGTCCATCCATCGAAAAAACCGAGACCTGTTCCACGGGTACGGAGGATTCTACCATGTAACAGTCCGGACATGCACCATCCTTCCGCAATTGTACTTTAGGAACCGACTCATCCTCCATACCCGCATCCTGGCTTACCTTGATAACAGCCGTTGCCGCTGTGTCCTTTTCATACAAGGTTCCCGTATAAGGGCTACGATAAAACACATGCACGCGGACATCATAGGTACCTTCCATCGGAAACTCCACCTTCACTTCCTTGCCATAAGCCATGAAAGGATCCCCGCCGAAAAAGCGCCACACGCAACTGTCGGCCTCCGACAACAAGGTCACCGTGGTTTCCCGACCGGGACGCACCGGATTGGGTGATATGGAGATACGAGGCGACACATCCAAGACCCGGACCGCCTCCTCCTGCCGGAAAACGCGGGTCTCCCCACCGGAAACCACGCGCAAACTTACAGGGAAAACACCAGCTTGAGGATAATACACAAGCGGATTCATCTCCTGGGAAGTGGCAGGGTCTCCTCCCTCGAACTCCCAAGTGTACGATTCCACATTCCCCATCGTGTTATCATAATAACGTACCGATTCCCCAGTCAGGATTTCCGGCGACCAATTATGGAAAGAAGGATCCTGGTAACCGCCCGCCGTATACTCTCCCGTTCCCAAATCGAGCCGCAAAGCCTGCAAGACCGTATTGTCACGGACGGGAAACACACGGCCATCGGCCACGGTATCGTAGGCCAGAATCGTGGCATCCTGGAGAAATGCCACCACATAGGCATTCTTGACAAGCAACCGGGATTCCTGGTAAGGGATGGAAAACGAATAGGTGCATACCGTATCCCCTGACACCAAAGCCAAAGGAAGCCCGTTCCCGTCCGGGAGCATGAAAGCCGTGGCATGGTTGACTTCCGTTTGGTCGTACCACCGGAAAGGAAGGTGATCCTGCAGGAAAGCGACATGCAGGCGCAGGTCACGATTCTTGTCCGCCGCCAGACGGCTCGCCCTTACCTGGACTTGGAAACTGTCCTGCATCTGTTCCCTTTGGGGAAAATGAGCCAGCTCCATCTCCAAATCATACACGGTTTTCTGCCGCATCGCCTTCTCCACGCTATCGCGCAAGGCCAAGGTATTCCCCACTTCCCGCCCGTTCACGAACAAAGCCGGAACTGTCCGCACCGTATCATAATAGCACATCCGGTAATAGACATCCATATTATATAGGAAAGAGACATCGGACCGGGTTTCCGCCGTCTGGTAGCCTGCCACGGCCAAACGCTCGAAATCGGCATCAAGGACGGCAATGCTATCGGCCACCCGGGGACAATTGGAACACCATGTTCCACCGAAATCTTCCAGCAGCACATGGTGGTAAGCAACGCTGTCCACAGAAAACACCTGTATCCCCCGAACAGGAAAACAGAAAAAAGCTCCCAACAGGAGCAATCCGGACCTTCTTTTGTTTAGAATTTTCATATTCTTGGTTCTCAATGCAAATAATACAACCCCGGGCGATTCCTCTTCCTGGCAGATACCTGTCCATGCAAGGGAACCGGCCACCGGAAAACTTTCAAGCAAAGATAGAAGCCATTTCCCATGCCGACCCCATCGACAGGGGAAACATTTGGTTTCCTTTTCCCCGGACTACAGTAACAAATACTTTCCCGATACTCCAAAAACATAGAGTAAAAGCATTTAAGAAGCTGTTTAAAATTTCTTACAATCCTGAAAAGGCTGAATTTTCAGGGACCGGTTTCAGGATTTTGTTTGCCCATCGGGGGATATTTCGGGTCTGGGTTGAGCGAAGCTCGAGGATAGCTTGGTCTCGGAGAAATCAAAGCAAGCTTTGCTTCCTCGCTCGACTTTCGCTATCGTTTGCGTTTTTCACGTCAGATAGCTTGGCTATCCTCCTTTGAAAAACGCCGCGCCATCCCTCCAAATCCCCTCCCGATGGCCTAAACAAATAAATTTAAACAGCTTCTAAGCATATGCGAACATACGATGCGAAGGTCCTCCCTTTCTCCAAGTCCGGACCGGGAATCCTTGCAAAAGGCCGGACAAAAGCGATTTCACTGCTTCCTTTTCCCCGGAATCCGGACACTCGCCTGGATGGAAAAGACCGGAAAGCCGGCAAGTGCCTCCTAATCCAAGGCGAAACCCATCTTCAGGAAGTAATCCATTCCAATTCCATCGGATAAAACATGCTTCCGGCTTTTCCCATATCGCATGCCCTCTCCATCATCTTCTTTCCCATGCAAGCCTCGGTTGAACGAAGGAAAACCGTACCCGATGAATTTGCGTAACAATCCTATTTTCAAAAAGATAAACATATCCGTTAAAATATGTTTCGAAGGCGTTACGTAATATTACGCGAAAAAATTTTGTCCTGTCTTTTCCGGTGACAATTTTTGCAAAAGCCTGGAATGCCGGAAACCTTGCCTGCAAGAAAAGCAAGACAGGGTAGACCCAGAAAGCAAAAAACAGGAATACAAACAATCCAAAAACAACCATTATGAAAAAAGTATTATGCATCATCGCAGCCGTCATGACATCGGCAGTCATGGGCATGATGGCGCATGCCCAAGCCCCGTTGGATGCGTATGAAGCGAGCGCATTTTCCGGTGCCACGCCCCACACTTTCAGCGGCAGCGCCCAGAGCATCGGAATCCAGGAAGGCTCAGACCTCCACAACCTTTGGCTCTCGCCTGACGACACCCTCCGTCTGACCACGCCGAGCTACGGCCAGACACCTGAAGTCCGGACAGGCCTTCCCATCGGCTTCGAATTCCCGTTCGGGACAGAAACCATGACCCATTTCGGCATTACCGGTGACGGATTCATCTTCTTCAGCAACAGCGAAGAAATCTATCCAGCCGTGGATCTGAACAGCATGCTCTATTCGAACATGACGAACTACCTCTATTTCCTTTTCCAGTACCTGAGTTCGGAATCCTGGGGGTACCAATACTTCACGGTCTGCGACATCCAGGCCGGTCAGGATTGCTCCGTGCAATATGAAAGCACGGATGACACGCTTTTTATCCAATTCAACAACGTGGTTGTCGTCGATTCGAGCGAAAGAACCGATAAATTGGTAGCCAGCTGGCAATACGCCTTTGCCAATAACGGCAACGTGTCCTTGAGCTTCCTCAACATGCAGCCGTCTTCTGCCTCCAACTATGCGTACGATTTCGGATTGGTATCCGACCGCAACAGCTATGTCTTCCTCACGGCGGAAGGCCCGGAAACAAGCACCTCCACCATCACGCACAACAGCTTTACTGAAACCACCTATCCCGAAGCCAATTCGGGATACACCTTCAACCTGCCGGATCCCTGCGCCGAGGTAGCGGAAGGAACGGTCTCCAACTGGGACGTCGAGACGACTGACACGGAACTTTCCTTGGGCTACGACTTCGCGTTCGAAGGTTCAGAGAACCTGCTTTTGATTCTCTCTACCGAAGAAACGCTCATCGGTGAGAACTTGCCCGTAGACGGCATCACTTATGA
>CALUNB010000061.1 GCA_944321885.1 uncultured Bacteroidales bacterium | reverse complement strand
ACTAAGAATCTGTTTATTTTCAGTGTCGTTTTCCCGGGCGTTTTCGATTTTGGATGCATAGTCTTCATTCCCCATATATCCTTGTTTAGGAAATCTTGGGTTTGACTGTAGCTTGGAAACCGGATTCGGAATTTTAGAAGCTGTTTAAAATTTCTTACAATCCTGAAAAGGTTGAATTATCAGGGACCGGTTTCAGGATTTTGTTAGCCCATCGGGGGCTATTTCGGGTCTAGGTTGAGCGATGCTCGATGATAGCTTGGTCTCGGAGAAATCAAAGCAAGCTTTGATTCCCCGCTCGACTTTCGCTATCGTTTGCGTTTTTCACGTCAGATAGCTTGGCTATCCTCCTTTGAAAAACGCGGCAAAATCCCTCGAAATCCCCTCCCGATGGCCTAAACAAATAAATTTAAACAGCTTCTAAATTTAAACAGCTTCTTAATTGTCTGTCGGGCTTGTTCTGGAACGGTTCCATTCCTTTTTCCCTTTCCGGGGGTTGCCAATCGTTTTGGGAAAGGGTTTCTTGCCAGCTTTCAGATTACGTTTTTTTTAAATAAGACATGGAATCTTGTTTTGTTAATAGGATGTAAATAAGACGATTAAATTGATTATACGTAAGATTCAAAGCTACGTTTTCCAGTCTGCCGTATTTTTCAATCGGAGATTGGAGGGAAAAAGGGGAATTTTTATGTATTATCGCCGAACAGGATTCATTGGTTCTATGGCAAGGGCAACCATTAAAACATTAAGATATGAAAAAACATTTATTGGCAACGTTTTTGATGCTCCCGGCCTTTTGGGCCGGTGCGGCGTGGGCGGTTCCTTCGGGGGACCCCGATCCGGATATGTGGAAGGCAGACACGTTCCCTTGGTTGGAGAACTTCAATTCGGAAGTTTTCCCTCCGGAGGGCTGGACACAGATACAGATGGAGGGAACCTCCTTGTGGGAACTTGGCGATGCAGGTTGGATGGGAACCATGGAGCGGGTCACTTCGGCCTATCATCCTGCGGCATCCGGGATGCAACATACGGCTTTGGTTTCCCCGGCTATCGCGATACCGGAAGGAGACAATTCGTATGAGCTGACTTTTTGGTCGAATATGTCCTACACCTATACATCCTACGATTATAGCGGGATATGGGTTTCGACGACTTCCTCCACCGATTTTTCAAGCTTTGAGGAATTGTATGCGATTCCGATGGATACGAGCTTGACCAGTATCAACATGAATGCGGCCCAGTTCGGTCCGGTTTCTTTGGACCGTTATAAGGGGGAAACTATACATATCGCTTTGGTCTACAAGGGAGACAATGCCCATAAGTGGTATGTGGATGATGTGGAAATCCGGGAAATATCCCCTTCGGGGACTTTCAGCGGGGCAACTGCCTTGGACTTGGGTATCGTGTTCAATAATACGGATTTGGTTATTTACAAGGACTATGCGATAACAAATACCGGCGGGGCGGATTTGCTTGTGAGCGGCGTGGCTTCGGCGACCGATGGCTTGGAGGTGGATGCGGACTTTCCTTTGACCTTAGCCCCGGAAGAGAGCCGGAACATCCGGGTAGGCTTGGACGCTTATGGGCGCGGATTGCCGCAAGGCAATTTCACGGGAGATTTCGTTTTGACCACCGATGACCCGGATCATGCGGAGGCGAGCGTGTCTGTTTCGGCCCGTGTCAAGGCGAGTGCGTATGGTTTTGAGGATTTCAACCATGTGGAAGACTTGGTGGATGGTTTGTTCCCTTATGGATGGAGTTTTTCAGGTTCGGGTACACAGGAAGTGAGCTGGGAACCTTACGAGGGCGTGGAAAATTCTCCCTATTTGATGTTTGACATCCCGAAGGGGGAAGAGGGAAACTTGTATACGTTTTACTATGGAATGGGAGATTCTCCTAAGGTTTCTTTCTGCTTGAAAGCCACTCGTTTTGATGGCAATGGAGTGCCTTTCCCGGCTACGAGGAAACACTTTACCTATGATGTGATGATTCCCGAAAACGGGGAAGCTTGGAAGGCTCTTGCGGAAGACGCTTCCTTGGAAGAGGTATCTGATTTCAGCAAGATAGAACTCGATGCTGCGGAATATGCAGGCAAGACTTGCATGATCAAGTTCGTGTTCCGGACGGACGAAGATGAATCTTTTGTGGATGTCGGTTTGGACAATGTATCGGTAGGGAGCGCTCTGGAAGAGGATTTGGAGGCTGTTTTGGTTTCAGGGACGACCCGGCCGGTGGCTGGACAGGAAAACCAGTACGAGGTGGATGTGAGGAACCTTGGGGTGAAAACTCAAAGCACCTACGCTGTAAAGTTGGTAGATGCGGACGGGAATGAATTGGCTGAAACCGGAGGTCTGGAAGTGGCCCAAGGTGAAACAAAGGCCGTTCCTTTGGTTTGGGTTCCGGAAAAAGAGGGGCCATGTTCCATACGGGCGGTGGTTTCCTTGGAAAATGACGAGAATTCCCTCAATGACACGACGCCTTGGTTTCCCTTGGAAGTTTTGCCTGCGACGATGCGGGCTGTGGCCATCGGAGACGGGACTTCCTTGGTGTCCTCACCTCTGAACCTGTCCAATGAACAGAGTTTGTCACAGAGCTTGTATTTCGCTGAGGAAATATGCACCAATGGCGGTGAAATCAAGGGCTTGATTTATCATTCCAAAATGGACGACACCGGTTCGGCTCCCCTTCGGATATGGGTAGGCGAGACCTCTTTGAACAGTTTGTATGATGTTTCCACCGGGCAATTCAATTGGGTGGATCCGGCTTCCTTGACCGAGGTTTTCAATGGCACGGTGACCTTTAGGTCGGAAGATGGGGCCGATGTGCTGGTGGAGTTCGGCCAGTCTTATCCTTAGAAAGGTGGTAACCTGGTGGTATATACGTATTTGGATGATACAAAGTACCGGAATGGATTGAGCCTCTTTTACGGGACTTCCCATCCGGGCCAGTATCTGACTATCATGCAGTACACGAGTGTTGCTGTTTTGGATCCTTCCGACCCGGCTCATTCCGGTGAGATGACTTATTATTTCGAATCACGTCCCAACACGACCTTCTTGATGGACATGTCCGGCACGGGTTCCTTGCAAGGGCAGGTGACGGATGAGGCGGGTAGTCCGCTTGCGGGAGCATTCCTGCGCGTAGCCGGGAGCCAGCTTTCGGATTCGACCGATAGGGAAGGCCGTTATTCCTTTGATTACTTGGCTGCCGGGGAAACATCCTTGGAGGTGGAAAAATTCGGGTATCGGAACCGTACCGGGAGCGTGGAGGTCAAGGCCATGCAAGAGAACACCTTGGATTTGGTGATGGAAGCTTACGACCAGTACGCCTTGAGTGGCAAGGTCACGAGCTTGGCCATGCCGGGCGGACTGCCCGGGGTTATCGTGCGTGTGGAGGGCTACGGCTCTTATTCGGATACGACCGCCGGGGATGGGACTTATGAAATCGAGGGCATTTACGATGAACATGAATATTCGGTAAGCTTTGAGTTGGCCGGGTATGCCACGGTAGACACGCTTTTGGCTTTTGCCGGTTCCGACCGGGTGTGCGATATCATGTTGGAAGAACGCCCTTTGCCGGTGAACCGTCTTGCGGTTTCCATCCAAGGGGAAGGTGCCGCGGAAAAAGCCATGGTTTCCTGGCATCGTCCGGCTTTGCCACAGCTTTTCCGTTACGACAACGGGCTTTACGCGGGTAGCCTGGGTTATTCCGATGGGGATTACAACGGGGTGTTCGGTTCGGTGCACCGGGTTCCCGCGCAGCTGGAAAGGATGGAATGGTTCTTAGGCGATTTGGGCGGCAAACAGGAACGGGTGAACCTTTTCGTGTTCGACTTGGATGCTTCGGGCATGCCGACCAACCAGATTTTGTACACGGCTTTGGTGGAAACCGATACGATGAAGTGGTGCAGCCATGAGTTCCCGGTTCCGGTGGAG
Source organism: uncultured Bacteroidales bacterium (assembly GCA_944321885.1). Classification (GTDB taxonomy): domain Bacteria; phylum Bacteroidota; class Bacteroidia; order Bacteroidales; family P3; genus Pullibacteroides. Next base: position 6,617 of record CALUNB010000061.1, on the reverse strand, counting down.
TGTCCCAATGGTTTCTTCGTGGCGGTCAGCGTGGCGGGCAACGGTTCGGTGTCCAGTGGAATAATAGTCTTGCCGGGCGTACAGCTTGGCTTTCTCCACGCATAACTGGGCTTTCTGGTATCGGTCGAGTTGCGCGGAATACAGGTTGGAATCTATCTGCCAAAGATCTTTCAGGAGCTGGGAATCGGTATTGCTGAAAGCAAAAGGGTTTCCTTTTGCCTTGTCGGGAGCGGCCCGGAGGCCGGACAGCGGCAACACGATGGCAAGCACGGAAAGGAAAGCGAGATGTTTCATGCGTCTAGTCCACATCAATATCGGTCCGCAGGTTTTCCATGATGAAGCCTTGGCGTTCGGGCGAATTTTTCCCCATGTAAAAGTCGAGGGCTTCGGCAATGCCTTGGTCCTTGCGCATCAGCACCGGGTCCAACCGCATCTGGGGGCCGATGAAAACCTTGAACTCGTCGGGAGAGATTTCCCCCAAACCCTTGAACCGGGTGATTTCCGGCTTCCCGCCCAATTGCTTGATGGCATCCGCACGTTCTTCCTCGGTATAGCAATAGAAGGTTTTCTGTTTGTTGCGGACCCGGAAGAGCGGTGTTTGCAGGATATAGAGATGCCCCGCCTTGATGATGTCGGGGAAAAACTGCAAGAAAAACGTCAACAGCAACATGCGGATGTGCATCCCGTCCACATCGGCATCGGTGGCAATCACGATATTGTTGTAACGCAGATTCTCGATGTCCTCGCCGGCATTGAGTGCGGCTTGGAGCAAGTTGAACTCCTCGTTCTCGTAAACGATTTTCTTGCTCAGCCCGTAGCTGTTGAGCGGCTTTCCGCGCAGGCTGAACACGGCCTGGGTATTGGCATCGCGGCTTTTGGTGATGCTTCCGGTCGCCGAATCCCCCTCGGTGATGAAAAGAGTGGTTTGCAGACGGGCATCATGGTTGGAATTGTAGTGGATACGGCAGTCGCGCAGCTTCTTGTTGTGGAGGTTGACCTTCTTGGCGCTTTCGCGGCTGATTTTCTTGAAGTCGGCCATGCTTTTCCTCTCCTTCTCGTTCTCGATGATTTTGCGCTGCATGGCTTCGGCCACATCGGCATTGATGTGGAGATAGTCGTCGATATCCTTCTTGACCGAGTTGAGGATGTAGTTGCGGACGGTTTCCCGGCTTTCCCCGTTGTTGGCCTTGCGGGCTTCCTCGCTGTTGTCCATGTAGACCGACCCTAACTTGGTTTTGGTCTGGCTTTCAAAAACCGGCTCGATGACCTTGATGCTGATGGCGGCAATCAGGCCGGTACGGATGTCGGCGGTGTCGTAATCCTTCTTGTAGAACTCCTTGACTGTCCGGGCAAAAGCCTCGCGGAACGCGCTCTGGTGGGTACCCCCTTGGGTCGTATGCTGGCCGTTGACGAAACTGTAATACTCCTCGCCGTATTGTTTGTCCACATGGGTGAAGGCATATTCCAGGTCATCGTCCATGATATGGACGACGGGATACAGCGGATTGCCATCCATGTTGTTTTCGAGCAAGTCCCGTAACCCGTTCTCGCTTTTGATTTTGTTCTTGTTGTAGTTGATGACCAAGCCTCGGTTGAGGTAGGCGTAGTTCCACAGCATCGCCTCGATGTACTCCTCGATGAAATGGTAGTTGCCGAACATCTCCGGGTCGGGACAGAAGGTGACCCGGGTCCCGTTGCGTTCCGTGCAGTCGAGCAGTTCTTCCTTGACCAGGACCCCTTGGGCGAACTCGGCGCGTTTCTTTTTCCCCTCCCGGACGGATTCGACCGTGAAATGGCTCGAAAGGGCGTTCACCGCCTTGGTTCCCACCCCGTTCAGACCCACGGATTTCTTGAATGTCTTGGAGTCGTATTTGGCCCCGGTGTTCATTTCTGAAACACATTCCACCACTTTCCCCAATGGAATGCCGCGCCCGTAGTCCCGCACGCTGGCCACATTGTCCTTGAGCGTGACCTCGATGGTTTTGCCGTTCCCCATGACGAACTCGTCAATCGAGTTGTCGATCACTTCTTTGAGTAGCACGTAAATCCCGTCGTCCTGGCTCGAACCGTCTCCGAGCTTCCCGATGTACATGCCGGGGCGCAAGCGGATATGTTCGTTCCATTTGAGGGTACGGATAGTCTCTTCGTCGTAATCGGCGATGTTGAAATTCAAATTGTTTTGGTTCTCTTCGAGCATGGGTCTTTGGGAAGTGGTTTTTTGCGTTTTGATTTCGCTTGGCAAAAATACGAAATTTTGGAAGCCTGTTTTGTTTGTTTTGGGAACCGGGTTTGCTTCCGTTTCCCGGCCTGTGCCTTGTGTTCGGCCTTTTTGTGTAACAAATCCAAGTAGGATTGGTGGATGCGGCTTTCCATTTCTCTCAGGGTACGTTCGCGGAGAGCGGGACGCAATTGGCATTCCCAAATGGTAAGCACGCTCCATCCCATGCGGAGCAGTTCGGCTTTGTTCCGCTGGTCCCGTCTTCTGTTGTTCTCGATTTTCTGTTGCCAGAACCCGGTATGGCTTTTGGGGATGTGGCTGTCTTCCTCGTGTCCATGCCAGAAACAGCCATGTACGAAAATGACCAGACCATATTTGGGTAATACGATATCGGGCGAACCTGGCAGGCTCTTCAGGTTTTTCCGGTACCGGTATCCATGGGAAAAGAGGTAGCGCCGTACAATCCATTCGGGCCGGGTGTCCTTGCCTCGGATTTTGGCCATGACTGCCGAACGCTTTTCCTTGTCCCAGATATCCATGTCCGTGTTTTTGTTGCTTGTTGAACGATGCCGGAATTGATTTTGATGGATGGATTGTGTTTTCAACAAACCGGTTTGATTCCGGATTTGATGCTGAGCCGGATGCTGGGTTTGCTACTTGGCTTGATGCCGGGAACCGGTGCCGTGGCTGCCACGTGGCGGGTTCCCGGTTCCGGATGCCAAGCCTTGAAGAACGGATGTTCCCGCGGAGGATTAATCCTCCGGCGCATGGGGTCCGAAAATGATGCCGCTTCCCAAGCAGAGTTTCGCATCGGACGTGTAGACGACCCCGAATTGTCCGGCGGCGATACCTTGGATAGGACGTTCCGATTCAAGGATATGGAGGCCGTCTTCCTGGCGGTAAAATTTGGCCTTGGTGAATTCCGGGGTGTGGCGGATTTTGAAGCAAACCTCGGCGGGATGATTCCTGTCGGGTTCGCCCAAAAGATTGGCACTCATGTAACGGAAACCGCTCAAACGGATGGTTTTACCGTATTGGGCTTGGGTCTGGAAGCCTTTGGAAACATACAGGATGTTGCCGGGGATGTCCTTGTCCACCACGTACCACGGTCCCCCGCTCAGGCTGAGGCCTTTACGTTGGCCGATGGTGTGGAACCAGAAACCGTGGTGGTAGCCGAGCCGTTTTCCGGTCTCTTTTTCGATAATCGGGCCGATTTTTATTCCTAAATAACGGCGTATGAAGTCGTTGTAGTTGATTTTTCCCAAGAAGCAGATGCCTTGGCTGTCCTTTCGGGTCGCACTGGGCAACTTGGCGGCTTCGGCTATGGCCCGGACTTCCTTCTTGGGCAGGTCCCCGATAGGGAAGACCAATTTGGAAAGCTGGGTTTGGCTGATTTGGCCCAAGAAATAGGTCTGGTCTTTCACGTGGTCGGCAGCCGTGCTCAAAAAAACGGTCTGTCCATCGCCCTTGGCTTGGATGGCTCCGTTTCCTTGGCTGCTGTTTCCTACGATGCCAATCCGTTTCTGGAACCCGTTGGAACTCCATTCTATCTGCGGGTCTCCTTCGTCCGGGGACGGGTCGGTCGGGGGCGGCAGGATGGGGATGTTTTGGTCCCCGTCATGCCAAAGCGGGCGTTTACCGTCCTGGTAGGCTTGGCGCAGGTTTCCCAGCACTGGGTCGGGGATTATCGTCGTGGTAGCGTAGTGCCCTGTGGCAATCCAGTCGAAATCCTTGCCGTATTTTTCTTCAAAGGCCCCGAACTTGATGAGTTTGTTGCACATCATGTCCGGATTCGGGGTCAAGCCCCGTTTGACGGTATCAATCGTGTATTTGACCACGTTGTCCCAATATTCCCGGTGCAAGGGAACGATTTCGAACTTGCAACCGTATTTCTTGGCAATGTAGGTGGTAATCTCGATGTCTTCTTCGGACGGGCAGTCGATGAACCCGTCTTCCTGTTCCATCCCGATCCGGATGTAGAAAATTGTCGGGTCGTAACCCATTTCTTTCAAGCGGTGGACGACAACGGAGGAATCGACGCCTCCCGAAACCAATGCGGCAATGTTCATGATGGAAAATTTCAGTGGAACCCTTCTGTCCGAGCCAACTTCCGGGCCAAAGTGTCCGTCCGCTGGCTGGAGGACGGCGGTCCGGTGTTCCCTTCCGGATTCCTTGGAACTTGGCAAAGGTAAAATTTCTTTCAATAGGGTGTTATGGGATGGAGGTTATGCTATCGTTGTTCCGTGATTATGTGGTTACAGGCGGGATGCCGGAAGTGGTGGCTACTTATGTCAAGAACAAGAATTTCAGCGGCACATTGGGCATCCAGAAGCAGTTGTTGAAGGACTATGAGGAGGATATTTCCAAATATGCCGAAGGATTGGACAAGGCAAAGGTAAAGGCTGTATATAATCATATTTCAACTTTTTTGGCGAAAGAGAACAAGCGGTTCCAGATAACCAAGATTGCAAAAAATGCACGAAACAGGGATTATATCGGTTGTGTGGAATGGCTTGCCGATGCCGGTGTCGTCAATATATGCTATTGCTTGAACCAGCCGGAACTTCCGCTCAAAAGGAATTATGATTCAAAACTTTATAAGATATATTTCAAGGATACCGGTCTTCTGATAGCTTCGCTTGACGAAGAAGCCCAGGAAGATTTGAGGGTCAATAAGAATATCGGAACATATAAAGGAGCCATCTACGAGAATATTGTAGGGGATATGCTTGTGAAACAGGGATATTCGTTGTTCTATTACAGTAGTGACAGACCGGCCCTTGAAACGGATTTCTTTGTCAGGGATGCGGATTCATTGGTACCTGTGGAAGTAAAAGCAAATGATGGCCCCACGGCTTCTTTGAACAATTTGTTGAAGGATGATAGGTGTCCGGATGTGAAGTATGGTATCAAGTTAGGATATAAGAACATAGGATTCAATGGGAAATTCTATACATTCCCATATTTTCTGACGTTCCTGTTGAAACGCTTTTTGGCGGAGAGGAGCAACAAAAAAGGCGGTGTGTCCTAAGACGCACCGCCGAAAATGTTGTCAAAATTTTATTTCGACACGGCCTCAAAAGAGGTCGAGCCAAGAATTCCAAACAGCTTTTTAGAATTTCCCGGCCTTGTATTTCTCGCCCACTTTGTCCAGCATTTCGCGGGTCATCGTGTCCAGGTCGTAGGCCGGCTTCCAATCCCATTCTTCGCGGGCACGGCTGTCATCGATCGAGTTGGGCCAGGAATCGGCAATCGCTTGGCGGAAATCGGGTTTGTAAGTGATTTCGAAATCCGGCATGTATTTCTTTACCGATTCGTACATGTCCTTGGGGGTAACACTGAAAGCAGCGATGTTGTAGCCCGTGCTGTGTTTCAAGCGGCTCTTGTCGGCATGGAACAAATCAATCGTGGCTTTCAGGCAGTCAGGCATGTACATCATGGGCAGCATCGAGTTTTCGGAAAGGAAACATTCGAATTTGCCGTATTTGATGGCATCGTAGTAAATCTGTACCGCGTAATCGGTGGTGCCGCCGCCAGGCAGGGTCTCGCTTGAGATGATTCCGGGGTAACGGACCCCGCGGATATCCATCCCGTATTTGAGGTTGTAGTACGCGCCTACCAGCTCGCAGCAGACCTTGGTCACGCCGTACATCGTGGTAGGTTGGAGCACGGTGTCTTGCGGTGTCATGTCAGCCGGCGTGGTGGGACCGAACGCGGCCATCGAGCTGGGCGCGAAAATCCGCTGGATGCCTTTTTCGCGGGCTACGTTGTAGACGGTGGTCGTGCCGCCCATGTTGATGTTCCAAGCCAGTGAAGGGTTCCTTTCGCCTACCGCCGACAAAATGGCAGCCAAGTGGAAGATAGCATCGATTTTGTACTTGTCAATCAGTTCGGCCAGCCTTTTGCCGTCCAATACATCCAATTGTTCGATGGGGCCGCCGTCTTTGATTTTATCCGTGACCCTTTTGAGGTCCAAGTCCGTGGCAATCACGTTTTCACCTCCGTAAATCTTACGCAAGGCACAGGTAAGTTCGGAACCGATTTGTCCGAAAGAACCCGTTAACAGGATACGTTTGATCATTCTATGGTGTGTTTTTGCGTTCTTGAAAATTACAATCCGCCCGCATCCTTGCCCTTGGGCCTGTTTTGATGGTTAATGGATTGTAGTCGTGTCTCTTGTCAGGCTTTAGCCAAGCTTGGACGGGCGCAAAGTTACATTTTTTTCCGGATACGGAAAGGAAGCGGTTTTACAGGATGCGGATTATCCAAGTCACCGACACGATGATGCCGATGACGCAAAAAACAGCCAGTCCGATTTCTATTTTCCGGAGCCGGGAATTTCGTCCCCGGCTCCGGCGGTTATCACAGGAAGCCATCGTATCAGCGTTTTGCAAACTTC
>CALUNB010000060.1 GCA_944321885.1 uncultured Bacteroidales bacterium | reverse complement strand
TAAGAAAACAATTCCTGAAACACGATCCTTGGAAATTGCGTCCTTTTCCATAGGAAACAGGGAAGAATCCAAACTATTTTTACAAGGAGAATGTGCCAGAATAAAAATTTTTAATCACATTTCCGGCGGTGCGTCAGGGTGGGTGAGATGCAAGGCGCTGAGAGTGAGAACGAAGGAGCGTACTTTGGTACGTGACTGAGTTCGAGACTCGAAAGCAACGCCGCAGATTGCCCGTTATGACGCACCGCCTTGCAAGGAATGGGAAATTTTATTTAAATTCGCTCCCATTCTTTTCAATGGAAAAAGAGATGAAAGCATTGCTTTTCAGACGTTTGGGTCTTTTTGTGGTCCTGTTGGCCTTTTTCAGCCTCCTTTCCGGTGCCAGGCTCGTGGCGCAGACCGCCGGGGACGGTAGGGCAGAGGCAATGCAGACGGAGGAGGGCTTCAATGCCGGGGAGATGATTTTGGACCACGTGGTGGACAAACATTCGTGGCATATCTGCGACTGGAAAGGAAAGCATGTCGAAGTCCCTTTGCCGGTCATCCTGTTCCATGAAGGCCGTCTGTATTGCTTCTCTTCGGCCCGGTTCGATAACCCGGAACACAGCCATGCCGGATTCCAACTGCGGGAAGAGGCCCCGTACAAAGGGAAAATCGTGGCCTTGGAAGCCGGTCCGGACGGGAAATCGCGGATTGCGGAAAAACTGCCTTTGGATTTCTCCATTACCAAGACGGTCATGGCCATGATGGTTTCCACCCTTGTCTTGGTCATCTTGTTCGTTTTCATTGTCCGGAATTACAAGAAAAGGGGAGAGAAACCTCCCAAAGGTATCGCGGCCTTGTTCGAGCCCGTTTACCTTTTCGTGCGCGATGAAGTGGTTTATGCCAATTTGGGTAAGGAACACGGGGACAAGTATCTGCCGTATCTGGCCACCTTGTTCTTCTTCATCTTTTTGGGAAATTTCCTCGGTATCGTGCCGTTTTTCCCTTTCGGGGCCAATATGACCGGGAACATTTCGGTGACCTTGGTGCTGGCCTTGCTTACTTTCCTTATCACGATGGGCAGTAGTACCAAGACCTATTGGAAGCATACGTTCAACACGCCGGGGGTCCCGATGTGGATGAAATTCCCGTTGCCCTTGATGCCCCTTATCGAGGTCATGGAAATCTTCATCAAGCCTTTCGTGTTGATGATCCGGCTTTTCGCCAACATGACGGCGGGGCATATCATCATCCTCGGTTTTGTCTCCCTGACCTTGATTTTCGGGGAACAGAGTACGGCCTTGGGTTTCGCTGTCTCGCCCTTGACCCTCGTGTTCGGGTTGTTTGCCGACGCGCTTGAATTGCTGGTATCCTTTATCCAAGCCTATATCTTCACGATGCTTTCGGCCAATTATTTCGCCGGAGCCTTGGCGTACGAACCTTCTTCGGCAGGGAAATTGAAGAAAGGACATTAGGATGCGTTGGAGAAGGCCGGGCTTTGCCGCCGGGCTTCCTCCGGAACCGGGACCGCTCCGGCTCCATCCGTTTGGAAAAAATCGAGAAACAGGAAGGGATCTTTCGCCTTGGCGTTGGTCCGGGCTTCCATAAACCTTGTAAAACAAACAGCTATGTTGTCATTATCCATCCTTTTGGACGCGGTCAGCAATGTTGCGCCCGCAGTAACAGACTTGAGTGCATTGGCCAAGATTGGTGGTGCCATCGGGGCCGGTTTGGCCGCCATCGGGGCCGGTATCGGTATCGGGAACATCGGTAAAAGCGCCGTGGATGCCATTGCCCGCCAGCCGGAAGCCGGAGGAGACATCCGTACCAGCATGATCCTGACGGCAGCCTTCGTGGAAGGTGTGGCTTTGTTTGCCGTTGTGGTAGGCTTGTTGGCCGTGGTCATGTAAGCGGCATGCTTTCTAAAAGTTAAAAAAGACATCATGGAATTGGTAATGCCAGGCATCGGCGTGCTGTTCTGGACCTGTCTGATATTCCTGCTCTTGTTCCTGTTGTTGAAGAAGTGGGCTTTCCCTGTCATCAACAGCATGCTGGCGAAGCGGGAAGAAAAAATTTCCTCGGCTTTGGAAGAAGCGGAGACCACCCGTAAGGAAATGGCCGAACTCAAAAGCCGCAACGACGAGATGCTGGCTTCGGCCAAGGCTGAGCGGGAGGAAATCCTGGAAAAGGCCAAGGAGGTGAAACGGCAGATAGAGGAAAGCAGCAGGCAGAAAGCCAAGGAAGAGTACGAACGTATCCTGCAATCGGCCCGTGCCGACATCGAGCGGGAAAAGCAGGCCGCGCTGGAAGATATCCGCGTGCAGGTGGCTAATATTTCGCTCGACATGGCGGAAAAGGTCTTGGGAGAAGAGCTTTCCGACCGGGACAAGCAGGAAAAATTGATAGAAAAAGGCTTGAAGGACCTTAAATTGTAATCCGACCATGCACTTGTCAAAAGCCAGCATACGTTATGCGCGGGCCCTGTACGCCTTGGGAGAGGAAATGCATGTCAGCGACGAGGTGTATGCCAACATGCACCTCTTGATGGATTTCTTCTCCGAAGCCAAGGACATGCGGGCCTTGGTGGCCAATCCGGTCATCCATCCCAATGTGAAGCGCAAGGCCTTGCGGATGATTTTCCAGGACCATATCGACAGCTTGTCGGTCCGTTTCCTGGATTTGATTATCGCCAAGAACCGGAGCGCGGACATCTACGGGATTGTCCGGGAGTACATCGAGTTGTACCGCGGGAAACGGGGTATCTTGCGGACGGTAGTCCGCACGGCCCGTCCTTTGAACGAGGCGGAAAAGGCCGGTTTCGAGGCTTGGTTCGCCCAAACTTGGCCGGACAAGCAGGTCGAGATGGTCAACAAGGTCCGTCCGGAGTTGATTGGCGGCTTTACCCTGCGCGTGGACGGTGTTTTCGTGGACAAGAGCGTGGCCGGGCGTTTGCAGGAGATGCGAAGAGAGTTGAGTGTCAAGGTATATCAAAAAAGCTGAGAAATGGCAGAGATTAAGGCTTCCGAAGTGACCGCCATCCTGAAAAAGCAGTTGGCGGGACTGGATTTGGAAGAAAACATGCAGGAAGTAGGCACGGTGTTGAACGCCGGAGACGGTATCGCCCGGGTCTTCGGCTTGGAGAATGTGGAGTCGGGGGAATTGGTGGAATTCATGGCCGGGGGCGTGGACGGTATCGTGCAGAACTTGGAAGAAGACAATGTGGGGGTAGTGTTGCTGGGGGATTCTTCCTTGGTGCAGGAAGGCGACAAGGTGAGGAGGACCCACCGTATCGCTTCCATTCCCGTGGGGGAAGGCCTGCTGGGCCGGGTCATCAATACCTTGGGACAGCCCATTGACGGGAAAGGCCCCATTACCGGGGAATTGCTGGAAATGCCTTTGGAACGCAAGGCGCCCGGTGTCATTTTCCGCCAGCCGGTCAACGAACCCTTGCAGACCGGAATCAAGAGCATCGACGCGATGATACCCATCGGCAGGGGGCAACGGGAGTTGATTATCGGCGACCGCCAGACGGGCAAGACGGCCATCGCGGTCGATACGATATTGAACCAAAAAGAGAATTACGAGAAAGGCGACCCCATTTACTGTGTCTATGTAGCTATCAGCCAGAAGGCTTCCACCGTGGCTTCGGTGGTGAAGACCTTGCAGGACAAGGGGGCGATGGCCTATACGATCGTGGTGGCATCCATGGCCGCTGACGCGGCAGCCATGCAGTTTTATGCACCTTTCGCCGGGGCGGCCATCGGGGAATACTTCCGGGATACGGGCCGTCATGCCTTGGTGGTGTACGACGACCTTTCCAAGCAGGCGGTAGCCTATCGTGAGGTTTCCCTGCTTCTGCGGCGTCCACCCGGACGTGAAGCTTATCCGGGTGATGTTTTCTACTTGCATTCGCGTTTGCTGGAACGCGCGGCCAAGATTATCCGCTCGGATGAAATCGCGGCCAAGATGAACGACGTCCCCGAATGTCTCAAAGGCAAGGTCAAAGGAGGTGGTTCCTTGACGGCCCTGCCTATCATCGAAACCCAGGAAGGGGACGTTTCGGCCTATATCCCGACCAATGTCATTTCCATTACCGACGGCCAGATATTCCTGGAAACGGGGCTTTTCAACGCCGGGGTGCGTCCGGCCATCAATGTGGGGATTTCCGTTTCCCGCGTAGGGGGGTCGGCCCAGATCAAATCGATGAAAAAGGTGGCGGGAACCCTCAAGCTCGACCAGGCCCAATTCCGGGAACTGGAATCTTTCTCCAAATTCGGATCCGATTTGGACCCGGCCACCAAGCTTGCCTTGGACAAGGGACGCCGCAACGTGGAATTGCTCAAGCAACCCCAGTATTCACCCATGCGGGTGGAAGAACAGGTGGCTGTCCTCTATTGCGGGGTCAAAGGGCTCTTGCTCAAGCTTCCGGAGGAAAAGGTGGAGGATTTCCAGGAAGAGTATTTGCGCGAAATGCGCCAGAACCATGCCGACATCCTGGCCCGGATTGCCCAAGGCGAGATGGAAGCGGACATGGAAGAAGTGCTGAAACAGGTCGCTGGAAAAGCGGTAGCCGCCTTTGTGCCCGCCACGGAAGCAGGAACGCGCTAAGTGGCGCTTGGTTTAGCGAAACTTAAGAATGTAAGGGAAAATGGCAGGATTGAAAGAACTCAGGACCCGTTTGGAAACGGCCAAATCGACACAGCAGCTTACTTCCGCGATGAAGATGGTGTCCGTTTCCAAACTTCGCAAGGCCCAGGGTAGGACGGCGAGGGTCAGGGAGATGTGTTTCCGTCTGATGTCCATCTACAGGGAAATGAGCCAAGGCGATGAAGCGGGCATCAAACACTTCCTTTTGCACCAAGGCTACGGGAAGGTGGAGAAAGTCCTTGTCGTGGTCATCGGTTCGGACAAGGGGATGTGCGGGACTTTCAATACCATGGTCTGTCGTGCCGCCGAGGAGCATATCCGGCAGGATTATGCCAGCCTTTCCCGTTCCGATATCATGCTTTGCTGCATCGGGAACAAGGTGGCCCAGTATTTCGCATCCAAAGGGTACGCCACTTTCCCGGGGCTGGGGAACCTGTCCGCCGGGGACTTGGATTATTCCCGCTTGGCTGCCTGGATGCCCGCTCTCATACAGGCTTTCCAGTCGGGCAGGATACAGAAAGCGGACGTGGTGTATTGCCGTCCGGTCAATGCAGCCACGCAACAGGTTCGCGTGCAGGGGCTCTTGCCGGTTTCCGGTATCATGAAGCTGGACGAGGAAACCATCGAGGAAATCCGCAAGCACGGGGAATCTTCCGCTTCGGTGTTTTCAGTCCAAGCGGCCCGCCGACGGGCTTCGTATTTCCGGCCCGGGATGGTGGAAGTGATGCCGGGCAAGGAGGCTGTTTTGGAAGCCATGTTGCCCAAGGTTGCACTTCTTTATTTGTATTTGGCTGTTTGCCAGTCTGCTACGGCGGAACACGGGGCGAGGATGACGGCCATGAGCCAAGCCACCGACAATGCCGAAGAACTAATCAAGGAATTGAACTTGCGTTGCAACAAACTGCGTCAATCGGGCATTACCAACGAATTGATTGAGATTGTGAGCGGGGCTACGGCACAGCTGTAATCTATATACGGGCTTTGGGGGGCTGTTTTCCGGCCCTTGTTCCCTTGGGGGAAACCGGCATGCCTTTCATAACAGGAATCTGAGTAAAAATAGAATTTTTCATGACACTTCCGGCGGTGTGTCAGAATGGGTGAGATGCAAAGCCAGATTACCCATTCTGACACACCGCCTCAAATCAATGGAATGAGCTCCAGGATACCGGAAGAAACCAAGCGGGCCATCATGGATGCCGCCCGCATCGAGGAGGTGGTGGGCGACTTCGTCGCTTTGAAGAAGCGGGGTGCCAATTATTTGGGGCTTTGTCCGTTCCATCAGGAAAAAACGCCCTCTTTCATCGTTTCACCGGCCAAAGGCATCTTCAAATGTTTCGGTTGCGGCAAAGGCGGGGATTCTGTCAGTTTCATCATGGAACACGAGCACGCCAGCTATGTCGAGGCCTTACGCTATTTAGCCCGGAAATACAATATCGAGATCCAGGAGGAAGAGTTGGGGCCGGAAGCCCGCCAGCGGGAGTCGGAACGCGAGTCCCTTTACCAGGTGACACGTTTTGCCGCTGATTTTTTCAGCCGGACTTTGTGGGAAACGGAAGAGGGGAGGAACGTGGGCTTGGCCTATTTCCGGGAAAGGCGTTTCACCGATGCCATCATCAAGCAGTTCCAGTTAGGATATAATCCCGACCGCTGGGACGCGCTGACCTCCGAGGCCTTGAAAAACGGCTACGACAAGAAATACTTGGTCCAGAGCGGGCTTACGATTGAAAAAGAAGAGAACGGCCGTTTGTTCGACCGGTTCAAGGGCCGGGTCATTTTCCCGATACACAGCCTTTCGGGCCGGGTCTTGGGGTTCGGGGGACGGATTCTGGGCAATGACAAATCCATGGCCAAGTATGTCAATTCGCCTGAATCGGAAATTTACCACAAGAGCAACGTCCTGTACGCGATTCCTTTCGCCAAGCGCGAAATCGTGGCCCGGGACATGGCCTACATGGTGGAAGGCTATGCCGATGTCATTTCCATGCACCAGGCGGGTATCACCAATGTGGTGGCTTCTTCGGGGACTTCCTTGACCGAGGATCAAATCAAGCTTATTTCCCATTTTACCAAGAACCTGACCCTGCTTTACGACGGGGACCCGGCGGGCATCAAGGCTTCTCTGCGGGGCATAGACCTGGTGTTGGCCCAGGATATGAACGTGCGCGTGGTCCTTTTGCCCGACGGACAGGATCCCGACGATTTCGCGCGGACCCACCCGACCGAGGAAATACGGCAGTATCTTCAGGACAACGCGGTGGATTTCATTTCGTTCAAGACACGGCTTTTGTTGGGGGAGAGCGGGAAAGACCCGATTAAGCGGGCGGAAGTCATTGAAAACATACTGCAAAGCTTGGCAGTCCTGCCCGACCGGATTAAACGGACGGTGTACTTGCAGGAATGCAGCCGGCTTTTGGATGTCCCCGAGGCCGATTTGCTGGACAGGCTCAACGGGATTTTGCGCAAGAATTTCCGCAAGCAGCACAAGGGGGAAGCCGAGGCGGAGCTTCTGGAAGAATCCGGGAAAACGGCGGATCCGGTCCGGGTCCCCGACCAAGAAAAAGAAGCGGAAGATGCCAACGATTTGGTGGAAAGGGAGTTGCTTCGTTTGATGGTCAACCAGGGACAACAGAATACTACCCAGATTTATACCGACGAGGAAGGGAACGATGTGCCTTTGTTGACCAATGTCTGCGTTTACATCGTTTCGGAGGTTTGCCAGGAAGGCTTTTCGTTCACGAAACCTTGCCATCAAGCCCTTTTCTCTATCTTTGCGGATTCCTTGGCCAAGGAGCATATCCCTGGAATGGAGGATTTGCGGATGGTGGAAGACCCCGAAGTCCGGGCCTTGGTGGCCGATTTGGCCGCTTCGCGCTACGAATTGAGCAAGCATTGGGAGGAAAAAGGTATTTTCGTGAAGACCGAACAATCCGACCGCAGCACCTTGGACCAGGCCGTGGCGCAGGCTGTTCTGATGTTCAAACTGTTCCGGATCAAGGAAATGATTGCCGGGCTTGACAAGGCGTTGGCCCGGTGCGAAGCGGAAAAGGATGAAACGGGGCTCATGGAGTTGCTGTTTCAAAAAAGGGATTTGGACCAGCGCAAGGCTTTCCTTTGCGGGATGCTGCGCCGGGTGGTTTCCTGAAACCAGCCAGGGTCGTGTTCATAAGAAGCGTTTAAGAGATGCGCAAAAAATTAGTCATCGACATTGGTAATACGGTTACCAAGTTGGGAGTTTTCGAGGGAAAGAAGCTTTTGTGCACCCAGTGGCATGAAACGATAAGCCCGCAGGACATAGAGAACATACAGGCGAGGTATCCGGATTTGAATGCCGCCATTGTCTGCACGGTGGCGCGGGAACCGGTGTTCCTGGCGCGGGCCTTGGCCAAGTTTTCCTATTTCATCGACTGGCAATCCTATATGCCCGATTTGAAGATTCCTGTCACTTTGCATTACCAGCATCCGGAAACCTTGGGGCGGGACCGGGTGGCCGTGGCTTCGGCCATACAGTCCCTTTATCCGGGCGAAGACGTGCTTTGTATCGTTTTCGGTTCTTGCGTGACCTACAATGTGGTGGATAAACGGGCCCGTTTCTTGGGCGGAGCCATTTCCCCAGGTCTGAACATGCGTTTGCGGGCCATGCACCGCTTCACCGAGGCCCTTCCGATGGTGGACATCAAGCAGGAGCGCTGTACGGACCAGATAAATGATACGCAGACAGCCTTGTACAGCGGGGCTTTGGACGGGCTTCGTTACGAGGTGGAAGGCTACATAGGGCGTTATGAAAAGCGTTTCCCCTCCTTGAGGGTCGTGTTGACAGGCGGTAATTCGGGATATTTTGAAAAGTCCTTGAATTATCAGATATTTGCACACCAAAATTTAGTCCTGACGGGCTTGAATGAAATACTGGACTTGAATGGATCTCAAAAAAGGGAGTAGGCGAGGGCTTGGGTTTTGTTTGCTGGCAAGCCTCTTTTTCTTGTACCTGCTTCCGGGAAAATCGCATGCGCAAGGCGGGATGTTGTCTCCGTACTCGGCTTTCGGGGTAGGGAGCATACAGCCTTATCTGAACGTGCGGAACATGTCCATGGGCGGCATTGCCACGGGCCTGTCCGGAAGGGGGGACATGAATCCTTTGAACCCGGCCACTTACCGGACAGGCGTGGATACCTTGAGTGTCCGTTTCGACATAGGTTTCAATTTGAGCATGAACGGCTTGAAGGAACGCCAGCCCGACGGGAGCCTGGCCCGTAACCAAAGTACTTCGGGCGGTTTGAGCAACTTGGAATTCTATTTCCCCGTTTGCAAGTGGTACAAGATGGCCATCTTCCTGTTGCCTGCTACCGACATGCACTACCGTACGTCCACGTTTTCCGATGCGGGGGCGTATATCGGTATGACCCAGTTGGTGCATGAGGGTACGGGGGGGATTGCCAAGGCTGGATGGGGCCATTCCCTCGGTTGGGGGCCGGTTTCCATCGGGGCCAATTTCATCTATGAGTTCGGGACTGTTACCGAAACCTCGATTCTTTCTTTCCAGGACGATTCCTTGGCGGCTTATGCCGGCCAGTCGGAATATTACACGACCACGAAAGTGAACGGCTTTGCCGCCGATGTGGGAATTACCTACCGGGCCAAGCTCAAAAGGGGGCATTATCTGAGCATCGGGGGCGCCTATACGTTCAAGTCGAAGTTGTATGGCCGCAGGACCACGATGGCCCAAGGGGTTTTTACCAGCGGAAGCGACACGGCTTTCTTGCCGGAGGCCTCCCGTCGGGGCGTCATCGTGTATCCTTCCACGGTCAGGGCGGGCTTCTCCTTTGAAAAGGAGGACCAATACGTGATCGGGGCGGATTTCAGCTACTCGTTCTGGGAACAGTACGAGGATTACGGGACCCGTTACGACTACAACAATACTTATGCCGTCAATTTCGGGGCGGAGCTGAAGAACAATCCCCAGGCGGTTTCCAAAGCCCGGCATTTCGCCTACCGGATCGGGGCTTTTTACCAGACTTATTACACGGCTTATGGCGGAAGCAACCTGGCCTCTTTCGGGGTTTCCTTGGGGTTGGGTATCCCGGTCCGCAGGAGCCGTTCATTGATAAACATAGGTTTCCAATACGGGAAAATCGGATTTTTGGGAAAGGGCCAGATCGAGGAGGATTATTTCCGCATTGGCGTGAGCATGTCCTCGATGGAAACCTGGTTCGTCAAGCCCAAGTACGACTAAGGGAACAGGGTTGCCTATGTTTGGAAAACTCCATCCCGGCGAGGTCGGAAAACAAAGGGGGGCGTTTCAAAATCTGAGAAAAAGGAAACCGGTGTTTCGGGTAAATTTGTTTTCTTTGCACCCGGATTCCAGAGGGGGCCGGTTCGAGGCCGGTTCGGTACAGACAACAAAAGAAGCAAGCATAATGAAAAAGATTCTTGTAATCGCAGCGGCATTGGTCATGGGTTCGGCCGTGCATGCCCAGAAGTACGGGGCAACTCCCGAAGACAGTATTACTTGTCTTCAGAACCTTTCCGTTTACCAGGAATTCTTCAAGCAAAAGAATTATTCCGGTGCTTACGATGCATGGAAGAAAGTCTTGGAAGTGTGTCCGGCAACGTCCTTGAACACCTATATCCGGGGCAACACCATCCTGAAGAACATGATTGCAAAGGAAAAGGATGCGACCAAGCGGGCGCAATACATCGACGAGATGTTGAACCTTTGGGACATGCGGGCCAAGTATTACGGTCGTCCGGGCTATTGCTTGGGTATGAAGGCCTATGATATGCGGCAATACGCTCCCAACCGTCTGCAGGAAGCCATGGAACTCT
Source organism: uncultured Bacteroidales bacterium (assembly GCA_944321885.1). Taxonomy (GTDB): domain Bacteria; phylum Bacteroidota; class Bacteroidia; order Bacteroidales; family P3; genus Pullibacteroides. The sequence goes on along the minus strand of CALUNB010000060.1, from coordinate 1,097 downwards.
ACAACCAGGCTTTGACCTACGCCGAGGAACCTCAGTTCGTTTCTATCCCGCGTTTGTATTTCATGTGCATGATTGATGCCTACAAGGCCAAGTTAATCGACAAGGAAGGTTTGATGGACGCTTACGACAAGACGGAGATGGTGTTGGAAGGCATCACGAAGAGAAATCCGGCGGACCAGACGGCTTCCAAGGAATTGGACATTGTGGGAAGCATGTTCGAGCCTTATGCCAGTTGCGAGGACTTGGTGGCCTTGTACACCCAGAAGTTCGAAGCCAACAAGGGGGATGCGGAATATTTGCGGAAAGCCACGATGATGTTGAACAATCGGGGTTGCACCGATGCGGAAATCTTCTTCCAGATGACCGATGCCTTGCATGTGCTTGATCCCAATCCCCAGAGTGCCTATCTGATGGCCAGCATGTACCGTTCCAAGAAGAACTTCGAGAAAGTGGTTTCCCTCTTGACCGAGAACGACAATATTTCCAAATTGGATTCCGCCGACAAGGAAAACGCTTTGTTGATGTTGGGCGAAGCTTATCTGCAATTGGGGCAATATGTCAACGGGGGACGGATTTGCCAAGCCATCTTGGAGCATAATCCTGATAACGGGAAGGCTTATTTGATTTTGGGTCTGTTGTATGCGGGCAGCGTGGACCAATGCTCCGGCGACGGGACCCCGGTGGCGAAACGGGCTCCTTATTGGGTGGCCGTGGACATGTTTGTCCGTGCGAAATCGATAGATCCTTCCACGGCTGACAATGCCAACCAGTTGATTGCCAATTATAGCAAATACTTCCCGACCGCGGATGACTTGTTCACCTACGGCTTGCGCGAAGGGGCAGATTACACGGTATCCTGCTGGTACACCCGTACCACCAAGATTCGTGCCGCCAAACTGTAATCCATCAGGTTCCAGTGCCGGTCTTTGAGACCGGAGAGGGTGTGTCGAAATAAAACTTTTGACACACCTTTTTTGTATCTTTGACTGTCGTCGAAGATAGGATGCGGTTCGGCATAGACAAATTGGAAACTGCGTTTCCATTTGTCTCTGCACTCACCTTTCGCTATCTTTGACTGTCGTCGAAGATAGGATGCG
>CALUNB010000059.1 GCA_944321885.1 uncultured Bacteroidales bacterium | reverse complement strand
TTTGCCATGAAAAACAAAAGAAATAAATCACAATCACAAAATTTAAATTCATTGAATGTATAACACCAAAACATTAAAACATGAAAGCAAAAATTTTCATTGGCGTGGCAAGCACTCTCTGCTTGACAATTTCTGGAACACTGCATGCACAAATTGACGTACAGTCAGACGGAGCGGTCAAAATCGGAGACCTGTCCAAGGCTTCCAACCTCAACGGCAGCTCCCTCGAAGTGGCAGTAGGCAAAATGTTCATCTACCCCACCAACAACCTCAACGGGGCCTTCACGATTTACAACAACACGGAATCCGGATGGTCTGGAGGAGGCAGCAGCGGAACCATCATTAGCCCTTCCGCCCGTGGAGTTTATCCCCGCAACGACCAACCTACCTACATCGAACCCCGGAAGGCGGGCTGGCTCATCGCCGGAACCTCCGCCAAACCCTTGGGGGCCGTCTTTACCCAAGAACTGACCTCCTACAAGCAAAGCATGGCTTCCGACAGCCGTGTCAAGAAAAACATCCTCGACCTGCCTTCCGCCTTGGATGGCATCCGGCTCCTGCGCCCCGTCTCCTTCGATTTCGACACCGACAAAATCCCACTCCTTCCCGACATGGCCTCCAACCGCGTGGGCTTCATCGCCCAGGAAGTCCAGGAAATCTTCCCCGCCCTGGTCCGTTACGACAGCCTGGCCGACCTCCATACCTTGGATTATGTCTCCCTCATCCCTTACCTCACCAAAGCCATCCAGGAACAAGATTCCATCATCCGCCAGCAGCAGGAAACAATGGAGGCTTACGCCCAAGCCTTGGCCGACGTGGCAGAGCGGCTTTCCCTCCTTGAAAACCCAAGCGGGCAGAGCGTGAACAAGGCCCCCAAGGCACCCCGGAACCCGGCGGACAATGACGATAGGGAAGCGAACACCGGCAATGTCCTCTACCAGAACGTACCCAATCCTGCCACTGGCGAAACCCGCATCGGATACGAAACCGACGGAACATCCTCGGCACGAATCGGCATCTACGAATTAGACGGCAACGAAGTAGGTATGTACCCCGTAAAAGCCCCAAGAGGGGAAATCGTCCTCCATCCGGGCGAACTGCAAGCCGGGATGTACCTCTACAGCCTCATCGTGGACGGGAAAATCATCGACACCAAACGGATGGTCGTGGCCCGATGATACATCTATAAGAAATGTGTCTTTTCGTGCTTGCATTTCACTGAAACATAGAAATGCATCTAAACACACTTCTAACAGCCGATAAAAATAGTTTTTCCCGCCACATTATTTGGCGGGAAAAACAAGTTCGAGCACAAAAGGGACGCCCCCATTAAAAGTCACCTGCCTATACACAAAATCTAAGAAACATTCAAAAAACTTATTGACATGAAAACAAAATATATTGCTGGGGTCCTTGGTCTGCTCCTCTTCATCGGGGAAAGAAGCTCCGGGCAAATCAATCAAGCACAAGCAGACAGCATCGTGAAAAAATATATCAATCAAGAAATCCAAAGTGAATATCTCCTATATTTTTATATCGACACTATATCAGCAGAGCCGGGATTTCCGTATTACGCGTATGCAATAGATGAAGCCCCCTTCGCCTATGGAATGCATCCGTGCCGTTGTATATCTGTAAATAGAGAAACTGGCGAGATGAAAATGAAACATTTCTCCGTTCCTCTCTCGCCATGGATTGGCTGGCAACTGATCTCCGGCCCGGATTCAATGCAGGCGGCTTCCAGCCCACTGTTATCCCCTGCTATTAAATCACTTCGAAATTCCACTCCGAAAACAAGCGCATCCCAAGATTTCGAAAACTATGCCATCATCCTAAACGGAGGGAAAGATTCTCAAACCAATATCCTCACCGCGTGGGAGGACTGTGCTTTTCTCTATACCACCCTGATCCATGTGTACGGATACCGTCCCGAAAACGTACATATACTGATTTCCGATGGCACAAATCCGAACGAAGACATGTTCGATGGAATGGGGTTCAATTTCGAAACCGGTGAAAGCTTTCCCCGATTCAGAAACACCTCCACAGACTTGGACGGGGATGGCAAAGCCGACACCCGGTATTCTGCCACTAAAGCAAACTTGACCCAAGTGTTCAACACCTTGGCCCAACAAATAGGAGCCGATGACAATCTGTTCGTTTTCATAGCCAATCATGGAAATGTCATTAACGGAGAATATTTTTGTACCCTTTGGCATGATTCGCTTTCAGCCAGAGAACTGGCAAATGAGTTGGACAAAATCCATGCGGAAACCATCGCGGTGCTGATGCAGCCCTGCCACAGCGGTGGTTTCATACCCTACATCAAAGGAGAAAACAGGGTCATTATGACAGCCTGCACTGCGGAAGGAGTATCCCATCCTAGTCAGTCAGTATTGGGTGCGTGGAGTGAGTTCTCCAACCTGTGGACAGAAGCCATGGCTGGTATGACCCGGAAGGGGCATCCTGTAGATGCTGACTCGGACAAAGACGGAGTCGTCAGCATGGAAGAAGCTTTTCTCTATGCCAAGGAACTCGACAGGGAGCAAGAAAGCCCGCAATACAATTCCATCCCAACGGATTTGGGCAAAAAAATGGGACTTTTCGGCTACTACTCCTTGACAGAGCTTCGCAATGCCGTCATATCGCAAGACAAGACAATCCACGACCGCTTTATCCAAGTATCAAACACCCGAATAAAAAAGGGTGCAAAATTAACATTGGACCATACGGTCTCCACCAAATTGGAATACGGCTTCACCATGGAAGCAGGATCAGAATTGGAAATAAAATAAATGGCTAAAACCTAAATGCCCTGATATCCCAACATAAAAAAGAAAGGAGTTTCCCATGAGAAGAAACACATTCCTACAAAAAATCGTCATTGGCCTACTGGCAACCTTGGCATTGCCCGGGACCGCGAAAGTCCACTCGCAAGAAATTTCCCGGCAACAAGCCGACTCCATCATGAAGAAATTCATCGTCGCCCACGATAGCGTCGAGCGAGGAACCAACAACGACGGTCCATTTTTCCCTTACCATGTCTTTGGCGGTCCAGGGAAAGACTCTTCGACGCAGAACACTTACGCCTACTTGATTCTAAGTTACTACAGTACCTGGGGACCCAAGCCCACTTACTGCCTATTTGTGGACAAGACCAACGGCAATTTCCAGTATCAAGACATGACCCTGCCAACCGATAAAATCCCTTCCGGCTACGATTGGCGCACCATGGATATGTACTGGCAACTCGATGATTATGGTTTCCTCGAATCCGACCCGATTATCCATATCTCCCGGCCTGAGGCAGAACGGGCCTTGGACCGTTTTCTGGAACAACGTTATCCAAACGGGGCCTCCTACCCCTACCAAGTCCACATGTATCCCGACTCCACCAAGAACCTCGTCACTTGGTACCCTGACTCCCTATGGCACCCCGCCCGCTGGTCCGAAAAAATGGAAAAAAGCAGTCCCGTGTGGGCAAATTTGTATATGGGCGAAACCGGGGTCAATTTCTCCTTTTTCCATGAAAACACTTTCGTTTACATGCTGGTAGAAGAAAAAACGACAGGACCGGAATACACTTGCCTGGCCGCCTTGAAAAACGACCCTGCCATAGGATTCCCAAGCTCGTTGGAATACTTACCTGGAAGGATATTACCCTTCGAAATCACAGACCTCTCCGTCCAGGCCCTGCCGAATCAAGAAGTCTCCGGTTGGAACCGGCATCCCCGCCATTTGGAGGAATGGCCCATCGTCCGCTCTTACGACCCCGCCTCGACAAACCTCTCCACCCAAACCGCCTCCGCCCCCCGCTTGGAAAGCATCCAACCCAACCCGTTCCATCAGACCACACTTGTACGCTACTACCTGCCGGAATCCGTCCGTAAGGCCAGCCTTCAAGTTTTCGACCTCCACGGGCGCTTGCTCCAATCCCTGCCTCTGGAGGGACGGGGAACCGCCGAAGCCCGGCTCGACCTCTCCGCCCAGGCCCCCGGCCTGTACATCGGCATCCTCGTAGTCGATGGACAGACCGCCGACCGCATCCGGTTAATCAAAATTCAATAAAACCACTCCACTGCCAGCCGGGACCAAAACACGATGCCCCGGCTGGCACCTCCATTTCCGGATCCCCCGGACCAAACCGGGCTCCGGAATTTGCTCATATCGTTATATATATTTTTGCTTCCGGAACAAGGAATACAAAACGGAAACCTGTCGCCATAGCCCGGACAAAGAGGGGTTCAGGCCAATAACAACTTACAAAAAACACAAGCATTTACCAACCAAAAACATTGAAATAAAAAAATTTTATAAACATTAAAAACATACATCATGAAACCAAGAAATCCAATCGGTGCGATGGTTCTCGCATTATCGTTCGTAACCGGAGCCTCCGGACAGGAACAGTTTTCGTTCAAACTTTACCTGGAATCCCTTGCCAACGGAAAGAAGGACACCTTGGAACTGGGAATTTCACCTGATGGATATATCGGATGCGATTACCAGAACATGGATGCGGAAGTGGTGTTCGACCCGTTTCCGAATCAGGAAACGCATATCGGAGCCTTTGTGACTCCCGACCGCCAATGGAATGAAGAAAGATTCCAATACATTCCCAATTGCATGGTATTTTCCAAAAAAGGCATCAATGCCGAACAAGGCACTTCGGAATACGGCCCGTTGTATGACGTGTGCTTTCTCATCCCTTCCAACAGTTTGCCCGTTATCTTGCGATGGGATAACAGCCAGATTCCTTGCCATGCCGGGTTGGTAGACAAGAAACTCATGGACGGATGGATCGACAATGCAGGACCACAAAAAACCCATTATGGAACCGGCGTCTCGATGCAAGACACTAACAGCTTCGTGTTAAACCCCTTGCCGGATGACTCGGAAGGACGGTTTTCGCACCGGATGCCTGACAGCATATTTTACCAGACATTTGTCAGGGATTCTTCAGGTATCGACCACGGGTTCAGAAACTTGTACCTGAATTTCACACCCTCCTCTTCCAATGAAAGCAATCTTGCATCCCACGACATCCGGATAACGCCCAACCCGGCAAAGGAATCCTTTGTCTACCAAAGTAACACACCCTTGAAGGAATGGAAAGTTTACGACATCTCCGGCCGGTGCATCCTTTCCGGCTCCGGGCAACAGACCGGTATCGACTGTTCGGCTTGGCCTTCTGGGATGTATGTCTTCGAATGGGTCTCCACCAACGGGCAAAAAGGGAATATAAAATTCATAAAACAATAGCATTCATGCCAGGAAACGGTTAAACTTGTTTTATCATAATTGCCAAGAGGGAATTTCGAGGAATCCGGGTGGAATCCGGAACCTCGATTTTCTCCCGATGGAAAAATACAATTTCCTCATCCCTGTTCTTTTTTCGAGATACGTTCCTTCATTTTCAGAAGCTGTTTAAATTTATTTGTTTAGGACATCGGGAGGGGATTTCGCGGGATGGCGCCGCGTTTTTCAAAGGAGGATAGCCAAGCTATCGGACGTGAAAAACGCAAACGATAGCGAATGTCGAGCGGGGAATCAAAGCTTGCTTTGATTTCTCCGAGACCAAGCTATCTTCGAGCTTCGCTCAACCAAGACCCGAAATAGCCCCCGATGGGCTAACAAAATCCTGAAACCGGTCCCTGATAATTCAGCCCTTTCAGGATTGTAAGAAATTTTAAACAGATTCTAAAATTCAAAGCCTGTAAGGCTCGTCCCAACTTGCCCTCTTTGGCCAACCACAGGCCTCGGCAAACTCCATGCACTATGCAAAAACAACCATGTTTCCCTGTTTGACGCATGGTTACGAACCCAAGGCAGGCCGTAAGAAAAATTTAAACAACCGGCAACGCCCGAAATTTTCAGTTTTGCACTATTTTTGTAGGCTTATACCGCCTCGCGGGAACCTCCACCAGAGGCCCAGCCAAACGGCACCTACCGCGTGGAAACAGCCCGCAACGGGCATCCTTTGAAACCAAACTTCGACCGTATGACAACTCCTGCTACCCCCTCTCTCCCCAGACCGAAAGAGGAAACAGCCCGACCGACGCAAGGCAACGCTTCCAAACGTCCCGTGGTAGGTACCATCCTCAGGAAAGCTTTGGAAATCCGCAACAACAATGCCGCCGCCATGGAAAAGGTCTTTCCCCGCAAGGATCCCGTCCAGGCCCAGAACCAAGAGCTGAAAAAGCTGTTGTCCAAAGCCGCCGATACGGCTTTCGGCAAAGAATACGATTTCAAACGTCTGCTCAAATCCCCCCGCCTGCGCGAGGAATTTGCCCGCAACGTCCCTGCTTTCGATTACGACTCGATGGCCAAGGCCTGGTGGCACCGCTGCTTGGAAGGAGAACTTTCCGTTTCCTGGCCCGGAAAAATCAAATACTTCGCCCTCAGCTCGGGCACCTCGGGCGCTTCCAGCAAATACATTCCCGTTTCGGGAGACATGGTCCGTGCCATACGCAAGACCAGCATGCGGGAAATCTTCTCCCTGGTCAAATACGGATTCCCCGACGAACTCTACCAAAAAGAAGCCCTGATGTTAGGAGGAAGCACCCAGCTCCACTACAACGGGACCTATTACGCGGGAGACCTTTCCGGTATCACCACCGGGAACCTGCCCCTTTGGTTCGACCGATTCTATCGTCCCGGAAGAAAAATATCCCAGGAACGCGACTGGCCGACCAAAATCGAGGAAATCGTACAGAAAGCCCCCGAGTGGGACATTGCCGCCGTGGTCGGCGTACCGGCCTGGTTCCAAATCCTGTTCCAGAAAATCATGGAACGCTACCAGCTCCAGACCATCCACGACATCTGGCCCAACCTGCGGATTTTCGTACATGGAGGCGTTTCTTTCGACCCATACAAGAAAAGTTTCGAAAAACTCCTGGCCCGGCCCTTGGCCTATATGGAAACCTATCTAGCCTCGGAAGGTTTCCTCGCCCTGCAAACACGGCCCGACACCACAGCCATGGAATTAGTGCTCGATAACGGCATCTTCTTCGAGTTCGTCCCCTTCAACGACGAAAATTTCAACCCCGAGGACGGAAGCATGACGGAAAATCCCCAAACCCTCTTCATCGACCAAATCGAAGAGGGCAAGGAATACGCCATCCTGATTTCCACCTGTTCGGGAGCCTGGCGTTACCTGATTGGCGACACCGTGAAACTCGTGGACAAGGCCCGCAACGAAATCATCATCACCGGCCGGACCAAATCCTTCCTGAGCATCTGCGGTGAACACCTTTCGGTGGACAACATGAACCAGGCCGTCCGGATGCTGGGTGAAGAGGAGAACAACGGCATCCTGGAGTACACGGTCATCGGGGTCAAGAGCAACGGCATGTTCGGCCACAAATGGTTCCTCGGTTGCGAGAAACCCATCGACGCCCGCATGGCGGCTGAGAAATTGGACAACTACCTCAAGGAGCTCAACGACGATTACCGCGTGGAAAGGCTCGAAGCCATCCGCGAAGTAAGCGTGGAAGTCCTGCCCTTGGAAGTCTTCTACAACTACATGCGGCTCCAAGGCAAGGAAGGGGCGCAGAACAAGTTTCCCCGCGTGCTCAAAGGAGCCAAAGCCGATGAATGGACAGGGTATCTGGCTTCGCTCAGGAAACAGGAATAAGCCGGATTCCAAGTCTGCAAACACATCCACCTGGCATCCGGGAACGGGTCTCCCGAAAAAAATGTATCTTCGCAGATTGTACCTCTCGCGGGAGGGGAACTGTTTCACCAAAAACGAAAGATGCCATGGAAACCATCATTGAAGCTTCCGAGCTGCCGCTCAACGCGGACGGCAGTATCTATCACTTGCATTTGCAGCCGGACCAAATAGCTCCCAACATCATCTTGGTGGGTGACCCGGGCCGGGTTCCGGTTGTTTCCAAGTTCTTCGACCGCATCGACTACAAAGTCCAGAACCGGGAACTACTGACCCATACCGGAATCCTGAACGGCACCCCCGTCTCGGTCCTGTCGACCGGCATGGGAACCGACAACATCGACATCGTTATCAACGAACTGGACGCCTTGGTCAATATCGACCTCCACAAACGGGTTCGGAAGGAAAGCCCTAAGAAACTGAACCTGATTCGCTTGGGAACCAGCGGAAGTTTTCAGGAAGAATTAAAGGTCAACACTTTCTGCGCCGCTGAATACGGATTGGGCTTGGACGGTTTGCTCAATTATTACCAGATTGACGAAACCTTGTACGAAAAGGACATGATGGAGGCCTTGGACAAGCATCTGCATTTGCCCTCGGCTTTCGCCCGGCCTTACATCCTCAAGGCTTCGGACGAACTCCTGCACAAAGTCGCTTTCGACATGCAGCACGGCATCACCGCCACGGCGCCCGGATTTTTTGCCCCCCAAGGGCGCGTGGTCCGCTTGCCTTTGAAATTCCCCGGACTGAACAGCTTGCTGGAAAGCTTCGATTACCAAGGCCACAAGGTAACCAACATGGAAATGGAAACTTCGGCCCTCTACGGCTTGGGACGCGGCTTGGGCCACCGTTGCCTCACCGTTTGTGTCTTAGTGGCCAACCGGCTCACCAAAGAGTTCAGCGAAGATTATAAACCCCATATCGAACGCCTGATACAAACGGTCTTGGAACGGCTTTGCACGGGGGAAGCCCTTCCGGAATAGGAGACGACTTGCCAAAACCTATGGAAAACGGAGACAAAAAAGCCAACATCCAAGCCTTGATCGGGATGCTTGACGAAAGCGACCCGGAGGTTTACCAAAGCATCAAAAACGCCCTTTTTGCCTTGGGCGAAGAGGCCTTGCCTTACATAGAGGACGCCATCGACTTGAAAACAAGTCCTTTATGGCAGAACCGCATCGAGGCCCTGATTCGCGAACTCCGCTTGGAAACGGCTTGCAAGAACCTCAAAGCCTGGAAGGAAGAAAGCGAACCCGACCTGATGCAAGGGTTCTACTTCCTTTCTTCCGCTTTTTATCCTGATCTGCAATGGGAGCAGGTGCGCGACACGTTCAACCGGCTGCACGGCGATTGCTGGCTGCTTTTGGCCTCGCAGGAAAACCTGCAACAAAACATCCTGTTGCTGAACAACTTCTTCTTCAACGTCTGCAAGTTCAAAATCGGGAAGAAAATCACCGACGGTTACAGCTTTGCCGACTTCTTCCTGCCCAAACTGATCAACCTCCGGCAGGGGAACGACCGCAGCCTTTCCTTGGCCTACCAATACCTCGCCCAAAGGAACAAGATTCCCGTCTTCCAACTCAATCTTCCGATTGTCAACATCCTGGCCTGCACCACCGACCTCAGCCGCCACCACAAGTCCGACATCGTCTTCTGCCTCGACATCACCCAGAAAGGGGCCTTGGTACGCCGGGCCGATGTGGAACCGGTCTTGAGCGAACAAAAGCAAATCCAGGTCTGCAATACCGTAGAATCGCTCCAAGACTATGCGAAGTTGTTGTATGTCATGGCATCCCTCAACGAAAGCGACCCTTTCCGGAAACAGGCCGTCCAAAAATTACACCAAAGCTTGGGCAATTCCCCCAACAGCATCGATATTTTCGGAACCGGACCTACTTTTCCTCCCGAACCTTTTTAAAGGCTGGTTCCCAGGGCAGAAGCCCGAAAACTAAATGTAAAAAAAGTGGAAAAAAAAGCAGAAACAACGACATGTCATAGCAAGAACGGGAATTTTCCCGAAAGTGCGTTCCGCACCTTGCCCGGCAGTCCCGACTGCAAGGTTTTCAAGCATCCCCAAGGGCGATGCCAAAGCTTGCAGGATGCCATCGACAAAGCTTCCAACATTGTAATTGTGGGCCATAACAATCCGGACGGGGATGCCGTGGGCTCCACGCAGGCCCTCTACCAGTACCTCCTCAATTCGGGCAAGGATGCCAAAATCGTCTACCCCAACCATTTCGCCAAGAACCTGGCCTGGATGGACATCCACCAGATTGCCATCAACTACAAGGAACATCCGGACGAAATCAAGACCGTGATGCAGGCGTGTGACCTTCTTTTTGTTTTGGATTTCAACCGTTTGAGCCGGACCGAAAGTCTTGCGCCCCTCTTGATGGAGAAGGATTGCACGCGCATCATGATCGACCACCATCTGGAGCCGGACTGGGGCAGTTTCGACCTCGCCTTTTCCGATACCAGCGTTTCTTCCACCTGCGAGCTGCTTTACCGGATTTTTTACGCCGAATTGTGTCCGGACCGGATTGACGCCCATGTGGGGGCCTGCCTCTATGCCGGAATCAGCACCGACACCGGTTCGTTCAGCTACTCCTGCGGGCACAAGGAATTGTTCTCCACGATTGCCGATTTGGTTTCCAAAGGGCTCGACACGGTAAAGGTCCATCAGAACATCTTCGACAACTTCACCGAAAGCCGGATGCGGCTTTTGGGTTGTTGCCTTGGCGAACGCCTGATTGTCAAACCCGAATACAATACCGCCTACATGTACCTGAGCGAGGAGGATATGCAGAAGTACAATTACCAGGCCGGTGACACCGAAGGCATTGTCAATTACGGGCTCAGCATAGACGGGGTTTATTTCGCCGCTTTCTTCACCCAACGGAACAACCGCATCCGCATGTCCTACCGCTCCCAAGGCGATATCGACGTGAATATCTTTGCCAAGGAAAATTTCGGGGGCGGCGGCCACAAGAACGCGGCCGGGGGATTTTCCCAAACCTCCTTGGAAGAGACCTTGGCCAAGTTCGAGAGCGCCTTGCCCGCTTTCTACGAAAAGACCATCAAACCGGCGGTGGAAAAGCTCAAGACCGGTTCGAAACTTTACTATTCAAACCCGCAAGAGGACTAATTACCATGGGTTGCTTCTTGTTTTTCCCTTCCTCGAAAAGTCCAAGGCGGGCCACGGGCCGTCTGGAAAGGGCCGTCCGCAAGTCCAACCTAAAAGGCGGGGGTGTCTTTGCCGGCATCTTCCTTCTCCTCTTTTGCCTGGTTTCCTGCCGGGAAAAGACTGTAATCGCCCTGCCCCCGCAGGCAACGCCCGACCCCAAGGAACATTTGGTCGAGGCGCAGAAGATATCGGCCCGGCAGGAACGGGAAAGCATCCAATCTTTCGTGGAAAGGAGCGGATGGCCGATGCAGGAAAGCCCCAGCGGCCTATGGTACCACATCTATCATAGCGGTTCGCCCGATGTTCCCAAAGTGGAACGAGGCGATGTGGTAAAAATCACGTACACGCTCCGCCTCCTGAGCGGGGAAATCATCGCCAGCTCGGAAATGGACGGACCCAAGACGTTTGTCGTGGGGCATTCCGAAGTGGAAAACGGCTTGGAAGAAGCCGTGCTGCTGATGCGCCAAGGAGAAAGCGCCCGTTTGATCCTCCCGTCCCACCTGGCTTTCGGACTCTCGGGCGACGGGGAGAGGGTTCCCTCCCAGGCGACTCTTTTGTACGACATCACGATTCAAGACGTCTTGATTTCCCCTGAGCACTAAGAAGCTGTTTAAAATTTCTTACAATCCTGAAAAGACTGAATTTTCAGGGACCGGGTTCAGGATTTTGTTTGCCCATCGGGGGCTATTTCGGGTCTTGCTGGCGTTTTTCACGTCCGATAGCTGAGCTATCCTCCTTTGAAAAACGCGGCACCATCCCGCGAAATCCCCTCCCGATGGCCTAAACAAATAAATTTAAACAGCTTCTAAGAAGCTGGAAATGAAATAGGTTCATTTCTTACAAGAAAAAGAGTCCCGACCGCCAATCCAAAAGGCATGGCAT
>CALUNB010000058.1 GCA_944321885.1 uncultured Bacteroidales bacterium | reverse complement strand
GGCACTAAGTAGAAATCAAACTGTCCCGGTTCGTCCATCACGCTCCGGAACTTCGAATGCTGTTCCATGTCTCTTCTGAAATTATTTCCTGAGTTCCAAGATTTCCCGAACCTTCCGGTAGTCGATGTCCGAACGTTCGCCCAACAAAGTCCCCCTTTCCTCGAAACGTTCCACAATCGTATCAATCAAGGCACCGGCATCGCCCACCGAAGGATAATCCGAAAAACGGGTGCCTACTCCCAAAGAGCGGAAAAATTCCTCGGTCTTGGCAATCGCCGCCTCGGCATCGTCCACGTTCCATACCCGTTTGCCGAACTGCAGCAGCTTTTCACGCTTTTCCTCTTCCATGACCCGCTGCAAGCCCGGCCAGACAATCGCCAAGGTCTGCGCGTGGTCCAAGCCGGCCAAAGCCGTGATCTCATGGCCAATCTGATGCGTGGCCCAGTCTTCCGGCACGCCGGCGGCAATCAAGCCGTTCAAGGCCATCGTGCAAGCCCACATCACGTTCGAAGCCACATCCATATCCTCCGGATCATTGACATATTTCATGCCATTGTCCACCAACACCTGCAAAATGCTTTCCGAGAAACGGTCCTGGATATCGGCCTGCACCGGGTAAGTCAAGTACTGCTCGGTAACATGCACAAAAGCGTCCACCACCCCGTTGGCCCGCTGCTTGGCGGGCAAAGTCAGGGTGACAACCGGGTCAAGCACCGAGAAGCGGGGGAATACCAACGGACTGCCGAAAGCGAACTTTTCCTGGGTGGAAAGACGGCTGATTACCCCGCCTGAGTTCATTTCCGAACCCGTGGCCGGAAGTGTCAAAACAGTGCCCAAAGGCACAGCCTTGGTAATCCTGGCCCGCTGGGTACAAATCGTATAAGGGTCTTCTCCTTCAAAATACGCGGCAGCGGCAATAAACTTGGTCCCGTCAATGACCGAACCGCCCCCGACGGCCAAGAGGAAATCCACATTCTCCTTGCGGACGATTTCCACTGCCCTCATCAGGGTTTCGTACTTGGGATTAGCTTCGATACCCGAAAATTCCAAGAACTCGAAAGGAGCCAAGGCCTTCACTACCTGCTGGTAAATCCCGTTCTGCTTGATGCTTCCCCCTCCATAGGTCATCAATACCTTCGAACCTTGGGGAATCTGGCTCGAAATATTGGCGATTTGTCCCGAACCGAATAAAATCTTGACCGGATTATAAAATTTGAAATGATGCATATCTTCGATTTTTTTATATTTTCCAATCGTACGAACCCAACGGGAACCGCCCTATGCCCTGTCTTTCAAAATCGGACATCGTTTTCAAGCGCCCAGACATAGGAAAACCGGCAAGAATCCGGCTATTTCATTTATTGCCAAATGCTTATTCCTTCCCCCGGTATTCTTGGTGAAGCCAAAACACCGCCTGCGACAACAAGACTTTCTTGTCGTTGGGAAGCCGCTCGTCAATCACCTCGTCCAGCAAACGCTTCAAACATTTGCCCAAGACCTTGCCCCGTTCGTAACCCACGGCAATCAAATCACTACCTTTGACAGCCAAGTCCTTCATGCTGAAACAGGCGTCCTGGGCCAACACTTCCGCAAAAGCCTTTTCCAAGGAATCGATATAAGCCTCCCTTTCCGGCCAATAAACCGGGTTCTGGCCCGCCGCATCGCAACGCTTCATCTGCAAAAGACGGCGGAATTGTTCCTCTCCGATACGGTTGAGCCAACGACGAATGCTCCGCGTGGTACCTTCCACCCGTGCGTCATGGACTTCGACCAAAGTCACAACTTCTTCCTCCGTCTTCCCGTCGAAACGCAAACGGTTCATGATTGCCTTGCACAAACGGCTGCTCACTTCCGCATGCCCGTAAAAATGGCCTACTCCTTGATTGTCCATCGTAAACGTATGGGGTTTCCCCATATCATGAAAAAGAATTGTGAATTTCAAGACAATATCATCGCCCGGACAAGCTTCCATGGCTTTAAGGGTATGCTCCCATACATCATAGACATGATGGTGGTTATGTTGGTCGAAGCCTATCAAGGGTTTCAACTCCGGCATCACGAAACAAGCCACATCCGAGTAATCCCGGAGCATTTCCGCCACGCGGACCCCGGGTGCCTGCATGAAACGGTAAAGTTCGGAAGTAATTCTTTCCACCGCCACGCCTTTCAGCAAAGAATAGAGCTCATGGATAGCTGAACGCAATTCCGGGTCGATGGAGAAACCTAAATGCGCCGAAAAACGCAAGGCCCGCAAAATCCGCAAAGGGTCTTCCGATAAGCGTTCCTGGGCCGAACCGGCGCAACGCAACAAGCCTGCCGCCAAGTCCCGTTCCCCGTGATACGGGTCGATCAAGCCTTCTTCCGGGCTCCAAGCCATGGAATTGACGGTGAAATCGCGCAAGCCCAAATCTTCATACAAGGGATTGTCCAAAAAAGTATGGCAAAAAAAACGTCCCGAAACCCCATCCTGTACTTGCTCCGCTTCGAGTGCACCAGGATGCATCGGATTGGCTTCTTCAGCCTTGGTTGAACCTTGGGAAAGAGACTGTTCTTCCGGGACAAAAGAACCCGACGGGATGCTTCCACGCCCGGAAAAAGCAACCGGAACAAACCGTGTATCCACCGGGATTTCCTGATTCCTCCCTGCCGCATTGGGGACAAAATCCTTTTTCTTCCTGAAAACCGTTATTTCATAGGGCTTTCCATGGGCAATCACCATGACCGTACCATGCTTGGCCCCTGCCGGAACCACCGTGTACGGTTTTTCGTTGAAGATTTGCTTGACCTGGGCCGGACTGGCCGAAGTGCAAATATCCCAATCATGCGGTTCCTGGGCCATCATACAATCACGCACGCAGCCTCCCACCAGATAAGCCGCATAGTCAGCCTTATGCAAGGCCGAAAGGATGCGTTCCACATCTTCCGGTATGTCGATTCCCTTGATTCGCATGTTTTGAAATATATGCCGGGACACAGTCCTCCATTCCTAAGGCACAAAGATAGTGCAAGTCGAGCGCAATGCAAACCGAACTTGTTCGAGTTTGCATTGCCGAGACGCAGCCTATCTTCGGCGACAGTCAAAGATAGCGAAAGTCGAGCGCAATGCAAACCGAACTTGTTCGAGTTTGCATGGCCGAGACCAAGCTATCTTCGAGGGCGAAGCCAGATTGCCCATTATCACACACCGCCCAACTCAATACGCGTGTTCCCCCTCCCGCAGCTCTTCCCGGTTCAATTTTTTCCGGTCAATCGCACGCCAAGCATGGAAAATATAAGCGAACACGAAAGGAACCAGGAGGGAAACCACCGACATGACCTTCAAAGTGAAGAAACTGGAACAGCTGTTGGCCAAAGTGAGCGAACTCTGCAAATCGAGATTGGATGGATAATAAGCCGTGTTGTTGTATCCCGCGCAAAGCAGCAAGGCCAAAACAGTCAAGACGGTCCCGGCTCCGGCAAACCAAATCCCCTTGCGGTATCCCGCACAAAAAATCGACTTGCCCAAACCGAACAAAACCCCGGCCACCCCGGCAACAAAAACCAAGGCCACTACCGGCATTTGGATGAAATTATGCCAATACTTCCCGGCTTCGAGGTAAACTGTCCCGTTCTCGGGATTGACCGCGAAACCATCCTTGACCAAAGTCCGGATTACAAAAGCAAGGAAAAACAACAGGAACGGAACGGCATCCACCACCAACTGGTGACGGAAACGTCCTTGCATAGGCGCATCGTCGATATTGTTAATGAAATACATACCGCCCAGCAAACGGGCCAAGAACAAGACCGCGAAGCCCAGAACGATGTTCCAAGGATCCAGAAAAGCGTCCAAACCATGGGCCGCGTTCCCCCAACGGCTTATGACCGGCATCGACAAGGAAGACATCATGTCCTTCTCCACCATGAAATTCGCACCGTTGAAAAAAGTGGCCACCGCCATCCCCAACAAAAAAGGCCCAAGGAAGCCGTTCAAAACCAAGAAAACCCGATACGTCCGTTTCCCCAACAGGTTACCCATCTTCCCTTGGAACTCATAGGAAACGGCTTGCAGGACGAAACTCAACAGAATCAACATCCAAAGCCAATAGGCACCCCCGAAACTGGTGCTGTAAAACAAAGGGAATGAGGCGAAAAACGCTCCTCCGAACGTAACCAAGGTCGTGAACGTGAATTCCCACTTCCGGCCCGTGGAATTGATAAGCAAGCGACGCCCTTCCTCGTCCGGAGCCAATTTGAACAACAAGGAGTTGCCCCCCTGTACAAACATCAGGAACACCAAGATGCCTGCCAACAGGCTCACGATGAACCACCAATAAGCTTGAAAAAACTCGTATGTAAACATAATCCAGCCTTTCTTGTTTTTTACATTTCCGGTCCCTGTCCGGACCATCCCGGAACGATATCCCAGCTCACGGGCAAAGTTCGTCCGGCAGACAGGAGCCCTTTACTTTGTTTGCGGAACCTCATTTCCCGGTTCAAGCCCCACATTTCCAGGCCCTTTCTTGATAGCCTTGACCATGATGCCGATTTCGGCAATCAACAATATCGTAAACAATGCCAAGAAGATAAAGAAAGTGGTTTTGACCGAAGCCGGATCCAGGGCCGAGATGGCCGCATTCACCGGCAGCAAATCCTGGATGGCCCAAGGCTGGCGCCCCACTTCCGCCACAATCCAGCCCGCCTGCCCGGCAAACATCGCAAAGAAAATCGATGCCAAAGCCAAAACATGCAACCATTTGAACTTCTGTTCCGCCAAACGTTCCTTGCGGGTCAGGAACCAGGAGAGGACGAAAAAGGCGATAAAATACAGCCCGAAACCGACCATGACCCGGAAAGCCCAGAACAACAAGCCCGTATGCGGGACCAAATCCTCGGGTTTCCCGATATAGCCATAGCCGAAATACTCCATGTCCTTGTCCAAAGCCGCCCGGGCTTCGCCTGCCGCCACACTGTCCCCGTTTTTCGTGGCCTGCCGGAAGTCGGACAAAGCTTGCACGGCCCTGCGGCCCCGCTGCATCTTTTCTTCGGCGGACAAAGCCGTACTGCCATCGGGCATCGTGTAACCACCCTCCAACAAATCATTAATCCCCGGCACATAACCATCGGTGGTCCGGGTCGCCAGAACCGAAAGCATATAAGGAATCTTCACACCGGCCACGATTTCAAGGCCTTGTTCCGTCCCGCCATCTTCCAAGCCTTCCAAGGCAGCCAGTTTCATCGGTTGATGCCGGGCCACCTCGTACCCCGACCTGTCGCCCGTGAAAGCCACAATCAAGGTAGCCGCCAAACCGAAAACCGAAGCAATCCGGATACTCGACAAAGCGAAACGACGATGCCGCTTGCGCATCAGGTACCAGCAGCTGATGCCGACCACGAACGCGGCCCCCAAGACCCAACCGCTCAGCACCGAATGGAAAAACTTGGTCACAGCCATGGGTTGGAAGGCCACCGTCCAGAAATCGACCATCTCGTTCCGGACCGTTGCCGGATTGAATTCCATCCCCACAGGATGCTGCATCCAAGTATTGGCCACCAAAATCCACCAAGCCGAAATCGTAGCCCCGATCCCGGTCAACCAAGTGGAAGCCAAATGGAAACGTTTGCTCACCTTGTTCCAACCAAAGAACATGACCGCAATGAAAGTGGCTTCCATGAAAAAAGCCAGAATCCCTTCAATGGCCAAAGGTGCACCGAAGATATCCCCCACGAACCAGGAATAGTTGCTCCAGTTGGTCCCGAACTGGAATTCCAGAATCAAACCAGTCGCCACGCCGATGGCAAAATTGATTCCGAAGATTTTCATCCAGAACTTGGCCGTTTGTTTCCAAAAAACATCCCCGGTCCTCACATAAATGGTTTCCATGATTCCCATAATCATGGCCAGGCCTAATGTCAAAGGAACAAAAAGCCAGTGATACATGGCCGTCATCGCGAACTGGGCGCGGGACCAATCAATCAAACCCGTTGAAATCTGTTCTATCATAAAGAGGCTTTTTTAGAATCCGTTTTCCAAATTATCCAGTCCTCTCCCTACCAATTCCGTCCCCACGTAATCCTGCTTTTCCGTCTCGGTCTTCCCTTTGAGGAAATCCGGGAAAAAGAATACTTTCAGTATGGCGAACATGATGAAAAGCTTGACGAGGATGACAACCCAAAGAGTCTTGCCCCAGGTCATGGCCTGGAAACCATCGCGATAGAAACGCCAGATCCGGACTAAAAAGAATGTCCGCCTGCTTGCCCGGCACTCCGTCCCGGTCCCGGCACGCCCCATCCCTTGCCCTAGCGCGGACTCCAAGCTGCAAACCGGCACCTCCGGCCCTGCCAAGGGATGTCCTCGTTCCTCCTGTCTGTTCACGTCCATCATGAAAATCCAAGAAAGTTATCTTTCCGCCATCATGCCACACCCGGCACACCCCGGCTGTGACCGGACTTCCGGCAAGCACGCCGAGGCTTCCGGATTGCAAAGATAGTGCAAGCAAGGTGCAAAGCCAAGCGAAAACGGGCAGCACGCAAACCGGGCCTGCCCGAAATCCGCAACAACGCCTCCCTTGCTTTTACCAAAAAAAATCCTTTTTCATTCAACGACAATCCGATAAAAGACACTCCCAAAAACCGCTCAAAAAACGGCTGGGATTTACTCGATTCTTCCTATCTTCGCGAGCTTTTCCGGACCCCAAGGAACATCGGTCCCGAAAAAACACCGACAACCAACATTTCATACAAAATGAATAAACTAAAAACCTTTGTAAACGGAGGAATCCTGTCCGGATTGTGCTTCTGCAGCGCCCAAGCATACGCGCAAACAGAACCCGCGACCCATTTTCTCCCCGAAGCTTCCCGGCAGGAAGCGGCATTTACCCGATCAAGCACGCAACCTCCCCGGGCCACGCTTGAGTTAACCAACGTCCATCCTTCCAAAAACGCCGACTCGGCCACCATCAAATTCAGCGTGGGACCGTTGGACAGGGTGGCTTCTGTGCTGGGATGGGAATATGGCTTGTTGCTGGACCCCGACACGGCATTGAACGGGTTCATTTTGGAAGGAGGTTACATCAACGACCTGAGCGAGCTGTACAGTGAAGCCGATTACAAGATTCCACGCACCCTGCAATTGGGCGGCTTTATCGAAGGAGAATCGGATTCGATGACCATCGCACCCGGCCTGTATGACGCCTTGGTCTTGACCGTTTCTTCTTCCGTTCCGGATCCTTATGTAGGAAGCGGAGATTCTTTCCTCGACAACCTCGAATTCATGGCGGGCCTCACGTATGAGTTCGTGGTTTCCGTCACCGCCGACGGAAACAGCTCCCGCCCCGTTTTCGAGCATCCTATAGACTTGGCCATCAGCGCCATCAGCCTGCCCGGCAGCTGCGGATCAACGCAAGTAAGCCCGAGTCTCCAGATTGCTTGCGGATTGATGCCCATCACAGACGTGCAAGCCTGCTTCACCATCGAAGGAACCGGCGACACCATCCGGGAAAGCGTTGGCGACCTGGCCTCCAACAGCACGATGGAGTTCAGTTTTTCCAATTCCCTCCCGTCCGAAAAAGACAAATACAACCGGGTGACCGCCTGGCTCGTCCCCGACGAAAACGAGTACAGGACGGACAACAACCGTATCTCGGCCCGGATATTCCCGCACGACCCGGTAACCTCGCCCTATGTGTTCGACTTGGACTCCGGGCTTTACTTCCTTGAGGAAGAGAGTTGGACGTTCTCCTACCGGGAGGGGTATATTGTACCTTCCTATCCGGACGTAAGCCTGTACACACGATGCATCGAAATGGAAGCCGGCCTCTCATACCGCCTTTCCCTGGATTTTCGGGCTGGAACCCTAGACTATATGGGAGGGCGCATTCCCGAAGACTGGGCCATCCTTTTCGGACCAAGCGACCAAGACATTTCCACTTGGGAGGTCGTTTTCCGCGACAGCAATTCCATCGAAGAGGAGGACCGGCATCTGGAAATCACGGTAAGCCCGGAAGAGACCGGAGTGTTCGCGTTCGCCTTCCATTCGTATGAAGGATCCGGATTGTCGCTCACCAATATCGGTATCGAAACCTTGGCCGACTTGAAAATGTCCATCCTGTGGGCCTCCACCGGCACGCCCAGCATGACTCCGGTCGAGCATTTCCCTTCACAATCGATTTATTCGGTCCGTTTGGCAAACCGGGGCAGGGATTCCATCCTCAACGATACCTTGCAAATTTTCCTCGCCGGTGAAGCCTTTGCAAAGGCGCCCATTCCGGCAATCGCCTCGGGAGATACAGCAAGCATGGAAATCCCCTTGTCCTTCGAGCCTGGCACGTTGCAAAATCCGGTCATTGTTTCGGCCTTGGCCCTGCACGGTCCCGACACGCTGGCCCTGCAGCACGATACCATCCGGATTGCGACCGACATGATAGCATACGATCGTGTCAGCCCGGCCATGTACGAAGACGACGGACGTATCATCATCGCCTTTTCCGAAATAGAATGCGGATTGGATTTCCATCTGCTGGCCCGGGATACCGTGACGGGCATTTCCTTGGGATTGAACTCCTACGGCATGACACCTCACCATCGCCTCCATATCTACGCATGGGATGAAGCCACCCACACCTTGGGACGAAGCCTGTGCGGGGTGGACATCACCGCCGTGGACTCTATCGGATTCCACACTTACCCCATCCCGCCCATGGTACTTGACTCAGGTTCCTACCTGGTTTCGGTACATATGGGAATTGGAGACATGGGCTTCGGAATGATTACCGACGGCTCACCCTACGGACATTATTACTCCATTGCCGGAGGTCAGGCTTACCGTGGAGAAGGCCTCGGTTTCCCGGCCATCCGTCTTGAAACCGGAGAAGGGAGCATCGTCCATGCCCGTGATGCCGCCGTACAAAGCTTTACGGCTCCGACCCTCAACGAAGCTATTTTCACCGCCAACGAAACCATATCAGTCCAAATAGCCAACCTGGGTTTCGACACGCTTTCCAGCATACCGGTGTTCTGTCGTGTGAACGGTACGGTGGTCGATACCCAAAGCACGACGACGGTCCTGCCTTACGGCAGCGAAGAAGTTTCCTTTACCGCCGACCTTTCCCAAACGGACACCACCTACGAAATATGCGTCTTCACGGGATTGGAGAACGACGAGGATGCCGGCAACGACAGCCTGCGGACCATCCTGGTTTCGCCCGAACCCGCCGATCCCTACACCTTGGATTTTGAACGCTGCCCCGACTTCACCACCACTTGGTTCAATCCCATCTGGAAATCCGTGGACCGTGATTTGCGTGCGCCTTCCTACGAGTTCAGCGGCTTTGACTTTCCTCATTCAGGAGAAGCCTTCGGATTCATCGTCTTCAATCCGGCAAGCACGAGTCCGGCCATGACAGACGATAACGGGGAAATCTTGCCGGAAATGGCTCCCCATGCAGGGGAACGTTACGGAGCCACATTCTCCAACCCGAACCAGAATGACGATTGGCTCATATCACCCCGCCTTGCCATCGGTGAAAACATGGAAGTGGAATTGTATGCCCGTTCTTATGCGGCCCAACGGAACTACGACCGTTTCCGGATCCTGGCTTCCAGCACAACCGGCAATCCGGAAGATTTCAGTACACTCCTCGAAGCACAAACCACTGGTGAATGGCAAAGGTTCAGTGCGGACCTTTCTTCTTTTGCCGGCAAGGAAATCCATGTGGCCATCCAAGTGCTATCAGAAAACGCGTTCGTTTTCATGGTCGATGATATCGCCATCAAGACGGCAAATTCGAACGGGAAGCAAGACCCGGTTCCAGGACTGACGGTTTCGCCCAATCCGGCATCGGACTTCATCGAAATCCGGTCGGAAGTACTCCCGATACGGCATATCCGTATCCTGGACATGAAAGGATATGAAATCCATTCTTCCTCCCGGCCGGCAGATACCCACGTTTTCCGATACGATGTATCGGGACTGGCCACTGGAATATATCTTGCCGTGATCGAAACCGCAAACGGTTCGAAAACGCTCAAGTTCATTGTCCGGTAGGGATTCCATGAATCCCTAAATGCCTGCAAGACACACCTTGCAAATGAAGGGCGGCCCGGGATTCGGACCGCCCTTCGCATTCTCCAAGTGTAGCACATCCGTGGACAAGGCCAAAGGAATCCCTTGCATGCGAGGAAAAACTGTTTTGGACGGCCGCATAGGATATGCGACCTCGGAACTACCCCAAGCGTGTCAAAACAATTCCAGACACCCTTATGAACACCTGCTCTTTTCTTCTGCAAGCTTAATCAAGCGGAAGATATTATCCAAAGCCAAGTCCATGTCCTCCATGCAACGATGACGGATTTTTCCAAAATCCGCCGCTTGGCGGTTCGTACTGAAAACGGCTGCCACCCCTTGGCCATAGGCCCCGCCGATTCCGTCACCGATGTCCCCCACCACCGCAATCACAGGAACCCCGCACGCCTTGGCCCGACGTGCCACACCACTTATGACTTTTCCCCCAAGGCTTTGGCCATCCATCTTGCCTTCGCCTGTGAAAACATAATCGGCTCCATCCAAAAGTTTTTCAAAACCTACGGCATCCAACAACATGTCGATACCCATCCGGATAGAAGCCTTCAGGAAAACCCGCATGCCAAAGCCACACCCGCCGGCAGCACCCACACCCGCCTCTTCCGCAGCCCGCACACCCAAATCCTTTTCCACCACCTTGTCCAAATGCCGGAGCCCGGCATCCAACATTTCCACCATGGCCGCATCGGCCCCTTTTTGAGGGGCGAACACATAAGCAGCCCCGTCCAACCCGAAAAGAGGATTGCCTGTATCGCAAATGGCTACCACATCGGTATCGTCCAAGCGGGAATCCCGCCCCGACAAATCGATACGGGCGATATCTTTCAAACTGCCTCCTGTCGGCACGAATTCCTCATCGTCCTTGTTGAAAAAACGCACACCCAAAGCGGCCGCCATGCCGCAGCCTCCATCGTTGGTCCCGCTACCGCCCAAACCCACCACAATCTGCCTGCACCCTTGATCCAAAGCTTTCCCGATTAATTGACCAACACCATAAGTAGTTGTTATACAAGGATTCCTATTTTCCTTGGTCAGCGGCAAACCAGCACAAGCAGCCATTTCGATAACCGCTGTGTCGCCAATCATGGCCCAGAAGGAATCGACCAAGGAGCCATAAGGCCCGCTCACCCTTTCCCGCCTCTTCTCGCCTCGCCGGCACACAAACAAAAAAGCATCCACGGTCCCCTCGCCTCCATCGGCAATGGGGATGGAGACCACCTCAAGGGAAGGGAAATAACGTAAAGCCACTTCTTTCATCAAATTGCAAACACATGTGGAACTCATGGTTCCCTTGAACGAATCTGGAATCAAGACAATCTTTTTCATGGCATTCCATTTTTCAAGTCAATAAGAGATTCCCGCCATCCCCGGCTCCAGGTACACGAAAATAGCACAGGCCCTTCTCCTGATGAATCTTTCCGGAAAATCCGGATACGAAAATCCCGCAACAGCACCCTATGGACAAACAATTCCTCGCAACGGGACCACGGAATGAGACCTCTTGCAGGCACAGGTCCTCAGAAATATCCATGGAAGCCGAATCCGGAGAGGATATCGTTCCGGATTCCCGTATTTTTCGTGTTCTCTCGATACAATCCTGTTTTCTTTCGACCTTTCTAACCGGCTCTAAAGTTAAGCATTTTCCATTATACACCATCCATTCTATATCTTTTGTTAACTTTGCAAGTTTGTATCTATCGCAGGCTGCAATGCAGATTCAAACCACCCATGCAATCCTTATTGCCGCCACTTTGGACTCCGATACCAAAACCTTTATACCAATACCATGAAAAGAACCCTATTTTTCCTCGGGATTTGCGCAATTTTGTCGACTTTCCCTGCCCGATCCCAAGAACGCTTTGTGGACACGGCGATCCAGAACCGCAAAGCCGTGCTGGAAGAGTACACGGGCGTCGGATGTCCG
>CALUNB010000057.1 GCA_944321885.1 uncultured Bacteroidales bacterium | reverse complement strand
GATAGCGAAAGTCGAGCGCCATGCCAAGCGTTCCTTTGCTTGAGCATGGCCGAGACCAAGCTGTCTTTGGGGGGCGAAGCCCTCAAAGATAGTGAAACGGGATTTTGGAAATTTGTTTGGTTATTCGAAAAAAAATACCGACCTTTGCACTCCATTTTCGGCGGGAGGCCGCAGCGTGCGCCTGCAAACGCCGCGCAATTAAAATACTTACAGTCATGTCGAAAGTTTGTGAAATAACCGGAAAGAAAGTAATGAGTGGAAACTATGTTTCGCACTCGAACATCAAGACCCGTCGCAAATTCTATCCCAATTTGCAAGTCAAGAAGTTTTATATCCCCGAAGAAGACGCGTGGATTACCTTG
The DNA here is from genome assembly GCA_944321885.1 of uncultured Bacteroidales bacterium. Lineage (GTDB taxonomy): Bacteria > Bacteroidota > Bacteroidia > Bacteroidales > P3 > Pullibacteroides. The sequence continues at coordinate 11,676 of CALUNB010000057.1, read as the reverse complement.
CGTGTTTCCGCCAAAGGGATTCGCAACATCAGCAAGAAAGGCATTCTCCAATGCTTGTTGGATGCTGAAAAGAACGGCTTGATTCGTCTGTAAGCATCTAGCTTGCTTGGAATAAATATATGTGGGTGTGCCAGGTTCCCCTTGGCACACCCTTTTTTGTTGTCCTTTTCCATGGAGCCGTGTTAGGAAATGGCGGTGCATCTTGCCTTGACACACCGCCATGGGGGCGGTTCAACCGGCCATCAACCTACCGGTTCAAGCGGCAAAGCCCCCGCCATTTTTTTATAAAACGGAAACTTTCTTTGAAGTGGACATTTTGCCCTTTTGGATGTGGATGATATAGACTCCAGGCGCCGGCATCGTGTATCCGAAACTGTTTTGGCGGACCGAGGAACGGCCGACGACGCGACCGGCGGAATTGATAATCTCGATGCTGTCGAAATTCCCGCCTTGGTATTCAATGCTCAGGAAACGGCCTGAAACCCGGATTTTGCAATCTTCCCAAAACGCTTCTTCCGCATGGCTTCCTTGATCCCCGACAAAAGCGGTGGTGTCCTCGCCCCAGATTTTTTCAACTAAAACCGGGTAGTCGATAAAAGGATTCCGGTTGCCTTGGATTTCGTAAACGGCTTCGTTCCGGGAAATTTCCTTTTCGCTGACCGGGTCCTGACGATGCCAATCCAGCAGGAGGTTCTTGGCCCAATCGGTAAAAACCTGCGTGTTGTCATCGGCAAACATGGGCGAGTCCCAACTGATGATACGGTCTTGGTAGCAGGTGGCCATGTAGAAGTAGGTCCGGGCGAAATCCCCCTTGTATTCATCGATGGGTTCGAAAACGGTGCCGCTGTATCCCGGGTAATTGCTTGGGCCTAAGCGGCTGCCCGCCGTGGAAGTAAAAGAGGCCGAACCGACTTCTCCGAAAGGATTATTGCCCCGCCGGGAATTGATGTAGCCTGAAACCGGGTAGAGGTGGAACAAGTCGGTGTACATGGGCGAATCCCCGTCGAACCAGCTTTGCGGGATGGAATGCTCGCGGTTATAGCAAACGCATTGGTTTTCCGCGTTCCCCGAACTCCCCGAACCGCATTGGTCTTCCTGGAATTCGAATTGGCAGTGGTTGTACATGTCGATGATGTAACCGTCCTCGTCCACGTCGGTCTGCCCGAAAGCCGTCCAAAGTTCCGCGTAGCTGAGCTGTTCGTGGCGGAAGATGATGCGCCAGAGGGCCGTCTTGAGTTCGTACTTGCTTGTGTTCAAGGCGTTGTCATAATAACCTTCGGGAACCTGGGCTTGGATCATCCCTCCTGCAGCCAAGAGAAAGCTGCCGCTGATGGATGCAAGGACAAACCCGGTTCTTCGGTTAATCCGGGCGCAGAGCAAACGTGCTTGCTTTGCCGGAACGGAGAAAGCTGCGCGAAAGTTTTTCATTCTTTTAAAGGAATTTAGAGGAACTGTTAAACGTTTTTAGCCCTTTTTCCGGGGCTTTCCGGCGAACCTTTCCCGGATTTCCCGATGGGCGACCCTATGCAAACCCTACCAATTGACAAATGCCTTTTGATAGATGTCGTCCACCAATTCTTCGGTAATTTCCTCAATCAAGCTCGATTCCACCGAGGAAAGGCTCAGGTTGGCATCGTAATCCTGGTAACGGGAAAAACTTTGGGAGAAATTGGCTTTGGAGTCGAAGCGGTTCACATACCGCACCTGCACGGTGATTGTCAGGCGGTTCATGGCTGCTTGGTCATTGCTTTGGATGGAAACCGGTGCGACGCTGTAGCCGGTGATTTCGCCCGAAAACTGGAGATCGGCAAAACCATCGATCAAACTCAAATTGCTGTTGTTGACCAGATATTCCTTGAGTCGGTCGGTAAAGGTGGAACTCAGGGTCGCTTGAACGGAAGGAGCCCGGTTGCGGAAATAGGCTACGCTCAGGGTCTGGGCCTGTTCGGGGATGGAGGCTCCCGAAAAGGAATAAATGCCGCAACTGTTCAAGCAAAGCAGCAAGAAAGCAAGAATCAGGACGCTTCTTTTTTTCATGGTGTCATTTGGGATTCCGTTCCGGGAACGCCGGGGGAAAGAGACCCTGTCGTCCCGGCATTCCGGTTATTCCTCCATATCGATTTCGTATTCCTTGATTTTCCTGTAAATGGTACGTTCGGAAATGCCCAGCTCGGCGGCAGCTTTCCTTCTGTTGCCGTGGTATTTATGCAAGGCTTTCTCTATCAAGCTCTTTTCTTTTTTCTCCAAGCTGAGGTCTTCTTCCATGTTGGCCGCTTTGATGACTTCCGCGTGGATGGGCGGGATGTTGGCCGCCTTGTTTCCCTCGTTGAGCGGGATGGGGAAGCGTTCGTGTCCTCTTTCTGCAGGAATCAAGGTGTAGGTGTTGCCGTTGTCGGGGAAGCGGGCGGGTATTTCCGTTTCGATGCCGGAGGGAATACCGCTTGCCGGACGGGAGGCGGGAATGTTGCCGTTGCTGAGCTGGGCGACCGCTTCCTGCAATTGGTGTATGTCCTTCTGCATGTCGAACAGCACGCTGTACAGGATTTCGCGTTCGCTCATACCGGCTTGGCCACCCTTGCCAAGAAAGACGGGAAGCCTGGAATTGTTGATGTCGGGCAACGAGCGTTTCAAGGCTTCCGCGCTCAAGGTCCGGTCTTTTTCGATAATCGTGATTTGCTCGCTGATGTTCTTGAGCTGGCGGACGTTGCCCGGCCACGGGTACGAAACCAGGAGCTGGCGGGCTTCCTCGCTGAGCAGGAGGGGCGGGATATGGTATTTTTCGCTGGTTTCGGTGGAAAATTTCCGGAAAAGCAGTTCGATATCTTCGGGTCGTTGCCGCAAGGAGGGAACCTGTATCGTGATGGCGTTGAGCCGGTAATACAAATCCTCCCGGAAACGGCCCACCTGGATTTGTTCGGGAACGTTGACATTGGTGGCGGCTACGACCCGGACATTGGTCTTTTGGGGCTTGGAGGAGCCGACTTTGAGGAACTCTCCGGTTTCCAGTACCCGCAGCAGGCGGACTTGGGTGCTGAGCGGCAGTTCCGCCACCTCGTCGAGGAAGATGGTTCCCCCGTTGGCTTCCTCGAAATAGCCTTTGCGGGCTTCGCGGGCATCGGTAAAAGAGCCTTTCTCGTGTCCGAAGAGTTCGGAATCGATGGTTCCTTCCGGGATGGCCCCGCAGTTGATGGCCACGTAGCTGTTATGCTTGCGGGAACTCAGTTCGTGGATGATTTTGGGGAAGAATTCCTTCCCGGCACCGCTTTCCCCCAAGACCAGGACACTCAAATCCGTGTTGGCCACCTGGGCGGCAATATCGATGGCCCGGTTGAGCAAAGGCGAGTTGCCGATGATGCCAAAACGTTGTTTGATGCTTTGAATGTCCATGGAATCGTAGGTTTTTAAGTTCTCGCGCCGGTTCCGGATTTTCCCGGATTCGGAAATCCGAGAGGGAGACCCCGACCCGTGCAAACTTCAAAATTACGAAAAATCCGCGAGACAAATTACAAGAATCCGGAAGTCCCGTTTTCCTGTTTCGGGACCTCGATGCCGTTACGGTCTTGGCACGGGGCGGCCGGGAAAAGTTGAACCGGAGAAGTCCGGAGAGGGGCGGATACGGGATACAAAAAAGGACAGCCCTAAAATCCGAACTGGGGGTCCGACTCGGAATCCAGGCGGATGCAGGAACAAAAAAAGGGCGAGCCCGAAGCCGGTCTTTGGACATAGAATCCTCGCTGGAAATACCCGGGCTTGGATTCTCCGTTTGGAAACTGGTTTTGGGGTCGCCCTTCCCGAATTTTCGATGGATGGATGCCTATTTCATATTCGTATAGACGTTCTGCACATCGTCGTCTTCTTCGATTTTGTCGATGAGCTTCTGTACGTCTTCCTGTTCGGCTTCGCTCAATTCCTTGGTATCGGTGGGAATGCGGTCGAAGCGGGCGCTGACCAATTCGAATCCGTTGGATTCGATGTATTTCTGGATATCACCATAGGCTTCAAACGGGGCGTAAATCGTGATGTTACCGGTTTCTTCGTCCAAGAAGATTTCGTCGATGCCGCAATCGATCAATTCCAGTTCCAAATCATCCATGTTGATGCCGTCCTTGGGCTTGATATTGAACACGCATTTGTGTTCGAACATGAACGAAAGGCAGCCGGTGACACCCAAGGCGCAGCCCGCTTTGGTAAAATAGGAACGCAGGTTCGCTACCGTGCGTTGGTGGTTGTCGGTGGCCGTTTCAATCAGGATACCGATGCCGTGGGGCCCGTATCCTTCGTACACGATTTCCTTATAGTCTTTCTGGTCCTTTTCCGTTGCCCGTTTGATAGCCCTTTCGATATTGTCCTTGGGCATGTTTTCCGACTTGGCCGTTTGGATGATGGCCCTCAGGCGGGGGTTGGTGGCCGGGTCGCTACCGTTCTTTGCCGCAATCGTGATTTCCTTGCCCAGGCGGGTGAATGTCCGGGCCATGTTGCCCCAACGTTTGAATTTACGGGCTTTTCTATATTCGAATGCTCTTCCCATGTTATTATTGGTTATACTGTTTGTACTCTTGTGGCGGCTGGGTTTCTCAGGCGCGTCTGCGGCGTTGTCGGCGCGGGCTGCTCAGTCACGAACCGCAGTGCGAGCCGAACGCAGAGGGCAAATTTACTTGCACTATGCTGAGGCGAAGCCTGCGCTCGCTGCGGAGCAGCAACAGTACGCTCCTTCGCATCCCTTTGCCTCCGGCCTTGCATCCGCATCCTGATAAATCCCAGCCGTTTACTTGACGACTGGAATTCCCCATCGTTTGTTTGGCAACGGGATTTCCCACCCGTTTCTTGGCAATTGGAATTCCCCATCGTTTGTTTGGCAACGGGATTTCCCACCCGTTTCTTGGCAATTGGAATTCCCCATCGTTTGTTTGGCGACGGGATTTCCCACCCGTTTCTTGGCAATTGGAATTCCCCGTCGTTTGTTTGGTGGCTTGTTTTTCCAACCCTTTGTTTGGCGACTGGGATTTATCGAATAGCAGATGCGCGGCGCACGACCGCAGGCGAACCGGAGCGTACTTTGGTACGTGAGGATTCGCCAAGGGATGTGCAACAAAGCAGATGCATTCGAGAAACCCAGTCTTACCGGCGGCGCTGTTGAGCCTGCTGCCGGGCAATCTCTTGTTGGCGCTTGGCCATTTCTTCCAGACGCATCTGGAATTTGGACTTCTTGACAGGTTTCTTCTTGTTTTCCTGGATGCGGGCCAGCACCTTTTCCTCATTGATCATCTTGCGGATCAAGAACATTTGCAAGAAAGTGAGCAAGGAAGAAAGCGTGTAGTAATAGTTCAAGGCGGCGGAGTAGCTGTTGAGGAACAACAGCAACATGACCGGCATGAAATACATCATGAACTTCATCCCTGGCATGGCGTTCGCCTGGGCCTGCTGTTTCATGGTCATGTGCGTGTAGAGCAGGTTGGACAAAGCCATCAGGAGCGCGAACAAGCTCACGTGGTCCCCGTACCAAGGGATATTGAACGGGAGGCTCAGGATGCTGTCGTAGCTCGAAAGGTCGTCGGCCCAGAGGAAGCTTTGCTGGCGCAACTCGATGGATGCCGGGAAGAAACGGAACATCGCGTAGATGATAGGGAATTGCAGCAAGACCGGGATGCAGCCCGACATGGGACTGATGCCCGCCCTCTTGTAGAGGTTCATCGTGGCCCGCTGCTTGTCCATGGCCTGTTCCGGCTTGGGATACTTCTTGTTAAGTTCCAGAATCTCAGGCTGGATGACCCGCATCTTGGCCGAGGACACATAGGACTTGTAGGTCATGGGAGAGATGACAATCTTTAGCAAGATAGTCAGAATCAAGATGATGATACCGTAGTTAATCCCTTTGGATTCCAAGAAGTCGAACACAGGGATAACCGCCACCCGGTTAATCCATTGGATCAAGAAGAAACCCCATCCCAAGGGAATCTGGCGTTCCAAATCCAGATGGTAGTCGCGCAGGATCCGGAATTTATTGGGTCCCGCATAGAGTTGCATCGCGAAATTCTGCACGGGCTCGCCCGTATAAGGAATCCCGATGGTGGCTTCCATGTCTTTCAGATAGCCGGCAGGCGCGTGTTGCCGGGTGTAGTTCTTGAGCGTAGCCGAAGGGAACTCTTCTTCGGCAATCAGGGTCAGGCTGAAGAACTGTTGCTTGAAGGAAATCCATTGGCTGGGCGTGGTCAACTCCTCTTCATCGTCCCGGGTCCCCTTCAAATATTGGACCTTGTCGGTCACAGGCTTGAAATAGACGGAAGAATTGGGGTTCTCGATGTTCTTGGCTTTTTCCAGTTGTTCCAGACGGGCCTTCCAAACCAAATCCAAGAAAGAAGTATTGGAGGCAATCAGGTCTTCGGTGTTGACAAAATTCATGTCGAAGCCCATCATGTACTGGTTCCCGTAGATGGTATAGACAAATTCCACATAGCGGTTTTTGTCGAACACCGCTTGCGAGGCTGTGTCGATGCCAGCCCCGTTGGGATAAAGCCGCATGTGGATCTGGATGCTGTCGTTCCCCTCCACTTTCGTGCCTTGGGGCGCGAGGAATTCAAAGCAATATTGGTCGGTACGGATGCTCCGGTTCCAAGCGAAGAATTGGAGGTAGAAATCGGAACGGCTTTCGTCGAACAGAATCAGGCTGTCTTTCTGGTAGGTGAGATATTCCTTGAGGTTGATGCCGGAAATCCTGCCGCCTTTGGTGTTGAAATCCAAGGAGAAGACTTCGTTTTCGACCCGGAAGTGACGCGCCTCGCCTTGGGCTGCGGCGGAAAAAGGATGGGTGGAGTCGAAGCGGTGTTGCCGGGTTTCGTTTCCTCCAGTCGGGAGGGATTCACCCGTTTGGCCGGCTTGGAAAGCTGCCGTGTTCTCCATGCCGGATCCCTCGGACTCCCTGTTTGGGGACTGGGAGGTGGTGTTGGCCGCCCTTTGCTTTTCCATCTTGGAGGTTTGCCAGTACGAGAATCCCAGCAGGACCAAGAACATCAGGACCAAGCCGATAAGACTTTGTTTGCTCATTCGTTTTTGATAGATAGTTCGGTTTGCGAAATGGTTCGAGGAGAACTCCCTTGTGGAACCCGTGTTTTTTTGCGGGCTTTTCAGGATGCCAGCCTCGTTGCCGTTCCGGGCTTGTTTCGTGTCCGGCTGGTGGTTCGTCCTGATTCATACCGGAATACGTTTTGTGCCAAGACTGCAAAGCGGGCAAAGGTATGCAAAAAATAATTTTCTGCCAATAAAGCGGGGAACCGGGTGAAGAGGGAGGCCGGAAGAAGCCGGAGCAGGCTTGGATTGTTTTTTGTCCCGGAATATGGAGGGCGTATGCAGGGCATTCCTGGGAGCATACCGGGAATAAGGCAAGCCAGTCTTGCTTTCCGCGAAAGTGAGCCGTTGCATCAGGTAAGGTAACGGGTGCTTTCGTTCACGCCTACCTGCGTCGGGTAGATTAGGACCAGGTTGTTCTTTGGGCAGTTCTTGTGGATGAGTTTCGGGACTCGGATCATGGTGGGATTGTAGGAGAACCCGTCTTTCCGGCTCAGGATGACCCATAGCATGTCGTTGTGCCGAATTTCTTGGAAGACTGGGGAAAAATCTTCCCAGTCGGTGAAAAGATGATAGGAAATGTCCCCGTTGACTTGCGCCAGCATCTTGCGCAGTACCGAAAGGCTCTCGTCCGTCCCGTAAAAAGCGAGTTTCGTGCCCGTGTTCCGGTTTACGTTTTGCAAGCGGTTGATTACCCGTCCGAACCCAGCTTCCTTTTCTGCCAATTCGGGCAGGATGACCACGTGCCTTTGGATGGTGGAAACGGGTTGGCAGTTGTCGTAGATGAAAGTGTTGATGCTGCTTTCCACCAGCACGTTCTCCAAGAGCCGTCCAATCGTGTCGCTCGGGCTGTTTTTCTCCTTATGGATGCCTACAATCATGTCTGTGATGCCTTTTTCCAGGACCACGCTGGTGATGGCGTTGGAAATGTTGATGTCGTACCGGAGGATGTTTTCCACCGAGTCGTCCGAGGCGGCTGCCGTCTTGGAAACAGTTTGCAGCAGGCGTTGCGACTGTCTCAGGATTTGTTCGTTGGCATTGTGGTTGTCGATGACCTTCAAGGCGTACAAGGCATGTTTGTTGCGAGGGGATTTGAGGTTCAGGCTGAGGTTGACCAACTCTTCGACGGTATTTTCGTTGCTGACGGGAATGAGGATGTGTTCGTGCGTGTTTTCCTCTTCCCCGTTGTTCTGGGTGATACCTTCCTGTGCGGCGATGTTGTGCGCCCCTTTCTGTGCGGAGAAGGAGGCCATGACGCAGGTAACCAGAATCATCATGATGGTTCCGTTTAGCACGCTTTCATTGAGCAGCCTGATTGGGTTTCCTTCGGCATCCGTACCGAGGATGACATTGTATCCCACGATGACGGCGGCCAAGGTGGCGGCGGCTTGGGCGTTGCTCAGGCCGAAAATGACCCGGCGCTGGTCGGTCGAAAGGCGGAAGGTCTTCTGGGTACACCAGGCCGCCAGGTATTTTGCCACGGTGGCTACGATGATCATGACGATGCCGACCTTGAGGGTTTCCCAGCTCGTGAAGGCCCGGTAGTCGACCAACATGCCCACGCTGAGCAGGAAAAAGGGGATGAAGATGGCGTTGCCCACGAAGTCAATCCGGTTCATCAGCGAGGAATTGTGGGGAATGAAGCGGTTCAGGGCCAGGCCAGAGAGGAAAGCCCCGATGATGGCTTCGATACCGGCCAGCTGCGCCAGGAACGAGCCAAGGAACACCATGACCAGTACGAAGATGTACTGGGAAATGCTGTCCGTGACATGTTTGAAGAAAAAGCGGGCAATCAGGGGGAAAACCCCGAGGACAATCAGGCCGAAAAGCAGGACGGAAATGCCCAAGCGGAGCCAGAAAGTGTTGTCGGCTTGTCCGGTAGCCATACCTACGATGACGGTCAGCACCAGCAAGGCCAGCGTGTCGGTAATCATGGTGCCGCCCACGGTGATGCTTACCGAGCTGTCGCGTGTGATGCCCAGCTTGCTGATGATGGGGTAGGCAATCAAGGTATGGGAGGCGAACATGCTGGCCAGCAGGATGGAGGAAAGCAGGCTGAAATGGAAGACCCAGAGTCCGACCACCGTTCCTATAATCATGGGGATGAGGAATGTGTACATTCCGAAAGTCAGGCTTCGGATGCTGTTTTTTTTGAAATCGTTCATGTCCAGCTCCAAACCGGCTAAGAACATGATGTAGAGCAGACCGGCGGTGCCGGAAAGGATGATACTGCTGTCACGCTGAATCAGGTTGAACCCGTGTTCCCCGATGACGGCCCCGGCGATAATCAGGCCAATCAGGTGCGGTATTTTCAGTTTGTTCAGCAGGAGAGGGGATATCAGGATGATGACAAGAATAATCAAGAATTTGAGTACTGGATCGGATATGGGGAGCGAGAAGTCAATAGCGGTGGAAAGCAGCATTCTGTCATGTTTTTGTGAGGTGAAAATACGGGAAAATCCCGTTGGCGTGCCGAGGAGCGTTTGCGCCTTATTGTGTCGGCTTTCGTCCCGGACTTGTCAGAGAAGGGAATTCGGGTATCAGCGTAGCCTGTTTTCAACAGAGGTCAAAGATACGAGTTTTTTTTCGAGCTCTCAAAAACGGTAGTCCTCCGGTTTTCTTCCTTCGGAATGCGGTCGGGAACCGGATTCTTCCATGGGCCGGAGACACGGGGTAGAACAGGATTTCTATATGACGGAAAATTATTATTTTTGCTCTTTATTTTTGTAAGAGCGGGCACGTTTTTGTCCCGTGGCGGGCGGGTTCCCAGGAAATCCCCCGTGTTTTTTTGAAAAATCTTAAAAGAACCAATATGAGCTTTAGAATCGTAGTATTGGCCAAGCAGGTTCCCGATACCCGTAACGTGGGCAAGGATGCCATGAAGGAGGACGGGACCATCAACCGGGCCGCGCTTCCGGCTATTTACAATCCGGAAGACCTCAATGCCTTGGAAATGGCCATCCAGATGAAAGAAAAGATCCAAGATGCCGAAATCATAGTTGTCACCATGGGACCGGGCCGCGCCGCCGAAATCGTGCGCGAGTCGATGTACCGGGGTGCCGACGGCGGTTGCCTGATCAGCGACATGAAGTTCGCCGGGGCCGACACTTTGGCTACTTCCTATACTTTGTCGATGGCTTTGCGCAAGCTTTCCCCTTACGACGTGTTGGTTTGCGGTCGCCAGGCCATTGACGGGGATACCGCCCAGGTAGGGCCTCAGACCGCCGAGAAACTGGGCATCCCCCAAATTACTTATGCCGAAGAACTGGTGGATGTGGATGCCAAGTCCGTGACCATCAAACGCCGTTTGGAACGGGGTGTGGAAACGGTCAAGGCCCCGCTGCCTTGCCTGGTCACCGTACACGGTTCGGCCAAGGAATGCCGTCCGCGCCATGCCGTCCGCGTCATGCAGTACAAGCATGCGGCCACGCCGAGCGAGCTGGCCGGTGCGACCGAAAGCCGCAAGGCCCGTGTGCAGGCGAATCCCAAGTTGCAAATCCAGGAATGGAGCGCGGCGGATTTGAATGCCGATCCGGAACGTCTGGGTTTGGCCGGTTCGCCCACCAAGGTGAAGAAAATCGACAATGTGGTCCTTGTCCATAAGGAAGCCAAGGTGATGGATGCTTCCGACCAAGCCATCGACGGCTTGATGAAAGAATTGATTTCCACTCATATCGTAGGATAATCAAGGTATTAGCCAAACGGTTCCCTGCCGGGCGGTTTCCGTTCCGGGCGGGGCGACCCTAAAAACAGAAGAAAAGAAATGAGGAACGTATTTGTATATTGCGAAGTAACCGAAGAACGCGGCATTGCCGACGTGAGCTTGGAATTGCTTTCCAAAGGCCGCAAGCTGGCCGATACCTTGGGTTGCCGTCTGGAGGCCATCGTCATCGGCCATCAGGTAGCGGACCTGGAACAGACCCTTTATCCTTACGGCGTGGATGTGATTCATTATGCCGATGATGAACGGCTTTTCCCGTTCACGACCTTGCCCCATACCTCCATCGTGGTGGGCCTGGCCAAGGAACACGAGCCGGAAATCCTGTTGTTCGGTGCCACCTCGGTAGGCCGGGACATGGCTCCCCGCGTAGCTTCGAGCCTTTTGTGCGGTCTTACCGCCGATTGCACCTCGCTCGAAATCGGCGACCATGAAGAAAAGAAGACGGGCACGGTTTACAAAAACCTGCTGTACCAGATTCGTCCGGCTTTCGGCGGGAACATCATTGCTACGATTGTCAATCCCCAGACACGGCCCCAAATGGCCACGGTGCGCGAAGGGGTGATGAAGAAGGAAATCTACAAGGCCGGTTACAAGGGCGTTGTGGAAAAAGTGGATGTGGCAAAATATGTGTCGGATACCGATTTCTGCTGCCAGATCATCGACCGGGCCATCGAAGCCCAGAAGGTGAACATCAAGGGCGCCCAGATTATCGTTTCGGGTGGTTACGGGGTCGGCAGCCGTGAAAACTTCAAGCTGTTGTACGAGTTGGCCGAAGTCTTGGGCGGTGAAGTGGGGGCGACCCGCGCTGCGGTGGACGCCGGCTTCATCGAACACGAACGCCAGATCGGCCAGACCGGGGTGACGGTTCGCCCCAAGCTCTATATCGCTTGCGG
>CALUNB010000056.1 GCA_944321885.1 uncultured Bacteroidales bacterium | reverse complement strand
AAGATGATTCTGTCGGGTTCGGTGAACAAGGACAAACCGGTGAAACTGGATGTGTTCGAAGGGAAGTACGTGCTGTATAACGCGAAATAAAGTATCCAGCCATAAGAGAAAGCCGGGCTTCGGGAAACCGAGGTCCGGCTTTTTTTTGATTATTTGTCAACTGTTTTCTGGAACGCGGTACGGGGAGTGCCGTTCTCCACGTAAATGATGCCGCAACGGACGAAACCCTTCTTTTCCATCAGATGAAGCATGGGGCGGTTGTCGGCATGGGTATCGACCCGCAAGACCGGGAAACGCTGCAAACACCAATCGATGCAGGCCGAAGCAAAACCGTGGATGCCAGGAGCCGAAGCGATACGGTGCAGGACATAGTACGGCCGGTTGTCGGGCCAAGCCCCCTCTTCAATCCGGGCGTAAGTGGAATCCGGGCCGGACTTATGGCAGAACACCCCGCAAAGCGGAGGACGCCGACAGATGCCCAACGTCCCGGCTATCGTCCCGGTCCGGGATGCCGATTCTCCATCCGTGGCTTGCGTTCCATCCATGGAATCCGCGCCTTTGGGGTCGCACGGCCTTGCTTGCACTTCCCCCACAAACAAATCCCCGTTTTCCAAGTCCCGGCGAACGACCGTTTCCTGCGGATAACCATCAATCCATTGCCCCGGATTGCCACTCCGCCGCATGAAATCCCGGGCTGCCGCGTAAATCTCCATGATTTGCGGTAGGTCGGTAAAGGAGGCGGGACGGATCCAGAACGCTGGACAACCGATTTGGCAATCAATATAGTCCATATATTTCTCAACAACTTAAAATTTCCCCAGCATAAACACCATAGTATACAGCCCGTCGACCCTGTCAGCTTCCCCAAACACAATTCCGACATCCTTCCTGGCCATACACCCTAATCTTATTCGATATTTTCGCTATCTTTGGAGGCACCCACACAAGTGCAAATCTACGGTTTTATCCGGATTATCATTTTCTTTCAGGCCGGAAAAGCCCATAACCAACACAAACAACCCAGCCCAAGAATGGAGAACTGTTGCCCTGCCCATCCTTTTGTCAAATGGGCTGGAGGGAAAGCCCAATTAATCGAAGAAATCCGGAAAGTCCTTCCTCTTGATTTAGAGAAACGGAAACATTTGACCTACATTGAACCCTTCGTTGGTGGCGGTGCCGTGTTCTTTTGGATTCTTCAAGAATACCCTAACATCGAAAGAGCCATCATCAACGATATCAACCAAGAATTGGTTGATACATACCATGTCATCAAGAACGATGTAGAGAATCTCATTCTATCCCTCCAGGAACTCCAGCAGGAATATATTTCTTTGGCGTTACCGGAGAGAACCGCTTATTTTTTAGAGAAAAGACAGATTTTCAACAAGAAAAATATCCATAACACGAATTTGGCCGCGTTGTTCATCTTCTTGAACAGAACCTGTTTCAACGGCTTATACAGGGTCAATGCAAAAGGAGAATTCAATGTTCCCCATGGGAAATACCGCAACCCCAAAATTGCCGATGAAAATAATCTCCGAGCTTGTTCCCAACTTCTGCAAAAGGTAGAAATCTTATGCGGGGATTTTGAGCGAACCAGCCGATATGCAGACCCGAACTCGATATTTTACTTGGATCCACCATACAAACCCCTCACCGCAACCTCGGCTTTCACATCCTATACAAAACACGGATTCGATGATTCGGAACAAATCCGCTTGGGTAGATTTTGCCAAAAAATCGCCCGTAAAGGAGCCCTGTTCATAGAAAGCAATTCCGATCCGAAAAACATCAATTCCCAAGATACTTTCTTTGACAGTTTATACGAAACATTCCTAATCCGAAGAGTATCCGCCACCCGGATGATAAACGCCAATGCCTCCAAAAGAGGCGCCATTTCCGAACTGCTTATTTCAAACATTGCAAACAGACAGCCATGAAAGATTTCGAACGTTTCATGTCCCAACTCAGTGAAACCAACACCACCTTGGGAAGCCTGACGGATTTTGAGAAAGTTTCCACGAATGTCAACAAAATCGCACTCAAACTCACCCAATTGAACTATCTCTTGGGAAAACAGGACTTGCAAGCTGCTGTTCACGACATTTATGAAGAGAACGCCAAAGCCTTTGAAGTGCTGGACATTCTTGTGGCGGTACGATCCAAAGAGAAAAAGAAAGTTTTGGACAAAAACTATATCCCCTGTTTGATGGAAAACTATTTCAAAGATGAAGCCAGTATCTACGAATTCATCCACGAAACCGGACTGGAAAACGTATTCCGCTCCAAGCAAGTTACGAATTTGGTTGATTACGTGTTCGGGGTCGAAGTCGGATTAGACACAAACGCCCGGAAGAACCGAGGCGGGGATATCATGGCCCAAGCCGTCGCCCGCAGATTCCAAGAAAACAGAATCCCTTTCCAACAAGAAGTTTACAGCACCGAATTCAAAGAGATTCAAAGCCTTGGAACCGATCTCAAACGCTTTGACTTCGTTATTCAGACCCGCCAAACGATATATTTAATAGAAACCAACTACTACAATGGGGGCGGCTCGAAGTTGAATGAAGTGGCAAGGGCCTATTCGGAACTTGCCCCGAAAATCAACCAATATCCAAGTTATAAATTTGTTTGGATTACCGATGGACAAGGGTGGTGGTCGGCCAAAAGCAAACTGGAAGAAGCATTCCACCTCATCCCGCATGTATACAATCTGACCTCCATGGATGAGTTCATCCAAAAAGTAAAAAATCAATTGCCATGAAAGAAGCATTACCATCTATGGAAACAAAAGGCAAGGTCCTGTTAACCACAATACCTGTCAATGGGGAATACATCCTCGGTCTCTACCAAGGCAGCTTTTCGGAATTCGACATCCTTATCAAATACCGCCAACTTGAAAACGGCAAATGGAGCAGGCCGAGGACTCCGAAACATATCCCATTGGGCAGTGGATATCTTGATAAAACATTACAGCGAACCTCATGAAACGGATCGCTTCATAGAAAGCATCCTGCAATTATGGGAAAAAACAGAAGGTATTCGTTCCGATGAAGATAGGCAGCGGTTGCTGAACGAAAGTTATTTGATTGACTCCGTAAACCAAGAGGCGTCCAATTATCCAAAGTTAGCACAAAAGGGGGAATACAGTGCCAAATTTCTCCTTCTCCTGGCCCGGCTGCTAATGCTTCAAGAAAAAACGAACAACCCCGATGCCTATATGTTCAAGAAGTTGCTGCAAAAATTGAAAAATCATAAGAACATTTTCGAAATAGTATCCACCGCAAGCCACACCCGATGATTACACCTTTTTTTCGAACCGCTAACAGGGACTTCTGTCTTTTACAAGGGGATTGTATTGATTTACTGAATTCTTTCCAATTCCAATTCGATATGATTTTTGCGGATCCTCCCTACCATTTGTCCAACGGAGGCATCAGTATCCAAAGCGGCAAAGTCGTATCGGTCAACAAAGGCTCTTGGGATCAATCTCAAGGGATTGAGGAGGATTACCTGTTCGACAAGACCTGGTTAGCGGCCTGCCGGGAAAAATTGAAACCCGAAGGAACCATTTGGATAAGCGGTACATACCATAACATCTTCTCCGTTGCCCGCTGCTTGTCCGAATTGGGTTTCAAAATACTGAATTGCATTACCTGGGTCAAGACGAATCCTCCTCCCAACCTTTCCTGCCGGTATTTCACCTACTCCGCCGAATACATCCTATGGGCCAGGAGGGAACACAAAACGGCACATTTTTTCAACTATGAGTTGATGAAAAAAATCAACGGGGGAACCCAAATGCGGGATGTATGGACCTTGCCTGCCATTGCCCGATGGGAAAAAACATGTGGAAAACATCCGACCCAAAAACCGTTGAGCGTATTGAGCCGGATTATCCAAGCTTCGACACGGCCCAATGCCTGGATTCTCGATCCATTTACGGGCAGCAGCACGACCGGCATTGCCGCCAACTTAATCGGCAGGCGGTTCTTAGGCATCGACAAAGAGGAAAATTTCCTGAAAATCAGCCAAGCCCGCAGGGAAGAGATAGAAAATCCCGACCGAAGGGTGGACTTGCTGGCACATTTAGACAAGCAGGCTAAGATATATCAAGACAAAGAAATCCAGCAGCTAAGCGAACCTCTGCCTTATTACGGAAGGGAGCTGCCTTTTTAAAGGAATTGCGTATTTTCGCTTCCGGGTTCACAGGAACCGGACGGGGTAAAAAACGCTGCGAACGCTTATGAAAAATGCCGCAATGCACATGAAACAAGGCAAGCCCGGAAGGAAAGCCGCCGGAATCCAGTGGTTCATGGTGCTGTTTTGCGTTTTGGCCTGCGGCACGGCAAAAGCCGCCATGGCCCCCGATACCGTGCCGGTAGGCCAAAGCCAAGGCGAAATGCTGCCGATGCAAATGCTGGAACAAGTGGAAGTACACCGCAGAACCCTGACTGCCGAAGAACGCAACGCCTACCTGCGCCTGGTTTACAATGTACGGCGGACCTACCCCTACGCTGTCCTGGCCAAAGAACGCATGGAAGAATACACCGCCATACGCGACTCGCTCCATGCCGCAGGCCGCAAAAAGGAATCGCGCAAATACCTCAAGGCACAGGAACAGCAAATCCGGGACGATTTCCTGGAAGACCTCAAGAACATGACCAAAAGCCAAGGTGCCATCCTGATCAAGCTGTTGGCACGGCAGACCGACACCACCGCCTATTACCTGCTCAAGGACTTCCGGGGCGGAGCCAGGGCTTTCGCCTACCAGACCATGGCCGTGTTCTGGGGCTACGACCTCAAAGCAGGCTACGACCCGGAGGGGGAAGACCGGGACATCGAATCCATCGTCCAACTGATTGAACAGAAAAAACTCGGCACCATTCCTCCAAAGAAAACCCCGGCCATGGAAAAGAACAGGAAACAGAAGAAAAAAAAGACAAACGGAGGACTTTCCGCCGGAACCGGACAATTGCCGCTTCCCAGGAAGTAGCCAGCCGGAACCTGAGCGCGCAAGCGGAGAAGAAAGCGGGGATGATGCCAAGGACACTTGCCGCCTTCCAGGAAACAGCCAGCCGGAAACCATCCCCGTGAGTGCAAACGGAATTCCCCGTAGCACACCAGAACAACAGCCGAACCCCAAGAGGCCGCATCCGGAAAGAGCCGTCTTGGAAACCAACAGGCAGAAAAGCCACGGGTATGCCAAGAAACCGCAGACTAGCCGCTTTCCTTTGCACCCCAAATACCCGAAAATAAAACCGAACGCCATGCCCCGAACCATCCCTTTTACCGAATATGTTTGCCAACACATCCGCCGATTCGACCTCCAGGAAACAGACCTCCAAGTAATCCTGCCCACCTTGCGCTTGCAACGGACCCTCAGCCGGAAACTTATCCTCAAAGCCCAAGAAGAAGGCAAGCTCCCCTGCTGGCTGCCCAAATTCGGAAGCATGGACGAACTCATTTTCCAGCTGGCCGGACTCGGCAAGGCAACACCTCTCCAGCTGCAAATCCGGCTGTACGAAGCTTACCGCGATGTGTACCGCCAAGACGGGGAAGAAGCCCGGAGCTTCGACCGTTTCCTGGATTGGGGCCGCATGTTGCTGTCAGACTTCAACCAGATAGACAACCAATTGGCTCCCGCCCAGGAAATCCTTTCCTACATTGCCGAAGACAAACGCATCGGCAGCTGGCACTTGGACCTCGGCAGCTCCAAGCAAGGAGCCTTGCAAAGCCATTATTTGGCGTTTTACCAGAAACTGGGCCGCATTCACGCAACCTTCACCCAGCGGCTGCTATCCGAAGGTTGCGCCTATACCGGGCTTGCCGGACGTATTGCCTGCCAGAACCTGCCCGGCTTGCTCCAAGACGGGCTGCCCCGAAATGGCTTCTACCTCTTCGCCGGCCTCAACGCCTTGACCGCCGCCGAACAACAGATTATCAAAAGCCTGGTCCGGGCCGGAAAAGCCGACATATTGTGGAATGCCGACCGTTATTACATGGAGGATTCCGAGCAGGAAGCCGGGCATTTCCTGCGCCGATACCGCTCGGATCCGGATTTGAACCGGCATTTGCAGGACGAGGACATCGCCGACCACCTCAAGGACATCCGGCTCCGGATCGTGGAATGCTCCCAGAACACCGGCCAAGCAAAAGTCCTCTCCAACATACTCCAGAACATGCCCCGGCAAGACCGTCGGCACACGCTTGTCGTCCTCAACGACGAAAGCCTGTTCGCCCCCCTGATGAACTCGCTGCCGGAAGGGACAGATTACAACGTCAGCATTGCCAGCCCCTTGTCGGGCACTTTCTCCGGCACGCTCTTCAGCACCTTGCTGCAAGCCAAGAACTTCATTTACCAGAGCCAAAGCCGGAACCTCCAGGCCGGTTTCATCCTGAGCCTTCTACGGAACCCTCTTTTCCGACGATTGGTATCGCTCAAGGAAAGCCCCAAGAACAAAGATTTGCTCAAAAAACAATCCGGTTCCCAGGAAAATCCGAAGCCCGATGCCGAAAGCTGTACCGCCGACGAGATTGCCACCTGGCTGATTTCGGGCCACCAGCTGTATTTTTCCCAGACGGAATTCCGAAGCCTTTTCCCGGGCCGGAACCCGATGACCGACCAGCTCTGCCAGTTCATTTTCTGTTCCGGGAATCCCGCGGCAGAAGAACCTCAAAAGCCGGATCTCCTTCCGTATTCCGGTTCCGGCATAACAGAACCCGGCACAGGCGGCAGCCATCCCGAAGCGGGGGAACCGGAGTCCCGGCAAAGCCAGCCCCATGGCAGCAGCGGGGAAACTCTGGCCCCAACCAGGCAGAACCACACCTCCGTGACGATGGGGTCGCCCTTGGCATCCCTCTCCCTTTTTACCGGCATCGCCCAAAAACTCCTCGAATCCGACAAGGGTAGCCAGCAAGCCCGGCAAACCGACCTCTTCCAAACCAACCCGGAAGAGAGGCTCAACCCTTTTGAAACCAGCTTCCTGCAAAACCTCATCAGCAACGCGCAAGAGCAAATAGCAACCCTAAGGTTCCTTCCCGAAGAAGAACTCGGCCCGCTCTCCACCCTCCGCCTGCTCCAAGACCTGTTATCGGGCATCAGCCTCAACTATACCGGCAACCCGGACGCGCCGCTCAACATCATGGGCATGCTGGAGACACGGGGCATGGAGTTCGAGCATGTAATCCTGCTGTCGATGAACGAAGGCGTGCTGCCCGGCACGCCCCCCCAGGAAAGTTTCCTGCTGTACAACCTCAAAAAGCACTACCATATTCCCACCGAGACCGAACAGATTGCCATGCAGGCCCATCATTTTTACAGTCTCCTGCAAAACTGCAGGCAAGCTACCCTCTTATACCTCGGAGCCCAACCCGGCTCGAACAAGGAAAAAAGCCGTTTCCTGCTGCAACTGGAACACGAGCTGCCGGGAAATATCACCCAAGGGGACCCGGCGGAAGCAAGTTTCCGCCTCCTCCATTCCCAATACTCTCCCCGCAAGCTGCATGTACCCAAAAGCGAAACCTTGCTGAAAGAGCTGCGGCTGATATTGGACAAAGGTTACGACAAATCCGGAATCTCGTTCAGCGCCATGTCCACATTCTTGCACTGCCCGGTTCAATTCTATTTCAAATACCTGCTCCGTCTGGGCGAACCACCCGAAGTAAGCGACCAGCTGGACCACAGCCTCAAAGGCAAGGTTTTCCACCAAGCCATGGAAGACTTCTTCACTGGCAAAGGACCGGACAAGACCGGCAGATTAGGCCGGAAACTGCAACAGGAAGACGTGGAGAGCTTGCGCCGGGACCACGAACCCCTCCTCCGGCAAGCCCTGGAAAAGGTGTTTGCCGGAGGCCAATACGAACACGGGCAGAACTACTTGGCCTACGAAGAGTTGAAAATCTGGATGCAACGCTATGCCGCGGCCCTGGAAGAGGAAATCAGGCAGGGCGAACTCTGCATCCTGCGCTGCGAAGGCTTCATGCACCACCGGGAACAAATCGCAGGCACTTCGGTCAACCTGATCGGGTATGCCGACCGGATGGACACCTACCGTCCTTCCGGCTCGGACAAGACCCATGTCCGGATTGTGGACTACAAGACAGGCAAGACCCAGAACCTGAACCTGGATGATTGGGACCAGCTCAAAGAAAAGGACAGTTCCCAGGCCTTCCAGCTCCTCATGTACCTTTATTTATATACCGCCATGAACCCCGAAGAGAAAAGACCTCTCCAAGCCTGCATTTGCAGCCTGAAAAACAAGGGCAGGATGGTTTCCCTGGAGGGAAGCCGGATCGAAGAGGTCCCCATGCCCGAAATCATGGCGCATACCCGGCAATTCCTGGAAGAAACAATCGGGAACATGCTCGACCCCGCCCAGGACTTGCGCTGCACCGAGAATCCGGACAATTGCGAGTATTGCAAATACACCGGGTTCTGCCGCTTCCAGACAGCGGCCGGATAGAAGGAAGCCGTGTCGCGGGACGGATGCCCTCTATTCCGGCACTCCCCCTCCCAATAGACACGGCCATGTCTGGACCCAATCTTGCCAACCCGAAAACAACCGCCATGCAAAACCTTGCAGACCTCGATACATCCAACGGCAGCCGCCTGCTGATTTACAAAGCTTCCGCCGGGAGCGGAAAAACCTATACCCTGACACAGGAATACATGCGCCACCTGCTCGAGCCCGGCAGCTCGGCATTCCAGATCCTGGCCATCACCTTCACCAACGCCGCCACGGCCGACATGAAGCGCAAGATACTCGAAACCCTTGCCCAGCTGGCCAAAGGCGAATATCCCGATTGGGAGAAACTGCTCAGCCCCGCTCAACGGCAGCAAGCCAAAGCCGGCCCGGAAGCATCCGCCCGGCTCCATGCCGACCTCCAAACCCGCGCCCGGCAGAAACTCCGCCAAATCCTGCACCAATACCAAGACTTCTCCATCAAAACCATCGACAGCTTTGTCCAGAACATAGTCCGGCCTTTCGCGTTCGAACTCGGCCTGCCCCAGAACTACACCCCGGACATAGAATTGGAGAAACTGAGCCAGGAAATCACCGACCGCCTCTTGGACGAATGCGGTCGCCCCGGCAAGGAAATCCAGACCGAGATTCTCAACAGGTTCCTTCAAAAACGGGATGAAGAAGAGAAAAGCCTCCGGCTCGACGAAACAATCCAGAACACCGTCCAGCTGCTGTTCGACGAGGGAAGCTTCGAGTCCTTGGAAAGACTGGAATCCATCCATGCCGACGATTTCAAAGGTATCATCGAAAAGCTCCAAGATTATTGCAGGCAAATCGAAAACCGAATCGAAACGCGCATAGGCCAAGGCAGGCAGATTGTCAGCGAAGCCGGCTTGGGGGCCGAGGACTTCCACGGCAAGAGCCGCAGCCTCTATGCCTGGTTCAAACCGGAAGCCCTTCCTGGAAGCATCGGAGCCTTGGAAATCGCATCTCCCTCTTCCAGCATCCTCAAATGCGTGGAAAAAGGCATCCTCAAGTCATCCCGATACAGCACCGAGGCTGAAGCCTTATTGCAATGTTTCAATAATTTACAGCAAATCGACTTCAGCCATTACATCCTGATCAAGGAAATCCTGGACAACTCCATTTACGCGCTCGCCTTGCTCGACCGTGCCAACGAAATCCTCGAAGAAATCAAAGAGACCACCGGCGCCATTCCCCTTTCGGAGTTCAACCAACGCATCGACAAAGCTTTAAGCGAAGAAAGCAACGATTTCATTTACGAACGTAGCGGCACGCGCTACCGCCATATCTTCATCGATGAGTTCCAAGACACGTCCAAGTTGCAATGGAAGAATCTCCGGCCCTTGGTCGAGAACAACTTGGCCCAGGGGAACGGATGCCTGATCGTGGGCGACCCCAAACAATCCATCTACCGTTTTCGCAATGCCGACCTGGCCCAGTTCGTGAACCTTTGCGAAGCCAAGGGCGGACTACCGGTGGAAGTCCGCGACCTGCAAAGCAATTGGAGGTCGGAACCCGGTATCATCGCGTTCAACAACCTCTTTTACGAGTTCATCAAGAACCGCTACGCTTTCTGCCCGGATTTCGACCAGGAGGCGGAAGAGGCCGGGAACCCGTCCCGGACCGGGAACCTTGCCCAACGGGTTTTCAAAGAGCATGAACAGTACTACAAGGCACATACCAGACAGCTGCCCGAACCCGATTTCGAGGCAGTCCGTTTCTATTTAGCCAAAAGCATGAACGGGGAATACCTGCAAGACTGGTATCTCCGCCATACCTTGGAAATCATCCGCCAGCATCCAGCCGGAGAAATCGCCATCCTTTGCCGGAACAACGCCCATTGCCGCCTCGTGGCAGACTACTTGGTCTCGCAAGGCATTCCCGTTTCCACGCCCGACTCCCTGACCTTGGGTTCGCATGACGGACTCCGCCTTTTGATGGCTTCCTTGCGTTACATCGACCGCCAAGAAGAGTACTACAAGGCCGAAACCTATCATTTGGCCAAACAGCTCGGTCTCTGGCCCGGAAAGGAGGAAGATATTTTCAAGGGATGGAAATCGGCCGATACTAAGCGCCATTTCAAGAACCTGCACCAACTTGGCTGGCAGCAAGCCGATGTCTACGACACCGTGGAGGCGGTCATCCGTTTCTGGAAGATGCAGGACACGGCCGACCAGTTCCTGCTTACCTTCCTCGACCAGGTGCAGGGAAACCGTTTCGGACGCTTGTCGGACCTATCCGATTGGTGGGCTGAAAGCGGGGCGGACACGACCCTTTGCCCGCCAGCCGACGGCCAGTCCGTCCGGATCATGAGCATCCACAAATCCAAAGGCCTGGAATTCCCGGTTGTCATCATGCCGTTCATCTGCGACAGCCGCCTGCATCCCTCCGAACTGCATTGGCTCCGCCCCGGTTGCCTGCCCGATGCACTCGGGCTTCCGACCGCCTTGGTCCGTTACGTGAAACGGATTGCTGGGTCGCCCGCCGAAAAGGACATGGCCGCCGAGAAGCAGATGATTGAAATCGACAACCTGAACGCGCTTTACGTGGCCACGACACGGGCCTGCCGGAAACTCTATCTTTTGGAGGCCGTGCCGGACAGGGAATCCGAAAGTTTCAAGACGCCGGACGCCATTGCCCGCTTTGCCGAAGCCTATCCGCAGTATATCGAGCTGGAGGAAGACGGGGGCGAACTCTTGGCGGTTTGTCATAACGGGCAATCTGCTGCGTTGCTTTCGAGTCTCGAACTCAGTCACGTACCTAAGTACGCTCCTTCGTTCTCGATCTCAGCGCCTTGCATCTCACCCATTCTGACAAACCGCCGAACGTGTCATGACAATTTTATTTTGACACAGTCGCAAGAGGGAATTTTACCCCAAAAAGATACGGAGGATAGTCTCCAAGGGGGTTCCGAATCCGGATTCCCGGACAATGCCGATGCCGGAATTGGCGAGATGGCGGTCGGCGAACGAGTGTTCAATGAAGAGAGCGGCAAAGAGCCGGGATACACGGTGGACATTCCAGTTGAAACCAAGTTGAGCCGGTTCACCAGCACGGATTGGAGGCTCCAAGCCCGAACCACGGCCCTGCCGCCCGCCCTCCTGTCCGATGAACAGGAATGGGGCAACTTCATCCATAAAACCCTGTCCCGCATCTTGGTTTATACCGAAACCCGCTTGGAACAGGCCTTGCGCACTACCCTTAACGAATACCCGGTTTTCCGGAAACGGGAATCCGAAGCCCGTTCGACACTGCAACAATTATTGAGCCATCCACGCCTTGTTCCTTGTTTTGCCGAAGGATGCCAGGCCAAGACCGAGATGCCGATTGCCCTCTCTCCGACCCTTACCTGCATCCCGGACCGGGTCGTATTCCGGAACGGCAGTGCCATTGTCCTGGATTTCAAAACCGGAGAAGCCCTGCCGCAATACCAAAAACAGGTCCGCGGCTACATGGACGCCTTGAAGAGCATGGGATATGCTTCTTGCCAGGGAATGCTTGTCTATATCGGAAAGCAGATTCGAATCGAGGAGGTGGACGAAGCCTGAGAAACGACCATTCCGTGTTCCGGGAGCCCGCCTACCCAACGGAGCGTTTGGGGTCTTTTTTGCATCGAATCGATGTAAAAGCCGGAATTTATATGTATGTTTGCCCATATCAACCAATATTTCTACGACACCATGGGAACCGAAGGCATCCGCGATCGCTACATCAACCCTTACACCGACTTCGGCTTCAAGAAGCTGTTCGGCTC